>CAWBIG010000151.1:0-25442 GCA_963788435.1 uncultured Acidobacteriota bacterium | reverse complement strand
GAACCGGCTGGCCAGGCGCAGGCGATCCCCGAAGCACAGCAGAAACGTGCGATCCGCCGGTCCCAGCACGCTGCCGAGGAACGTCTCCAGGTCTTTGTGGTGGGCCTTGAGGAACGGGTCCTGGCTGCCGCTGAAATCGACGATCAGCCCCAGGTTGAGGGACGTCCTGGCTGCGGGCGAAGAAGGCGATCTTCTGCGGCGCGCCGTCCTCGGCATCGACAGGAAGTTTGTGCCATGCATTGTCAGTGTCTGCGCTGCAGCTCCTGCAGTCGCGGACGCGGGAGAGAGCTTGTTGATCGCAGGTACCGGATTGTTCACAGCGAAGTTGACCGAATTGGAAGGACCACCGCCGGGCGCGGGACTTGTGACTGCGACGGGATAGGAGCCGGCTGTGGCTTGGTCGCTGGCGTTCAACAATATCGTAAGCTGGCCCGAATTCACGAACGTCGCCGTTTGCGCGACGCCGTTGTAGGTCACGGTCGAACTCGACAGGAAGTTTGAGCCATTGATTGTCAGTGTCTGCGCTGCGGCTCCTGCAGTCGTTGATGGGGGGGCGAGCGTGGCGATGCTTGGTACGGGATTCGAAGGCGGGGTCCGAGAAGTTGAAGTGGATCCCCCACCGCCGCAGCCGCTGAATTGAATCGCCAGTGCAAGCGCCACGCCCGCGATTAGTAGCAGCCCTCTGAGTTGAGAATTCGAACCACAATTAGACACGAATCCATCCTCTCGACCGGGCAGATGTGACGCTCTATCTTGCCTATGCGCTTAGAGACTAGACGGGCCCGAATTCAAGGTCTAGTTGCCTTTCACAGCTGGCTGTTTAGAGGGGGGATTCCGGTTCAGTTGTCCCGCCACAAGAGAATAGGCCGCAAGTAGCCGGCACGCAACCCCCTTTTGAATTCACTTCCGCTCAAGATGACAATGCGGTCGAGGCTGGGGACATGGAATCCCGCTCTAGCGACACGAACAAGAAAGCCGCAAGGAGGGGGCGCCTGGCTTTTCGCGAATACTACACGATTCAGGTCCCGATTTCGCAAGTCGTGTCCGAATGACCGTTATATCGGAACTTTGGCGGTTCTTCGCCTTTCCAGGGCTGGCCCCTGGGCGACCACGTTGAGCAGGCGGCTCGAAACTTCCCAAATAGTGCGGCTACAATACCACGGTCCAGCGGTGCCTTCACTGCAAACTCCCTCTGAACGCGGCGAAGTGGGACAAAGACGGACCCGAGGAGCATGCTGTGATCGAGTGACCGCGAAACTGGACATAACTCACGGAAGTTCGATGCGGTCGAGAATTAGCGGCGGAGTCTAGCGGGTAAAATCAGCCCATGAAAAAAGCTTTCCGCTTTGCGCATCCCAGGCCGCGCCGCCAAATGGATCACACGCATCGAGAGCGACTACTTCAACGTAGTCGGCCTGCCCCTGGCGCTGGGCGCCTCCATGCTGGAAGCGATTGCCGTCCCAAAATGAACCATCACCGGTCATCCCGGCGGAGTTATCACGGTAATTGTTCCTTTCGCATATTCCCATGGCTTGTCCGGCAAACTGACTTTTACCAGAAGGTGGCCACCGCCGATCAGCAGCAGTTGGTGCTGACAAGGACAGCGCAGGCAGTAAAAGGAAACTAGCGTCCGGCCATCAGTCTGATTGTCGAGCGTAAAAGCTCAAAGATGGGGGCTGCTAGCTACCGGCTACAAGCTTCAGGCCACAAGGGAAACACCATGGACATTCACAAATCCCCGGCGGCAAAAACACTGGTCCCGATCATTGCGCTCGGCATCTTGCTGCCCGGCTGCGCCTACGGCTTTAGCAAGGACCACCCAGTCCCCGGCTGGGGCATGGAAGCCTCCAATATCCGTACACCGGATTCCGCCACAGACGCCTCCGCCGTGATCCTCTACGACGAATACATAGAGACCATCGACGACCAGGGCCGCGCTACCGAGCGCGAACGTCAGGCCATCCGCATCCTGAAGCCCCAGGGCCGCGGCAACACTTGCAGCGTCAGCTACGACGTCGATGAAAAGATTAATTACTTCCGCGCCTGGACCATCGCCCCAGACGAAAAAACCTACCAGGCCAAGGATACGGACTTCGAAGAAGTGGGCGACACCGGGATCCCCATCATGCTCTCCACCTGGAAGCGGCGCATCGCGCATCCGCCCGCGGTGGATGTGGGCGCAACCATCGTCTGCGAGTCGGAAGAGGTGATGAAGCCCTACCTCCAGGAGAAAGTGTGGGATTTCCAGGATGGCATACCCGTGGTCTACCAGGCGCTTGAGCTGGACCTGCCCCAGGGACGCCATTACGCCGACTCGTGGCACCGGCACGACACGGTCAAACCCTCGGAAGTTGCGCCCAACCACTTCCGCTGGGAGCTGAAAGGCGAGCCCGCGCTCATCCTGCGCGACATTCCGTCGGCGCCGGAGTGGGCCGCATTGGCCCAGCGCATGAGCGTGCAGTGGGGCGATGCTGCCGTCGAAGGCCGTGATGAAGAATGGCGTGCTATCGGCAAATGGGTTACCACGCTCGAGGCGGGGCGTCCCGATCCAACGCCCGAAATCACCGCGAAAGTGCAGCAACTCATCGCCGACGCGCCGGATTTCTACACCAAGCTGAGCCGCATCACCGAGTCGATCCAGAACGACATCCGTTACTTCGTTGTCTCCCGCGGCATCAGCGGTCTCCGGGCCAACCACGCCGGCGACATCTTCCGCAGCCGCTATGGCGACTGCAAAGACAAGACCACGCTACTCATTTCCATGCTGCAGGTCGCCGGCATCCGCGCCTTCTACGTGCCCGTGGATTCCGAGCGCGGCTTCGTCGATCCCAACGATCCTTCCCTTGCCGGCAATCACATGATCACCGCTATCGAACTCCCCGCCGACGTCAACGATCCGCGCCTGATGGCCGTCGTCAAAACCAATGACGGCAGGCGCTACCTCATCTTCGACCCCACCGATGAGCGCACCCCCGTAGGCAACCTGCCTTCAAACGAACAAGGCAGCTATGGCCTGCTTTGCGCCGGTGCCGCCAGCCAGGCCATAGCGCTCCCCGTCCTGCCGCCCGAGGCGAATGGCATGATCCGCAAGGGCGTGTTCACGCTGGCCTCCGATGGCACCCTGGCCGGAACCCTCGACGCCACTCGCTTCGGCCCCGAAGGCGCCGACATTCGCTCCTTCCTCAAATACACCGACGAAAAGGAACGCCGCGAATTCTGGGAGAATCGCTTTGCCCGCGACCTTCCCGGCGTAGTGCTCGTGTCGTTCCAGGTTGTGCAGCCGCCTGCGTTGGACAAGCCGCTGGAGTTGCACTTCAAGCTGACGGCCGGCCAATATGCGCACACCGCCGGCCCGCTGCTGCTGGTCCGTCCCCGTGTGATGGGTTCTTTCGCCGTTCCCTCTGACGACAAGCCCCGGACTCTTCCCATCGACCTGGCTGCCACTGGCCGCTGGCGCGATTCCTACGACATCACCCTCCCGGCCGGTTACGTGGTGGATGCCACCCCCGACCCCGTCGATGTGGAAATAGGCTTCGCCAGCTATCACTCCAAGATCACCGGCCGCGGCAACCAGCTCCACTACGAGCGCGAATACGTCGTCCGCCAGGTCGAGATCCCGGCCGGCAAGGCCGCCGACTTCCGCAAGCTCGAGGGCGCCATCCTCATGGACGAGCGCGGCACGGCAGTACTGAAAAAGGCAGCCAACTAGCGTCAAGTGACAGCCAATATCGGCGCCCATCGCAATTCAATTTCCCGCGCCTGATGCCGGACTCAACACCACCTGCTGCTGATCGTTCACTGCGATCTTCGCGTAGTAGTCATGCAGTGCCGGGTATTCCTTCGCGTCCAACAGAACAAATGCGCGCGCGAAAGTGTGCCGGACGTCCAGGGTGTTGGCGTTTGCCGCAACCTTGATCACCAAATCGGCGTGTTCTGGCCAGGGCATCTGGGCAGCCTGAGGTGCGCCTTGCACGGCATACCCTGCCGGAAGGTGATAAACCACGTCATCAATCACCTGCTCGGCATAATGCATGTCGACCGGGGATTCGCGCGACTCTTCAGACGCGAACTGCTCCGGCGAGCCGGAAGAGAACGGGAAAGCCGGCAACAAGAGCCGTTTTCCGGTAACGGTGCCCAGAGTCCCCGAGACATTTGCCGTGACCTGTAGATAGCCCTCAGAGGTTTCCATGCCTTTGATGCCGGCTATTTCAGCATTAAGCGTGAGGGGAAGCATCCGGCGGAGCGACTCGGCCAGCCGCTGATTCACCGAGCCGGCGCCTGCCGTCAGATTCAGTTGGCGCAATTCGAGCGCTTCCGGCCCATTCATCACCAGTTGCACCGTACCGGAAATGGTGCCGGAAGGGTCGACAACAAAGTTGGCTGCATGTGCGGTGATGGCGTCCTTGGTCAGATTGGCGGGCGTCAGGAGGGCGCGGCTCACCCCGGTTGAGGTTTCCGCGAGGCCCCCGCAAAGCGTGTGCGACCAGCGTAACTGGCCAAACGGAAGCAGTTTCTCGCCAGGATCGACGAACACATCCCGGTCCCCCACGTGCAGGATCACAATATCGGTATTGAACTGGGAGAGCGAAAGATAGCCGGGATCGAAAATGCGAAACCTGCGGTCGGGAATCTCCATGGCATCGGCATGCAATCCATCGGCACGGGCCAAGGCAAGGTAAAGGATAGCTATGTCATTGCGGCCGCCGCCTTTTGCGCTCCACACCTGGTCCGCCGGCCGTATTTCACTCACGCCTCCCAGGAACGCTGCCGGAGCCGCTCCACCGCCCGTGAACGCGAAATTACCCAGCGCCTGAACTGCGTCGTAGAGCTTCCTGGCCTTGGCCTCGTCCGTTGCGGCGCCCGCAGTAATTTCCGCGGCGGCGGATTTCAGGGCCTCGCTGGCATCCGCGGCGCGGTCAATCTCTTTTTGCCACCGCTTTCCTTCCGATTCCCAATACACGTCTCCGGAAAGATAGGGCGAGTAGAAGAAGCGCACCGAGTATTCTCTGCCCATTTCCGGAGGTGCATAAAGTTCATGGGTGATCGGCGGCACATCCTGGACCACCAGGTCGTAGTCCCTTCGCGGGCTGACAGCCACCTTTGCGCCCGGTGGCAGATGTTCAGAGTAGAGCAGGTAGCTGGCGATCTCGCCGTCCACATAGTGGGTCACGTTCAGGTTTCCCACCACGTTACGCTCCAGATCGTTCAATGGGTCGTAATAGAAGTGTTCCTTGTGAATGAAGAGATCCTTCTGCACGTCCCAGTAAGCGATCGCGCTGGCCAAAGCAGAGTCGAAGTAGCCCTGGTTATCGTTGGATACGCCGCCGGTTCTGCCTTCGCCAATGGGCAGCGTCCACCGGTATTCCAGAATGCTCCCCACTTCGACGCTGGGCAGGGTGAAGACGCGAACGTTGCTGCGCCCTTCGCGGTTGCTTTGGACCAGCAACTCGGGGCCGCTCCCGGTCAGAGGAACGACCGTGCCATCGGGATGGATGGTTCGTCCCTCGATGTGCGGAGGCGCGCCATTGCCGCCGTAGGGAACTTCGACTGTCGCCTTGTCCTTGCCCTTCTCCGTCAGCACTTTGATGCGCGCATACTCGCTGATGAAGTGCCGGTTGTTATCGGTGACCTTTTCACGATACAGATAGACGGCCGGCGCGCCGGGCGCCTTCGGGTCCGTTGTCATCTGCAACTCGTCCTTGGTGGGCTCCTGGAATTTCTGCGCCTTGATCAGGCCTGGAAGTAGAGCTGCTCCCATAAAAACGATAGGTACGATCCACTTCTGGAACTTCATGGACATAGCTCTGGACTCGCTCCAATCGGGATTTCCGTTTTGCCTTTCGGATGCGAACCAATATACCCCCCATTTGCCTCCGCTAGCGATCCTCTTTGCATCCGTTTCCATCGAAAAGCCCCGAGGCGTGCCCGGCAGAGCCTTTGCCAGAATCGATAGGCCATGGATTTCCCCATTTCAGAGCGATTTCTCAGACACCCCTTCCCGACTCCCATCCGTCGTCCAAATTGGTTTTGCCTCCTTGCCACGCCTACCCGGCTGGCAGCGGTAAGGCCTCCATCCGCTGCAGCATGCCTCCGAACAGCCGCCGCGTCAGATGGCTCTCTCCAGCAGCAGCCAGGGGTAGCGGGCATGCTTTCGGTCCTGATCCCACATCCGGCACTCCATTGCACCGTGAGGGACACCGTTACCTGGGAGGAGACCTTGCCCGGCATCCGTTCCGGTGACGATGACGATGTAGTGGCCAGCGCTGGTCCCCGTGCTGTCGCCGCCTCCGCCTCCGCCTTAAGTCGGCGGACCCCACTCCGAGCGAATTACCGCCAATGCGGAACATTCAGCGGTTTTCGTCAGCGTCTCGCCCACCAGGCTCGAAAGGTAAGGAAGGCCGGCATAACCGATACTCAGCAAGGAATCCGTTGCGAACGTGAGCGCCGCACCGCCTCCTCGAGGCCGTTCTCGGCTTTGCGGACGAATCGCATACGGGCTGTCCATCGTTAACTGAAAGCGGTTATTTCGTATTCAAATCACTTCAGCCCGGCGGCAATGGCCTTGGTGATGGTGGCTTCAGAATCTTCATCATTCAATGCCCACACATAGGCTCCTCTCAGCCCGTGCTGGCGGATGTAGGCTGTCTTCACGGCCACCGATCGCAGATTGTCGAACGTATAGAAAGTATGGCTGGCGGGCAGATAGAGCGTCGCGCTCTCGCGTCGCGCGTCATACCGGAACCGCGCATCAGGCCGGCGCAACAATTGATTCAGTGTCGCATCGGTAACGAATCCCGGAGTCAGAATGGTATCGCAGCCTGGCGCCGGAGCCTTCCTGCTCTGCGTTGGACACGGGCCGCTGCCATCGGACAAGAGCACCGGCGCCTCGCCTGCCGCGCCCTGATAGAGGCCATGATTGCGGTTTGGGACACCGCTCCAGCCGACCCCGTAAAGTGGCATTCCCATGGTGTACTTTGCGGCGGGCACGCCTGCCTTCAGGTAAGCCCGCGCCGTGTCGTCAATCGCCCGCGCCTGATCGCGCAAGGGGTCAGCGGGGCTGTTGTAAAGCGCGGAACTGGCATTGGTCATTTTTTCGCCGGGGGTGGCATAGTCGTATCCATCGATGGTGAGGAAGTCCACCTCACGGGCAGCGGCCTTCAAGTCGATATTCGCGTACTTCAGCGGGTTTGCCGGAGAATCGAAGGTGAGGATGTAACTGCGACCCACGCTGCGCCCCAGCGCATCAAGTTGGGTCCGAAACTCATGCAACAATGCGGCAAAGTTCTCCTTGTCCGCAGCCGATGGAAACTCCCAGTCGATATTGAAACCGTCGAAGAGTCCCGGCGCCTCCACGCCTTGAGCGATGTGCCCCTCAATGAAGAGCTCGATGCAGGAAGCCACCAATGCGCGCCGTGCCGCGGGCGAAGCTGCCGCGGTGGTAAATCCCGACACGTCGCCTGCCTGCCCGCCCAGGGAGATGAGCGTTCTCAGGCGCGGATGAAGCGCCTTCAATTCCAGCATGCCAGCGAAATTCCCGTGCACGGCGCCGGAAAATGGCTTTCCGTCGACTCCGAGAATCGACGTGTCCTGCCATGCCGCTTTGGCATCGGCGATCGCGCAGACGGGTGAAGGGCCTGGCGTGACATTGCCGAAGGCGTAGATCAGGTGGGTCAACCTCCCGGCAACGCCGCTTTTCTCCAGCGTGGCCATCGTATAGCCGGAATAGCGTACGTCCCATTCTTCGAAATAACCTCCGAAGACGCGTCCATCTTTGGCCCGCTGGACCTGGGCGGAAGCCAAATGAGGGGCGCAAAAAAGCACCAGGAGGACCAGAGAAAAGATCGGAAAACGCTTCGCCATGAGAAACTCCCCGATCACAAAGTCTACGACTTTGCTGTGCGCCATCTGCGTGGACAATTGAAAAATGCGACTAGTTGCAACAATATATGACCAAAACGAATCGATACGACCATTTCATATTATGAAGCACGATCCATATGCGCCAAGGAGTATGAACAAAGGACAAAACTAAACCGTTTTATTGCAGCATATTAGCCTAACCTTGGCGATCCTAGGGTAGAGCTGTTTTACGAAGATGTGCGTCGATGACAAATCCAATGATTTGCGCAATTTCCATTGAATTTTGCAAAGTAGGTGTAGAATCGTCGCGACATGTCAGAGACAGGTCTGAGTCTTCGCTCCGAACGGATCGTCAAATTCCTTCTTCGCACCGGCACAGCCACCATTGAGGAGATTGTGGCGGAGGCTGGTTCCTCAGCCCCCAGCATTCGCCGCGATCTGGCCCGTCTCGAAAGCCGTGGTCTTATTCGCCGAACTCACGGGGGCGCAACGCTGGTCGAGCCTCTGTTCTACGAGCCATTTCGATACGACAGTTCCTTCCTGGCTCGGGAACAACGCCACGCCGAAGAGAAGAGACGCATCGGATTGGCGGCGGCGGAACTGGTGAAAGATAACGACACCATCGGGCTGACCGCGGGTACTACGACGACGCACGTCGGGCGCAGTCTTCGCCATCGCGAAAGAATCAACGTTATCACCAACGCAATCAATATCGCGATGGAGTTGTGCAATCAGCCCGGGATCCGGACTTACGTGACAGGCGGTGTAATTCCATGGGCGTGGTCTTTCTCGTTGACAGGCAATGCCGCGCTTACGTTCTTTGACGATGTTTACATGGACAAGGTGTTCCTAAGCGTGACCGGCATCGATGTGGAACGGGGCGTGACCTCACTGGAAACCGACGAGGCGCTGGTGTACCGCAAGATGATAAAGCAAGCCAAAGAGGTGATCGTAGTGGCCGATTCCAGCAAACTCGGCAAAGTCGGGCCAGCATTTATCTGCCCAGTCGGCGAAGTGCAGACGCTCATCACCAACGGGGGAGCGCCGAACGAAATCCTCACAGCCCTTGAACGCCAGGGAATCAAGATCATTCGCGCTTAAGATTGTTGACGTCGTGATCCTAATCACATTTTTCATAAAGATCGGCTTATTACAATCACCAATAATTGGTAGAAAGTATGGCCCTTCTACATTAATCCCATGGTAAAAGTGCAGTTAAATATAACCAAATAAATGGATTATGTTTACTTTACATCCTTCGATCCGGCGCGCAGTAATTGTCATCTGCACAATGGGAGAAAGTAAATGTGATCATTATTAGCTGAAATGTTCATTTTACACTTGTGCTCCAGAGGGAATCGTCCTATTGTTCTTGTGAACTCGATTTGAACCGCGAAACGATCGCGCTTCGAATCTCTCGCTCCTGAAGCACGGCTGAGGAACACTTCGGTCTCAAACAAGAATCGGGAGAATTCACAACGAAAGGTGCAATGGCAATGACTCATGCAAAGCAGGCTTCTCAACACCGGCTTTCATTTGCTGGACTCAACAAGGCGTTCGGAGCCTCATGCGCGACGAGTCTTCGGCCCTTCTGCTGGCTGGTGATCATTCTGCTTCTGTTGTGTCCCGTCATTTCGCGCGCACAGGAGCTCGCTGCAACCCTGAGCGGCGCCGTTACCGACGCCAGCAGTGCGTTGGTGCCGAATGCCACCGTTACCATTACCGAGAACGGCGTAAACGGCGCCGCCCGCGTGGTGCAAACCGATGGGAGCGGCCGCTACCTGGCCCCCAATCTCCCCGCCGGCACCTACACGGTGAAGGTAACCGCCACCGGTTTTGAAACCTACATTGGCAACAATGTCGTGCTCAATGTGGCCGAGAAGCACGCCTTGAATATCGCATTGAAGACGGGGTCCGTGTCCACGACCATCACAGTGGAAACCAATCCTGTTTCAGTCGAAACGGAGACCAGCGCGCAGGCCGGCACCATCGATGGCGTGCAGATTCGCCAACTCGAACTCGCTGGCCGGAACTTCCAGCAATTGGTAACTCTGCAACCCGGTGTAGTCAGCCAGATGGGCGACGAGACCAGCGCCGGCAACACCGCCATGTCGGTAAACGGCGCCCGCACGGATGCCAACAACTGGACCATCGATGGAGCCGATATCAACGACTCGGGCTCCAACGGCACGGTCATCAACGCGCCTAACGTGGACGCCATTCAGGAATTCACCCTGCAGCGCGGCAACTACGACGCTGGCTATGGACGCTCCGGAGGCGGTCAGGTTCTGGTTGCCACCAAAGCCGGCACCAGCACGTTTCACGGCGACGCCTACGAATTCGTGCGAAACACCGCCCTGGATGCAAACGAGTGGTTTAATAAGCGCACCGAGGCAGAAAATGGCGATCCGAACAAGAACGCTGTGAACCATCACAACGTCTACGGCTTTACCATTGGCGGCCCGGTGTTCATTCCCAAGGCGTACAACACGGCGAAGAACAAGACCTTCTTCTTCTATTCCGAAGAATGGCGCAAGATCAGCGAGCCCGGCGGCGATACCATGCCGGCGGCCTCTCAGGCCATGCTCAAGGGGGTCGTCCAGGGCGACTTTACCAACGCGCCGGCTGGCTGCGCCACCTACGATGCTGCGTCCAAAACGACCACGATCTCTCCCAGTTGCTATAGCGCAAACTCAAAGGTTTATCTGAGCAATGTCTTTGACAAGTTTCCGGCCAACGACGGCGCCTACTACACCTTCTCCGACTCGGCGCAAAACAACTTCCGCGATGACATTGTGCGCGTCGATCACTATTTCAACGATAAAGTTCACTTCTTTGCGCGCTACATGAACGACAACATGCCGGTGGATAATCCCGAGGGTCTTTGGGCCGGCTCCAACTATCCGACGCTTGTCGACACCACTGTCAACTCGCCCGGCAAAAACGTTGTGGGCAACCTCACCTGGGCCATCAGTCCTAAAGTCGTGAACGAAGCTGAGTTCGTCTGGTCGCAGGGAGAATATTACTCGTCAATAAAGAGCGGCCAGTTCGCTACTTCCACCTCCGTCAATAGCTCGCTCACCAACCAGTGGTCGCCTGACCCTTACGGCAAGGTGCCCGCTGTCTCCATCACGGGCGTAACTGGTTTCAGTCCGGGATCGGCTCCGTGGAAAGAGCGCAACCTCGACCGCACCTACTTCGATAACCTCACCACCAACCTCGGCAAGAACACTCTGCGCGGTGGCTTCCAGATCCAGCAGATGATCAAGACCGAAAACGCGGTGAACGGCGACCCCAGTTTCAGCTTCAACTCCTGGGGCGACTTCCTGGTCGGCAACGTCAACACTTTCTCGCAGACTCTCCCCGACATCATTCCTGACCTGCACTTTGTCAACAGCGAAGCGTACGTCCAGGATGATTGGAAGGTGACACCGCGCCTCACGCTCAACCTCGGAGTGCGTTGGAGCCGTTTGCCCTCGGTCACGGACGTCAGAGACACTCTATCCAACTTCGATCCCGCTTTCTACAGCCCGCAATTGGCGCCCAAGATCGATCCCGCGACCGGCAACTTCCTTCCTGGCCAGTATGCGAACAACTTCCTGTTACAGCCGGCCACTTACACCAACGGGCTGATCTTCCCCAAGGGAGCTGCATGCGCCCAGGCAACTGCCATTTCACCAATGGTCACCTGTTCTCCGTTCGGCGCTTACGTGAACCCCAATTACAATGCCGACTTCGGTCCTCGTCTCGGCTTTTCTTACGATCCCACCGGAAAAGGAAGGACGGTCGTTCGCGGAGGGTTCGGCATCTTCTACGATCGCGTTCTCGACGGCATGTGGGAACAGGACGCGTTCGGCAACCCTCCGCTGGCCCATTCCACAACCATTACCAACGGCACCTTTGACAACATCAAGAGCGGCAGCACCTCAATAAACTACGGGCCCAACGGCCTGACTGCAGCTGGTGACCCGACTTTCAAGGTTCCCGACTACGCGAATTACAGCCTTAACGTCCAACACCAGCTAATGCCCAGCACGGTGCTGGAAGTGGCATACGTGGGAAACCAGGCCCGGCATCTCCCCGGCGCCTTCAACGAAAACCAGCCTACAGTCGGCGCCGTGGAAGCTGCTCCGACCACCCAGACCAACGCCCTCCGTCCCTATCTGGGATATGCCGGCATCACCGAGCGCGGCCCCATCTTCACCAACAACTACAATTCACTGCAGGTCAGCCTCAACCACCACTCGCGCGGCCTACAGGTGGGCCTGGCGTACACCTACTCCAAGGACCTGACCACACAATCGACGACCCGCAACGCGCTCTCGACATATCAGTACGACTTCCAGCTGGATTACGGTCCGTCAAACTACAACCAGCCGCAGACCTTCATTGCCGATTACGTCTACGATTTGCCGTTCTTCAACAGTCAGCAGGGCTTCATGGGCAGGATTGCCGGCGGATGGGAAGTCTCCGGCATCACGTCGTTCCTCTCCGGGCAGTCCTTCAACATGAGCCAACCCTTCGATCCATGGGATCCGACGGGAATTCACGTCGGTACCGGCAGCAGCGGAACGCGTCCTGACCAGGTTGCCGCGGTGCACATGACCAAAAGCGTCGGCTCCTGGTTTTCCACTGGCTCGTTCGCTCCGGCGGTGGGCCACTGGGGCAGCGAAGGTTCCGGCAGCATGCTTGGCCCCGGCTACAACAACTGGGACCTGGCCGCAATTAAAAACACAAAACTTGCCGAGCGGCTTTCGTTCCAGCTTCGCGGCGAGTTCTTCAACGCCTTCAACCACGAGAGCTTTTCCAGCGTGGATAGCTCGCTGAGTGACTCGTCCTTCTATGGCGGCTCAGGTTTTGGCCAGGTCACGGGCGGACATTCACCGCGTCGTATTCAAATAGGCGGAAAGCTCATCTTCTGAGTAACGCCTGACCATTCATAGGTGCTTCACCGGGCCGGAGTTCCAAACTCCGGCCCCGTTTTCTTTGCAGGCTCAGAATCATTTCTGTGGAGCTGCCGCCGGTTTATGCTCACCGCCCGGAATGGCGGACATCACCTTCAAAAGGTGCTCGTCCTCGGCCTTGTTCAGGTTCTGGGTCTTGTCGAATTCGGCCTTCGCCTTGGCGACCTCACCCATGGACCGATACAAGCGGGCAAGCCTCCAGTGCGCATTCGGATCATTGGGCGCCAGCCTGATCGCGGCCTGAAACTCTGCCGCCGCATCCTGCTTGTGGTCTTGTTCGGCGTACACAATTCCCAGATCGCGATGCGCCATTGCGCTCGAAGGGCTCTTCTTTACCAGGCTCTCCAGCAGCGGCTGCGCAGTATTGAGCTGGTTCAACTGTATCTCCGAGTCAGCCAGATAGAGCATCGCCTGCAGGTGCTGGGGATCGTTGTCGATTTCCGCCTGGAACTGCGAGGCGGCTTCGCCGTATTGACCATTCGTCCACAGCAGATACCCCAATCCGAAATGGACATTGGGCTCTTTGGGATGGGCTTGCACCGCGGCGCGGAATTCGCGAATCGCGCCCACGCGGTCCTTCATTTCGTCGAGCGCTTCGCCCACCAGCATGTCGGCCTCGGCCGACTCCGCATTCAAGGCCACAATCTGGCGGAAAGTGTCCAGCACGCATTGAAATTGATTGGAATAGAGGCAACTGTGGGCCAGAGTCAGCAGCAATGCGAAGTTCTGAGGATCGCCCTTCACGGCCAGTTTTAGATATGGGGACGCTGCGGCAAACTGCCCTTGCCCATAGTTTGACATTCCGACAAGAATCGTCAATTGCTGGTCGTCAGGATGTGCCTTGAGCAGAGGTTCGAACATCGCGGCTGCCTGCTTGTAGTCGCCATTCTTGAACAGCGCGAGTCCGAGGTTCAAACGCAGCCCAGCCATCGCGGGAGCCAGTGCAAGCGCCTTACGGTAATAGCGAATCGCTTCAGGATAGTGCTCCCCCCGCGCTTCCAACAGGCCAATATGGGCGTAGGGTTCAGGATTCGACGGCTGCAGTTTCGAGATGGAAAGCCACGCCTGCTCAGCCTCCGCGCTTCGTCCCTGCTGCTCCAGCGAAAATGCCGCTCGTCGCTGATCCCCCTGCGATTGCAGGGTCGGATACGCACCGGCAAGGATAAGTGCCAGGCAGAAAGTCCATCGGAGCTGGCGTAAATGGCTCATGCTGATGAGTTGATTCTCGCTTGCGGCGCGCCACATTTCAAGGGACGTGCACACACTCCTGCATACAGCGCAGACTGGATCGAAGCTATCCTTTTGCTCGCTCCCTCCGGTTTTCATTCAGTCGCGAGAGTTTCAAGACGGTGCGTTCTCTCTTATCTTGTAGTGAAGCGCTCGCTCCGGCCCGCATCGCTGGCGAACTTGAACAGCGCAAGCGCCTGGTCGCGATCCCCGGAATCGGACCGGTGATTGCCACGGCCACGATCGCTGCGATCGGCAACGGGGCAGCCTTCAAGAAGGGGCGCGGATTTGCTGCCAGGCTGGGAGTGATGCCCGGCCAGTACTCCACCGGAGGCAAGCAGAATCTGACAGGAACCAGCAGACGTGGAAACAAATACCTGCGAAAACTCTTCGTGCAAGGAGCACACGCTGTGCTGCGAAGGAGGACGAAGCAAGCTCCTGGCCTCGATGTATGGCTGGATCGGCTGACGTCACGCAAACGCATTCAAGTAACCGCAGTCGCTCTAGCCAACAAGATGGCCCCGGCCTCCCGCTCCAATCGCATCCCGGGCGCCTATTCCTTCTCCTGAATCTTCACCACAAAATAGGTGACAGTGCCGCCCTGGGGCAGAAGCATCTGGTGAGGCACGCCCGCAGGGATGTGCACCACATCGCCGGCAGCGACTTCCTGCTGTGCGCCGCTCATGACTGCGGTGCCGCGGATCTCGCCCGGGGAGGTGGTCTTTGGGCTTTCCACCTGCCCGCCAGAGACGATTGTGGCATGTCCGTCGAGGATGTAAAACAGGTCGGCGTAGTTCTGGTGGAGTTCGCCACCGCCGCTGCGATTACGAAAGGCCAGCATGGTGAAATGGCGCGGATACTTCTCCAGCGTTTCGCTGGCGGAGCCGTCGCCTTGCGCCGCAAGCAGCTTGAGGTGTTGTGCCCGTTCGAGGAGCTGAGCCGGCGTCCAATGGTCGAGTGTCACGGTCTGTGCGAAAACTCCTGCGGTGACCAGCAACAGGGCTGCTGGAATCATTCGAGTCGGTTTCATGTTACGCCTCCCGCGTTCGCAGAGCGGCCACGTTCTGCCAGTTGACGGGCTCGCCGGAAAACTTTCAGGAACATGGGTGCCGTCAACTTGCCCGTATTGGTGTTCTGCAGGGATGGATGATAGCTGGTGATTACCCGAAGGCCATTGGGCAAATGGTACTCGAGTCCGTGCCCGAAGCTAAATCCGGAGCGCGAAGAGTGGATTCCATTGCGCAGCGCCCATGCCAACAGGCCATCGAAGGCGATGCGGCCGAGGCAGACCACAACGCGCAGATTCTTGAGCAGGCGCATCTCCTGGTCCAGCCAGGGCGCGCAGTTGCGGAGTTCGTCGGGAGTGGGCTTGTTGGCGGGCGGAGCGCAGCGCGCTACCGCGGTGATCCACAAATCGCTGAGGCGCATGCCATCGTCGCGGGAGAGAGCGCGAGGCTGCGACGCGAAACCTGCCTGGTGGAGAATGGGAAACAGAAAATCGCCTGACCCATCGCCGGTAAAGGGGCGGCCGGTGCGGTTGGACCCGTGCGCGCCGGGCGCGAGTCCAAGGATGAGGACGCGCGCGCGCGGGTCGCCGAATGACGGTACGGGACGGCCCCAGTAATCCCATTCGGCCCACTTGCGGCGGCGAACCGCGGCAACAGTCGTGCAATGCTCGCGCAGGCGAGAGCAGAGGCCGCACTCGACAATGCGGGCGTTCAGCTCCTCCAGGCTGGAAGGCAGGCTGGAAGGGGAAGAAGGCATGCCATGATTTTAGGCGAAGGCCGTGAGCGGGTTCGTGAGCACGCGCGAAATCGGCTGGCGGCTTGCGCTGGCCAAACCGAGGAAAACAGTGGCGCTTGCGGCAGCCGACCGGGGAGTTCAGACGCCGGATTCGGCAACTCGCGGCCTTAGCGCGGCGAGAATCGTCTAAAATTCAGAGTTCTAAGAAAATCCGGGCTGCTCTGAGTTGAAACGCTGTTGCGGCCGGACCCGGAATCCACGAGGGTTTTATGCACATGTTTCGCGGGAGGCAGTGGGCGCTTCGCATGGTGACGAAGTGCGTGATCGTAATGGTGGCACTGGGGTGCGCCGGCACGCAGGTGCATGGACTTACCTGCACGGTGGCGAAACACAGGACGCCCACGGATGCGGACAAGGCCATGCTGGGGAGCGACTTCGCCAAGGCCGAAGAGCTTTACAAAGCGGAGATCTCCAAGCAGCCGGGAGACGGCGATTCAGAGCTGGGGCTGATTCATGCCTTGCTGCGCGAGCAGATGTTGGACTCGGCGGCGGTGGGTGTGGCCCAGGCGCTGAAGGCATCGCCCAAATCGGCGGTGCTGGTCACCGCTCGTGGAGAAGTGGAATTCGCCATGGGCGAGCTGTGGAATGTCGAGCCCACGGTCATCGAGTCGTACAAGCTGGACCCTTGCAACGGCCGGACGCGGCTGCTATATGCCCGGTTGCTGGAGGCGGAAGCGCGCTATGCGACCGCGAAGCAGCAGTACACGCTAGCGCACGATTTCGATCCGGACGACCCGGAGATCAAGCTGGCGTGGATCCAGACCCTGCCGATGGCGCAGCGTGCGACGGAGCTGGAGACGTTTCTGGCCTCGCCGAACGGGACCGACCCGATGCAGGAAGGAGTGCTGAAAGCGGAGCTGGCTCGGCTCAAGCTGATCAAGGACCAGCCGGGGCACGAGTGCAAGCTTGTTTCGGGTGGGTCGTCGGCGCAGATACCGTTCATCCGGCTGGTTGGCTTCAAGGGCCCGGGGTGGGGAGCCGACCGCACCCGCGCCTATGGGCTGGAAGTGGGGCTGAATGGCACGCCTACGCGTCTGCAATTGGACACCCGCGGCCAGGGGCTTACCATCTTTCGTCCGGCGGCGGAGCATGCCGGCCTGAAGCGGATTGGAGCCGAGGATAAGAATGCCGCGCCCGGGCCGATGGGAAAGCCCAGCTACACGGTGGTGGCGGATTCGGTGAAGATCGGCGGACTTGAATTCAAGGACTGCGAAGTGAATGTCAAGGATGGAGACAGCCCATTCGATGACGGAGCAGGATTCATCGGATTGGATGCGTTCTCGAAATTCATGGTCACGGCGGATTTTCCCATGCGCACCCTGGGACTGGCTCCTCTGCCGGCGCGCCCCGGTGCAGCGGCGCCAACAGAGCAGTTGATGACGATCGCGGCGGATTGGGACCCCGTGGCGGGCACGCCCGAGGACCGCTACGTTGCTCCGGAGATGAAGGACTACACCCAGTATTACCGCATCGGTCACGATATGTTGCTGCCCACAGGTCTGAGCGCGGAGGAGTTCAAGCTGTTCTTGCCGGACTATGGCCAACAGACGAGTATCGACAGCAATGTGGCATCGACAGTGACGAAGATCAGCAACGAAAGCGGCGTGAAATACGCCGACATGGTGTCATTCAATTTTGCCCATGTCGGCCAGAAGCGGCCGAGAATCCTGGTTACTGACACTGCGATGGCATCTGCCGCGGATGGAACACAGATTTCCGGATTCCTGGGCAGCGATTTCCTGACGGAATTCACGCTGCACATCGACTACCGGGATGGCCTGTTGAAGGCCGATTATGTGCCGGGGCGCGGATACAAATTCGAGGACAATTCCTCTCACCCGTGAGGAGCGGCTTCCAGCCGTGTGGCGCGGACGACGTTGAGAGGAAGCGCGCTGGTCTGCTGGAGCGCCTTGTGGATCTCGGCGAGGATGGACAGGGCGACGGGAGCAGGAGCTTCCGCGCCCAGGTCCAGGCCCATGGGAGCGTGAATCTCGTCGAGCCAACGATCGATCAATTCTGTGTTGGGAACAACGCCAAGCAGGCGAGTGACCTCTTTCAGCAGCTCGCGAGTGCGGTGCTGGGGCCCGAGCACGCCGATGTAGGCCGGCCGCTGCTCCGCAAGTTGTGACAGCAAAAGCGCAAGAATCCTCGCATCCTGCTCAAAGCTGTGCGTCATCAGGACGGCAGCGTCGCTGGCGCGCAAATCCAGCGATGACGGCGAAGCGTGCGGCAGATCGGCAATGCTGAGCGTGGTGATCTGCTGCGCGGCGGGAAAGCGAGTTACCGTGGCAAGATGCACGCGCCCGTCGGCGATGGCAACCCGCCAGCCGAGCTCGCGCGCGAACTGGAGCAGCGGCTTGGCGTCGTCGCCCGCGCCGAAAATCCAGAGGCCCGTACGCGCGGGACCGTACTCAACCCAGACGCGGGTGAGCTGGCCATCGATCGAAATGCGCTCTTCACCGGAATGGTGGCGTTCGAGCGCAGGAGTGCGCAAGCTGGCCGAGATCGGCGCGCCAGGATGCGAGAGGGCGCTCGGAACGAGTGCCGTTCTGACTCTCCGCTTCGTCTTCCACCGCAAAAATCGCCCGTTCACCGATGTGCGCGCCCTCGATGATGGTTGCAATTGCCAGCGGCCGGCGCGCCTCGAACGCTCGGTCGAGAGCCGCGAGCGAAGAGTTTGCGGTGCCGCGGCGCTCCAGCAGGATGAATACGACGCCTCCGCAGCCGGAGCCGTAAGGCATATCGCCATCGTCCTCCAGCGTCGAGTAGCGCCCGACTGCGGGACCGTTTTCCGTAAGCCACCAGGCGCGGCGCGCCACTTCGGCTTCAAGGCAGCCGCCGCTAACAGTGCCAGCGCGGCGGCCATCGGAGGCCAGCAGCATGCGCGCGCCGGGACGGCGGTAATTGGAGCCCTCGACGGCGACGATGGTCGCCAGCACATAATCCGCCCCTGCGTTTTCCAGCTCGCGCCAGAGAGAGAGGATCTGTTCGAGGTCGCTCATGAAGCTCCTGAGTGGATTCTAGCCGGATTTGACAGGGAATGACACGAGTGCCGAGGCCTGCCCGCTCCGTTCATCGCGGCCGACTTAAACTTCCGTGATCTTCGACTGCAGAAGATCTTCGATGCGAATCGGCAGGTCGCGCACGCGAACGCCGCTTGCGTGATACACCGCGTCGGCAATGGCTGGAGCCACCCCCGCCAAACCGATCTCGCCGATTCCGCGCGCCCCGTACTCGTTCACGATGATAGTCCGGATAATCGAGGAAAATCACATCGAGTTCGGGCAGCATCGGCACAGGTGGCCACAAGATAGTCCGCGAAGCTGCCGTTGATGGGTTGGCCGGTGCGTGGATCGTGAATCGTCTCCTCCAGCAGCGACATCCCCACGCCCATGATGGCCGCTCCAAGAATCTGGTTGGCGCCGGCCTTCGTATTGATGATGCGGCCGCAATCGAAAACCGAAACGATGCGGCTTACCCGAACTCGCGCGATGTCGGGTTCCCACTCAATCTCAGCAAAGTGGCAGCCGAAAGAGTGCAGGGAATACTGCTTTGCCTTGGGATCCTCGAAGGAAGGAAAAGTGCGGCCGGACCCAGTAATTGCACCAACGTCGGCCAGGCGCAGCACTTCCTCAAACGGCAGGCCGTTTGCAGCCACGTCCTCACCCCCGTGATACGCCGCTCCCACAACCTGGGGCTGGCCCGGCTTCAGCACCACGCGGCCTTCCGCAATGGTGAGCGAATCCGGATGCGCGCCATGGAACGGCGAGCCCGGCGTGATCGCAGCCAGGTGAATGAGCCGGGTTACAGCCTGATCCGTGGCGCTGGTGGCCGCGGGCAGCATGGCGCTGGTTACCATGGAACCGCCGGATGTTGGGCCGTCGGGCAATTCGGTGTCGCCGAGGAAAACATCGATGCGGTCGAGCGGCACCCCGGTCTTGGCGTGTGCCACCTGGGCGAACAACGTGTAGGTGCCGGTGCCGATGTCCTGCGTGGCGCAGCGGACACAAACACGTCCGTTGGGGCAAAACTCGAACGTGGCGCTGCACGGAATGCGCGCAGCCGCCCAGGAAGCGCCGCCAACTCCAAGGCCAACGATCTTGCCGTCGCGGCGCATCGATCCGACGCCGGGCGTGCGGTTCTTCCAGCCGATTTTTTCCGCGCCCGTGGTCAGACACTCCTTCCAGTGGCGCGAGCTGAACGGCAGGTTCCTGCCCTCGTCGCGCTCCGCGTCGTTCTTCAACCGGAGTTCCACCGGGTCCATGTTCAGTTTCACCGCCAGCTCGTTCATCGCCGATTCCACAGCGAATAGCCCGGGGACCGCGCCCGGCCCGCGCATCGGTGCAGGAGCGCCCACGCAGCGGCGAACCATCGCAGTGGTGACAACGAGATTGGGACAGCTATAGAGAAATGGCGTCTGCTCGCCGCAGTGCTCCACAAAGTCATCCAGCAACGATGTTTCGCTGTAGAAATCCTGGCGAATTGCCGTCAGCTTGCCGTCCCGTGTTGCCCCCAGGTGAATGCGCTGCTGCGTGCGCGGCCGATGGCCCACTCCGGTGAACATCATCCGGCGATCCACGCTGAGCTTGACCGGGCGATTGAGCTGGCGCGCCGCGGCCGCCGCAACTGTGCATTGCGGCCACGGAGAAAGCTTGCCGCCGAATCCCGATCCGATGAAACGCGAAATGGTGCGCACATTCTCGCGCGGGACTCCGAGCACCTCCGACATGGTTGTGCGATGCGACACCACGCCCTGGCTTCCGTCATAGAGGGTCACATCGTCGCCATCCCACACCGCAACCGTACTGTGCATCTCCATCGGGTTGTGCGTTTCAATGGGCGTGACGTAAGTTTCATCAACGACCACGGGAGCAGAGCTCAGCGCCTGGTCGGGATCGCCGCGCTTCCAACTGCTTTCGCGCGGCCCGTCATAACCTGCGCTCAGGTCCGTGCGCACGTCGGGCGTTTCGGCATCGTACTCGATCCGGATGGCGGCGGCCGCAGCCTGCGCCTGCTCCAGCGTCTCCGCCACCACCGCGGCCACATATTGACCCCAGTAGTAAATCTGGTCGTCAGAAAACGGAGGCCGGCTCTCCGCCATGCTGCCGTCCTGCTCGCGCGGGATGGTGCGATACACATTCTGCAAATTCCCGTGATGAAGAACCAGCAGCACGCCGGGCATTTTTTCCGCGGCGCTCGCATCGAGCGAGCGAATGCGGCCCTTGCCGATGGTGCTCTGCACCAGCACGCCATGGGCGAGATTGGGAAAGCTGCGATCGAGCGAATAGCGCGCCGTGCCCGTAGTCTTCAGCGGCCCGTCGATGCGCGGAACAGCCGCGCCGATGATTGCTTCGCCCTGGGGAATCTGAGTTGTCGCCATGAAAACCTCCTGCGGTTGGCGATCTGGTTGCTTCGCTTGAGCCCTGTGCGGGCCGCGCGAGTTTTCAGGCAGTCGCCATCTTCAGCGAACGCACCACGCAGCGCTTCGCCAGTTCGATCTTGAACGCATTGTCCGTGTGCGGCTTTGCGCCGGCCAATGCAGCTTCAGCAGCTATACGGAAATGCTCCGCGTTGGCAGGCTTGCCCTCAAGCGCGGCTTCAGCCTCGTGGGAACGCCACGGCTTGGTGCCCACCCCGCCCATGGCCACGCGAATGTAGCGGATATGCCCACCCTCCACCTTGGCCACAACTGCGGCGGAGGCAAGCGCAAACTCATAACTGGCGCGGTCGCGAAGCTTCAGGTAAACAGATTTCGCGCCGGGCACCGGCTTCGGCAGCTCCACATAGGTCACCAGCTCGCCAGGCTCCAGCGCGTTTTCAATCTGCGGCGTGTCGCCGGGCAGCTTGTGAAAATCCGCAAACGCAATCGTGCGCTTTCCCTTCGGTCCCTCGGTGTGAATCACCGCTTCCAGAGCCGCCATGGCCACGCACATGTCGGAAGGATGAGTCGCGATGCAGTGGTCGCTTGTGCCCAGCACGGCATGCATGCGGTTAAAGCCATCCATGGCCGCGCAGCCCGAGCCGGGCGTCCGCTTGTTGCACCCGTAGCCGCCGGGAGTGCCGGCGCTGGGCTCGCGGAAATAGACGCAACGCGTCCGCTGCAGCAGGTTGCCGCCGGTCGTGGCCATGTTGCGCAACTGCGGCGACGCGCCCGACAGCAGCGCCTGCGACAGCACCGCGTAATTCTTCTCGACATCGGCGTTCCACGCCAGATCCGAGTTGCGCACCATGGCGCCGATGCGCAGCCCGCCCGATGGGGTGGGCTCAATCTTGTCCAGCGGCAGCAGGTTGATGTCCACCAGCCCCGACGGCTTCTCCACTTCCAGCTTCATCAGGTCCACCAGCGTGGTGCCGCCGGCGATGAACTTGGCGCCGCTCGCCTGCGCCAGCGCCTTGTCGATGCTCGCGGCTTTTGTGTAACTGAAGGTCTGCATGTTTCTCGCTCCCTTCTCCGCGTCAGGCGCGCACTTGGCGCACCGCGGCCACAATGTTTTTGTAGGCGCCGCAGCGGCAGATGTTTCCGGCCATGGCCTGCTTGATGTCCTCGTCCGCCGGCCCGATCGGCTCCTTCAGCAGCGCCACCGCGCTCATGATCTGCCCGCTGGTGCAGTAGCCGCACTGGTAGCCGTCGTGTTCCACAAACGCAGCCTGCATGGGATGCATGTTGTCCGGCTGGCCAATGCCCTCGATGGTGGTAATCTCGTCGCCTTCGTGCATCACCGCGAACGACAGGCAGCTATTCACGCGCCGCCCGTTCACGTGCACCGTGCATGCGCCGCACTGGCCGTGGTCGCAGCCCTTCTTCGTGCCCGGTAGGTGGATGCGCTCCCGCAGCGTGTCCAGCAGCGTGGCCCGCGTATCCAGTCCGCGCAGCGCGTATTCCTTGCCGTTCACGCGCAGCGTCACATCAGCCGTTTCGACGGCGGTCGTCGTTTCCTGCGCGGCTTCTTCCATCGTGGGAGCGGCATGCACCAGCGGCGCCGCGCCGGCAAGCAGCCCGGTAGCGCCCAGTCCGGAAAGAAAGCTGCGCCGGCTGAAGAGTCCTTTCGCGTCCGCATCAAGCGGCTCCAGATCGATGGACTGGCGTTCGTCTTCCGGCTCGGCTTGCCCGTTCGATGCATTTTGATCGCGGCCGCGCAATGGTTTAGAGGGCAGGGTTGGTGCTTCCGCCATGGTTTTTGACCTCCTTGGGCAGGATGCTGCTGGTTCGCTTTTTCCATGGCCGATTCGAGGCCTGCCGCAGAGCCGATCCGGCTCAACCGAATCGGAACGGGGAACGGCATGCCGGGGAACGAAGGGGCCAGAATCTTGCTTCGGTTTCAACGCCGGTCGAAGCGCCGTGCCGCTATGCTACTCCATCATGGCTACGGCTTAGAATGCTCGTTTTTGACCGAATCCAAATCGCCTGCCGGCGTCTTCACGCGGTGCAGCGATTGACAGGTGGATCCAGAATTAGCCCGCGGCCGCCATCGCGTGATCCGCTTCCACCGCGATCGTGTCGGGGACACGAATGCGCTCTTCGATCTTGCGGTAGTTCGCAATCTTATGCGTCAGCAGCGCGTGCGCCTTTTCGAGAGCCGCAATCTGCTCCGCGATGGTGGCCTGGTGCTCCTCCAGAATCCTGCGCCGCTCGATCGACGTATCCGTCCCTCGTTCCCGCAGCACCGCATAGCGCTGCATCTCCCGGATCGGCATGTTCGTCGCTCGCATGCAGTGGAGAAATTTGAGCCACGCCTCGTCGGCGTCGGAGTAGCGGCGGTGGCCATTGCGAGCCCGTCCCACCGGTTGTATCAGTCCTACGCGCTCGTAGTAGCGCAGCGTGTGCGTCGTCATATCGCAACGCTCAGCCATGGTCCGGATCGTGTATCCTGCGTCTCGCATACCATCAACGTACTCCTTAGTGCGCGCTTCAAGTCAAGACGCTCGAAATGCCTCCGGAAGCTTGCCAGAATCGCAACTAAGTCCTTATCCAGGAGTGATATCTACCCGCTAAGATGGATGAGAAGTTCGATCTTCTTTACATTTCTTAAGATTGGAAAGGCCGGTGAAGAATCACGGCGATCGACACCTGCTATCGCGGTCACGAGGATGCTGAAGATGACCATCGAATCACTCGGAAGAGAACATTTCGAACGCATGTTGGACATAGCCCTCGAAGAAGCCCGCGCCGGATTTGCGGAAGGCGGCATTCCCATCGGCGCGGCGCTGTTCACGCGGGGCGGGGAACTGGTAAGCCGCGGCCGCAATCGGCGTGTGCAGCAAGGCGACCCCAGCATCCACGGCGAAACCGATGCATTCCGCCGCGCCGGCCGCCAGCGCAGCTACCGCGAGATGATCATGGTTACCACGCTTGCCCCGTGCTGGTATTGCAGCGGCCTGGTGCGGCAGTTCCGCATCGGCGCCGTGGTCGTGGGAGAAAGTCGCACCTTCGCCGGCGGCATCGACTGGCTCCGCGAAAATGGAGTGACAGTGATTGACCTCGACCGCCAGGAGTGCCGCGAATTACTCGCCGATTTCATCGCCCACCATCCCGATGTTTGGAATGAGGACATCGGCGAGGACTAGCACCCCTTAGAATCTCTCCCGGAGGCTTCCATGCATCGTCGCGACTTTCTCGCCGCATCCCTGGCCACATCCGCAGCAGCATTCGCCCGCCCCTCAGCCGCGCGAACACCCGCGAAAGACAAACGCGAGTTCTATCAACTGCGCCGATACATTCTCCAGTCCGGACCCCAGGCCGCGCTCACCGAACGCTACATTGGCGATGCGCTCATTCCCGCCCTGGCGCGCCGCGGTATGGGGCCGGTCGGCGCATTCCACCTCGACATCGGCCCGGAAACTCCCGTCACCTACGTGCTTATTCCGTCGCCCACCATCGATGCGCTGGCCGCGCTCGACCTCGACCTGGCTCACGATGAGGAGTTCCTCAAGGCCGCCGATCCCTTCTGGAGCGCTCCGGCCAACGCGCAGGCGTTTGTCCGCGTGGAATCCTCTTTGCTCGCGGCGTTCGAGGGTTGGCCGCGTGTCACTCCTCCGCAGCCTCCGCTGGCCCACGGCAAACGGATCTTCCAATTGCGCACCTATGAAAGCCCCAGCTTCAGCGACCACGTGCGCAAAGTGGAGATGTTTCACTCCGGCGAATTCGGCATCTTTCAGGCTGCCGGATTCCAGCCCATCTTCTTCGGAGACATGCTCATCGGCACCCGCATGCCCTGCCTCACTTACATGCTCTGCGTCACCGATCTCGCAGACATGGACGCCAAGTGGAACGCGTTCCGCAACGATCCAAACTGGAAGAAGCTCTCCGCCGATCCCCGCTACGCCTTCGAGCCTATCGTGGACAACATCACTAATCTCGTCCTGAGTCCGCTGACCGTCTCGCAGATCTGAGCTGTATGAATCAATGTGGCGCCATCGCGGCGAACCTTACTGGGCTGCCGGCGGGTCCGTTGCCTGTTGCTTTGTGAATTCGAATGTGCAGGGACGGCCCACGATGCCGAGGCCCTGGCTCCTTAAGCCTGTCCCGGTCGTCTCTTTGAATTGGGCCTTGACGTCGTAGCTGTAACTCTCCCCCTTGTGCGCAAAGAC
>CAWBIG010000150.1:0-37668 GCA_963788435.1 uncultured Acidobacteriota bacterium | reverse complement strand
CTATGTTGACGCTCGATTACGTATTGCTCTTGCGTGGGCGAGCGCTTAGCCTCAAGCATGTCCAGCCCGATGAGCAGCAGGATCAACCCGCCCGCCACCTCGAAAGCAGGTAGCGTTATGCCGAACATGTGGAAGATCACCTGGCCGCCCAGGGCAAAACTGGTGAGCACGATGAAGCAGGTGAGCGCCGCCTTGCGCGCCATGCGCTTGCGCCGCGCAGCGTCATCGTGTTCTGTGATGGCGAGGAATGACCCTATCGCCGCGAATGGATCGACCAGAAAAAAGATCGAGCTCAGCGCCAGCACCCAGAAGTGCACCCACGGCGCGGTGCGCAACTCGTTGAACGCGGTCTGGGCTGGGTTGGTCAGCAGCACGAGTCAAGACTACCGCAGCGTGGAAAGCGGCTTATTGCGCAACGGTGAAGATGCCGGCATCGTACGCCAGCCCGGACGCGCCGCGATCGTGCAAGGGGCAGCGCCGATGGTGGATGTCGCTGCCGTTGGCGCCGTAGACGTGCCCGCAAAGCGAGCAGCCCATTTGATACACGGTCTGGCCGCGATCGGTGCCGGGAAGGCCGGTGTTGCGAATGACCACCTGCCCGCGCGGATTCACATAGCCTGGCCGGGTGCTATAGCCGGCCGTCCTGCTCGCCAGCGAGATCATCTTCCGCCGCCTCGTCGAACGACCGTATCATCGCATGTCCGCATGGGTCGTCAACGACTGTATTTCCCGGCCGCATCACCAGGCGCGTCCTGCAGCCCGCCTCGCGCGCCGCATCAAGCTCTTTCACCGTGTCAGAGAAGAACAGCACCTCACCCGGTGTAACGCCCATCTTCTTCGCAATCGCGGCATAGCTATCCACGGCCAATTTCGGCCCGGTGCGCGTATCGAAGTAGCCGGAGATCAGCGGCGTCAGATCGCCATGATCCGAGTACCGGAAGAAAAGCCTTTGCGCCTCCACAGACCCCGAGGAGTAGATGGCCACTTTGCCCTCCGCCGCCCACCGCGCGAACCCCGACGGCACGTCGTCAAATAGGACGCTGCGCAACTCGCCGCCTTCGTAGCCGGCCTTCCATATCTTGCCTTGCATGCTCTTCAGCGCCGTCGACTTGCGATCCCGATCCATGAGCCAGTAGACATACGCCAGAATCCGAGGAATGCCCTTTGCAGGACTCATCGACACGGACCTTGGCTCGCCTTGGAATTCGCGCTGGATTGCGTATTCCGGCAGAATCCGCGGCGCACCGGGATCGATCTCCGCCCGGTTTTCCATCGAGAGCATCATCAAGTCCATGAGGACAGTGCCCTCGGGCGAATCGCCAGGCTTTAGATCTTCAATCTCGCTAACCGCTCCCCAAAGAAACTCTTCGAAGTGCTTTCGCGCGTGCGGAAATAGCGTTTCCGTGACGAACGAAATCGGCGCCACCGTACCCTCCACGTCCAGCAAGTAAACGCTCATGCGCCCAGCGTCTTCGCCAGCGGCGTCTCTACCCACGCGCCCCCGATTTTCCCTCCCAAGTACGCAGGCCCAAAACAAAGCGGCTGGTAGCTCGCGTCCACGCCGGACTCGGTGTAATGCGGCGTCCAGCCTGAGGTGTCCTGGAACCACCGGATCGCGCGGATCCGCCGCTCCTCGCACAGCGTGAACCAATGGGTGGTGCCGCGGGGCACCCGCAGCATGTCGCCCGGACCCACCTCAACAGACGCAACGCGCCCGCCGATGCTCAGGAAGAAGATCCCGCGCCCGGCAAGGATGAACCGCACTTCGTCTTCGGAGTGCGTATGCTCCTTGTCGAACTTCGCCAACATTGCGTCCAGACTCGGCGTCTGCGGGTTCACGTCAATCACGTCCGCCGTCACGTATCCGCCGCGGCGCTTCATCTCGTCGATTTCAACGGCATACGCCTCCAGCACCGCGTCTGCCGAGGCATCCGCGCCCACGCGATCGAGGCTCCAGCGCTCGTAATCGATGCCCAGCGCGGCCAGTTCGGCACGAATCTCCGGCTCAGAATCGAATTTGGATTTGCTGTCGGGGAAGCTAAGAACAGCCATGAATTCCTCCAGCCAAATCAGGGCCGTGGCTCGGACATCCGCCGCTGGCACTCTACCTCGAAGAGAAACTCCAGCGCCTCAAGGTGCCGGCGCGCCTCGGCCACTGATTTACCCCAAGTATAGAGTCCATGGCCGCTCAACAGAACCCCGTGCGCCAGCGGATGTTCGTCCAGCGCCAACCGCAGTTCCTTCGTCAACAACCCGTAATCCTGCGCGTTGGCAATCACGGGAACGCGTTCACATTGCAGGTGCGTCTCCACACCGGAGAGAGCCTTGAGCAGTTCATACCCCTCGATGGCAACGTGCCCGGCCTCCGCGCAACGAGCGGATAGGAGCGTATTCCACACCGTGTGCACGTGCGCAATCGCCCGGGCCTGGGGCCGCGCCCGATAGAGCACCACGTGCAAGTCTGACTCAGCCGACGGCTTGCCCTCACCATGGGCCACCTTGCCATCCGCATCCAGCCTGAGCAGGTCCTCAGAAGTCATCCGGCCCTTGTCCAGCCCGCTCCGCGAAATGAAGATTGCGCCCGATTCGGAGTGGTGCACGCTGAAGTTGCCCGCCGTGGCCGGCAGCCATCCGCGGCTCGCGCACTCGTGAGCCAGCGCACACAGCGCATCGATCTCTGCTTTGATGTCTTGGCTCATAACCCGCGCAGGAGAATCCCGGTCTATCGAGTGTAACAATGGCCCAGCCGCAATGCCTTTATACTTGGCCCAACACTCCTGGAGTCCTTTATGTCGTCCCGGCAATTAGCGTGCACTGTCTTGGTTTCGGCGTTGCTTGGCATTTCCATTCTCGCAGCGCAAACACCACCGCCACAGAATCTGACTCAGGGTCCGATATTTCGCACCGGAGCCAGGGATGTGGTGGTGGACGTTGTGGCCACCGACAAAGATGGGCACGAGGTTTCCGGACTCAAATCCCAGGACTTCGAAGTGTTCGAAAACGGCAAGCCGCAGAGAGTCGATTTTTTTGAAGAACATCAACCAAAGACCTTGCCGCTGGGCTCCATTGCGCCCCTGCCCGCCATGCCCCCCGGTATTTACACCAACGTGCCGCCGGTGCCGGAATCGGACAGCGTAAACGTACTGCTGCTGGACACGTTGAACACCCCGCGCCAGGACTATTCCTACGCCCGCAACCAGCTGATCCAGTTTCTCCGCAAGGTGAACCCCGGCACCCGGATGGCGATCGTAATCCTGAGCGACAAGCTGACGTTTGTGCAAGGATTCACGGCCGACGTGGCTGCACTTGAAGCCGCCGTGGAAGCCAAGCAGAAGGGTGTTAGCCCGCAAACCAGCCCGGCGCTCATCACGCGCACGGAGGAAGGCGAACACAACGACGATGTCGCATTTTTTTCGCAGTCCGTGGCGGGACACTCCACCGGGATGGCCAGCCTTGGGGTTGCGGCGATGAACTCCGCGTACAGTAGCCTGCAAGACTTCACCCACCGCAATCAGACATTGATGACACTGGAAGCGCTGCGCGACCTGGCGCACTATCTTGCGAACGTGCCGGGGCGCAAAAACCTCATCTGGTTCTCTGCCGATTTTCCGGTCTATATTCTTCCCAACCTCAGCGAACGTTCGGATGCGCAGGACCTTGTGGTGCCGCTCTCTCAGATTCGCGAGACCGCCGATGCGCTGACCGCCGCGCGGGTGGCGGTATACCCGGTAAATGCCATGGGCATGATGAACGACAGCACCATGCAGGCCGACAGTCCAGGCCTGGAAAACACGCCCAATATCGGGCCAGCCGGCGCCATGACCCAGATGAGCGGTTTTATGACCGATGCCGCCGCGCGAGCTGACGAAATCAGCAGGATGAAACAGATTGCCGCGGACACCGGAGGCAAGGCCATTTACAACAACAACGACCTGAGCGCGGCAACCGCCCGCGACATCGCCGATGGGGCGCACTATTACACGCTGACGTACGCGCCCAGCAATGCCAAACTCGACGGTGGCTATCGCAGTATCGAGGTAAAAACCGGCGACAAGAAGATCAAGCTGTCCTATCGCCAGGGCTATAACGCCGACAAGACCAGCGCTGCACCGGCCAGGCAGGAGCAGAACCCGCTGCATCCGCTCATGCTGTTGGGCATGCCAGAGTCGACTCAGATCCTTTACGGGATTCATGCGGTTCCCGCCGTCAAGCAGCCTGCGCCCGTTTCTCCGCACATGGGCGCCAACAACAAGCTGGCCGGACGGCTGACTCGCTACAGCGTCGACTTCATGATTCGCTGGACGGATCTTCGCCTGGACGCCGGCCCCGGCAATACCCACGCCGGCAAGATCGAGGTGCAATTGCTGGCTTACGCGCCGGACGGGGCTGCCCTGAATTGGATCGGTGGCACCATGGAGTTGAATCTGAAGCCCGACATCTATGCCGCCGTGCAGCGCTCCGGAGTTCCAGTGCACCTGGATATCGATGTGCCCCAGGGCAAGCAGATTGTTCTCTCCAGCGGTGTTTACGACTGGCTGACCGGCAGGGCGGGAACATTGCAGGTGGGGCTGCCGCAGAGCGAGGCGGCGGGTGCTGGCGATCCATCCGCCGCGGCCGGGAAGTAGTACCCGCCTATTCCGGCAAATACAATTCGTATTTGTTCACCCAAGCCCAACGCGAGCAGGTCGAAATCGTCCTGGTGTCCCCTCGCAATCCCTTGAATATTGGCGCGGCGGCTCGCGCCATGGCGAATTTTGGTTTCTGGCGATTGACCGTGGTTGCGCCGTATGCGCCGCATTGGCGTGAAGCCAAATCGGCCGTAGGCGCGCCGGGGCTGCTGGCCGCCGCGCGCGAAGCCTCAAATCTGGCCGAAGCCGTAGGCGACTGCACCTTCGTTGCCGGCACAGGCACCCTCAGCCATCGCAGGCCCGAGCAGCCCGTTATCCCACTCCCCGCGCTCGCTCCGCTCCTCCTGCGCAAACTCGACTACAGCGGCCCCGGCGCAACCATTGCTCAGACCGCCTCCGAGGGCCGCATCGCCCTCGTCTTCGGCCCGGAAAAACACGGCCTCACCCGCGACGACCTCGCCCTCTGCCATGTGTTGGTCGAAATCCCCACCGACCCGCGCCAGCCATCCATGAATCTCGGCCACGCCGTCGCTGTCTGCCTTTACGACCTCACCCGGCCCGCACCCGATAGCTCCGCCGCGCCCGCCGCCGGCCATGCCCCGCCTCCCGCCGTCACCTCGGCCCAACTGGACCGTCTCGCCGATCTTGTTGAGCAAACTATGGTTGCCGCGCGCTATTCCCCCCAATCCATGCAGCAGGCCAACCGCCACGACCTCCACCTGCTCCTGCGCCGCCTCGCGGTCTCGCCCCGCGACCTGCGCCGAATCCTCGGGCTCTTCCGCCGCATCCTCTGGCGACTCAAAAGTAATGCCCGCCGGTACCCATAGGCTTCAAACATTCATGGCAGCTTTTTGCCTCATTTTGGTACAGTTGGCCTCAACGGCTTTCGTTATGCGCTTCCCTGAACTTCAACGCTGGAGTGGTTCTCTCGCGGTCGGTGCCGTGCTTTGCCTGGTTCTCGTCCTTCCCGCTCAGCAGCCCACCACACCTGCCGACCCCGGACAGCAACCGTCGGCGGCCCAGCAATCTCCTGCTCAACCTCCCGCGCAGGAGCCCTCTACTTCTGCCGATTCCATCCAGCAACCTCCGGCCGCCCAGCGACCTCCCGCTCAGCAACCGGGTGCATCCCCCCGCGCCGGAAGCGATTCCGAACCCTCCACCGCGCCCATCTCTGAAGACGAGATGCGCAAGCAGTTTGAGGGCAAAACCTTCTACGTCCGCGGCGGTTGGCTCGACAACGAACTCCATTTCAACCAGAACGGCAAGTTCGTCGGAAATTCGCCAAAAGCCTCCTATACCCTCAGCCTTGTCGAAATCACCCGCGTCCACCTCGACAAGCATCATCTCGATCTCGAAGGCATCCGCTACGGCCTGCACTTCCTCGGTGCCGCACCCTTTGAGGATCAAGCCGTGGACCGCGTCCGACTCACGTCAAAGAAAAAGCCGCTGCACATCGTCATCGATCGCGAGGAAGTCGAACTCCCGAAAAAGCAAAAACCGCCAAAACCAGACAAGAAGAAGCAAGCACCGCCAAAAACGAAAGCATCAGGCCAGACCGTTCGCGCTGGCGCTCCATCAGCGCCGGTTCAGGAAGCTCCATCCGCACCGGTTCAGGAACTATCATCCGCACCGGTTCAGGAAGCATCATCCGCGCCGGTCCAGGCAACACCATCAGCGCCGGTTCAGGAAGCGCCATCTGCGCCAGTTCAGACAGCATCATCAGCGCCGGTCCAGGAAGCGCCATCTGCGCCAGTTCAGACAGCATCATCAGCGCCGGTTCAGGAAGCGCCATCTGCGCCAGTTCAGACAGCATCATCAGCGCCGGTCCAGGAAGCGCCATCTGCGCCGGTTCAGGAAGCATCATCAGCGCCGGTACCCCCAACGCCACCGACACAGGTTCCGCCATCTGGCCTGATCCTCCACGGCGCCACCGTCGCCACCTCGCAGGCCGTGGCCAATCAGACCCTCCGCCACACCATCGACGCAGTCTTTGCCTCCGGAATCGACCAGAGCATGATCGCCACCCTGCCTGCCTATTGGCAGCTCTACTACAAGGATGTCGACCTCAAGCAGGACTACCGCCCCAGCGACCCGTCCATCCTCCCAGAGAACCAGGTGGACACCAAAGCCCGCCTCGTCTCCGTCTTCGACCCACCCTCAAATGAATTCGCGCAAAAGAACGGTGTCGCCGGCATGTCCATGTATCACGTCGTAGTCCAGCCCGACGGCAAGGCCGGCGAAGTCGCCATCGGCCGCCCCATCGGCTTCGGCCTCGATGAAAGTGCCGTCAACGCCATCCGTCAGGCCAAGTTCGAACCCGCCATCAAGGACGGAAAGCCCGTCCCCGTCGTCCTTGACCTCATCGTCGAGTTCCGCATCTATTCCAAACTCACCGACCGCGCCGCCGCCAAACCGGTCGGACCCCAGCCGCAAATCCTCCCCGGACCCTACAGCGTCGACCAGCCCCAGGCTCAGTCCCAGCGCCAGTAGCGTCTCCGATCCCTATTCACTGACTGCTGTCCACTGTTCGCTGATTCACCGTCACGCTCCCCATCCTCCGCGAGTTTTCGTCAATTACAATCAGCCGGACCAGCGCTCCCGCCGGCAGCTTCGGCAGCTTCTCCTCCAACGTCAGCCCGTCCTTCATGTCGCGCTGATAGGTCGCAGCCTTGACCGCCAGCCCCAGTCGCGTGCCTGCAATGGCGGCATGCAGCCCGGAGTCATCGCGAACCACCACAAACACGTCCACCTTATCTGTCCAGCGTCCGTCCTGCTGCGCCATTTCCAGGTCCGCCGCTGCGATGTTCAGTCGCACTCCCTGCCCAATCGGCTCGCGCACCGCCTCCGCCGTCAAGCCGATCTCGTTCTCGTCCCGCGGCTGCCACACCGCTTCGCGAAACCGCTCCTTCATCATCGTGGCCTCCTCGGAGTAGAAGTAGCCGTTGCGGTACCGCAGCCTCACATCTTTCCGCTGGCACTTCATCGTGATGTTGTGATACTTCCCGTCCGCCTGCGTGTCCGGCGAAAAACTGAGCAGGTAAGCCGCGCGCCCATCGGCCACAATCGAGTCCAGTTCCTTCGCAATATCGCCCGAACGCCGCAGGGCACGCCCACCGGTGGCTTCAGCCAGTTCCCTGAACTCCGGCTGGATTGGGTGCGTGTCCTCATTCATCTTCGCCGTATCGCGCCCGTTCCCGTTCACGCTGTCGTTGCTTCCCATCTGGGCGAGCGCGGGGTCGCGGCTGGACTTTCCGATCGGCGTCACGTTGCGATTCCCCATGGACGCGCTAATACCGCCGCCCTCAAGCTGCGAAACGTCCAGCGGGTAAATACTCACATGCGCTTCATTCAGCGTCTCCCGTGCGCTCAGCGCGGCCGAGGCCAGGAATCGGTTGCCGTTGTCCTCCTGGCCCACCATGGAAGAGGTCCAGTCCGCCAGCACGTTATCGCTCGCGATCCACACCAGCGTTTTCTGGCCCGGGATCGCCGCCAGGTGCCGGCCCACGCCCACCAGCAGATGCAGCGCAAAGTCCTCCGGCCGATCGCCCATCGGCCGCAGTTCCGCGTCTGGCGGCTGCATAAAGGTCGGCGCAACACCTTTGCCCGAGGTAAACATCGAGGGATCGCTGCCGCCTTCGCCGTTCCCGTTCACGTAAGCCATGTCCTGAACGCTGTGCACCCAGTCGAACCGCTGCCGGTTGCGTCCTTCCTCTTCCTGCGCGTGTTGCAGATCCTGCGCGCTCGGCATCCACTTGGCCAGCAAGCCCGCGAGGGCCGCATGATCCAGCGTGGGCTCATCCAACACCTGGAATCCCTGCGAATGCAGAATGTAGAGTCCGACGCTTTCGTCTTCCGGAACGGTTTTCAGAAAGCGAAGAATCTCCCCGCGCGCGTACGTCACATCGCTGAACGCCACGTGCGCAGAATCGATCAGCAGCACGGTCGTGTTCCCTGACTCCCGCCGCGCTGCCACTGCCGAGCCCGCCGCGGGCCGGTTGGTCACCACCGGCTCCGCTGCTTCGGCTCGCTGTGCCGCCGCCGGCGCCCGCTCTACGCCCGCTCCCGCCTGCGCAAAGTCCTTTACGGCCTGCTCGCGCCCGTTGTCGTAAAGTTCCAGATCGCCGGGCTTCAAATCCGTGATCGGATGTCCATGCTTGTCTGTAGCCACCACCGCCACTTCTACCAAGCGCGTGGTCCTGCGCAACGTAAAGCCTGTGTTCGGAATCGGGGCCTGCGCGCCGGACGCCTGCTCCGGCAGGTTCGTCGCATCCGTTTCACTCATCTCCGGCTCGCCCACCTCGGCCGGCGCTGGCGCCGCAGCTCGCCGCTGTTGCAGCATCGGCTCGTAGTTGGCTTCAGCAGGCACGCTTGCCGCTTGCGCAGCTGCTTCAGCATGCGCGCTTGCTGAAGCAGCAGCGGATGCCGGCACGGCAGTATTTGCAGATGTAGCTCCCGGCGCCTGAACCCCGGTTTGCTGAGCCGGCGCACTCGGCTGAGCTGGCGCGGCCTTCTCCGCATCAGCAGCCTCCGCCGCTGTCAGTACCCGCGTCTCCGCGCGGAATACGTGATAGTCCTTGAACGTCACATCGGCCAGTTCGTTTTTCAGCGGCTGCAGCTCGTGCGCCAGCTCGTAGTGGAATCGGGGGTCCACCTGGACGCTCTGCGCCCGCAGGCTCGAAACGCTCCGTACCGGGCACGTGTACGTCCGGCCACCGATCTCCACCGGACCGTACTCCACCATGAGGTTGGCCTTCACGACAGGGTCATCGACCTTCATCTCCGCTTCCAGTGTTAGCCGCCGGATGACGCCGGTCTCCGCGTCCACCGCCATTTCGCCGTGATATCCCTCCAGCTTCTGGAACAGGTGCACGTTGGCGGCCAGCGTACCGGCCTGCTCCGCCACGCAGCAATAAATCACTTCGTAGTGCGACATCGGCTTGGGCACGGCATAAGTGAAAACCGCGCGCACGCCGTCCGCGCCCTGTTCCCAGCGGCTCCATTTCAACTGACCCTTGGAGACATCCACCAGCACTCTTCCGAGGATCGGGCCAAACACGCCCAAAGTGATCAACCCGGTTCCGCTTGCCTGCGGCGCGCTCACCTTCTTCGCGCCGCTGAGCATTTCACGCCCGTCCTGGTAGGACACCTCCACGGTTTGCGTGGAGAAGTAGTGCATCGGCTCGTAAGGGATCATCCGTCCCCCCCACGATGCGTTTGCCGCCAGAAGCGGCGTGTCCTCGTAGTTCTCAGTGAGCCTCGTGGCCAGAAAATTCGGCAACTGCGGAATCGTCTTGGCAACGTAAGTCACCGCCCGCGCCATGATGGCCCGCTGCGCGGCCACATCTGGCACAGGCTGCGGCGGAATCTCGCTCGCCGGAGGTTCGCGAAACTGCGACTCGGCCGCGATAGCGCGCAGGGCCTGGCGGCTCAGTTCGCCGGGCAGCAGCTTTTCCAGCTCGCTCTCGCGGACCCGGCTCAGCCGCTCCGTCAGCTCCAGCTCGCCAACCTGAAACGCGGCATCCTTATCCGGTTTCCCGGCCGCGGCTGTTAGCAGCGGCGGCAGTTGATCCACGGTAACTGACTTGGCGGCAAAAACGGGTACGCCGAGAGACAACGCAACTAGAAACAGGACGAATCGGCTCATGACAAACCACCCACGACTTTCAGGGAATCTGTTTTCAATCGGCTCTAAGCTTAGACCTTGTGCGCCAGCTGCAGTTAGGAAGGTTCCGATTCCTTTTGGAGTCTTCCCTCCGGGGCGAGCGGCGGAGAGGATTGTTCAAAATGCTCCACATGGAACATTTTTTTATTAATGTTTATTTTCAATTACTTAACATGATATCAATTGAATTATTTGCTAAAACTAGCGTGATATAAATCACATTTTCCCGGAACCACCCGTTTGGGTCGCGCGCCGAACAGCCTCTGGAGCAGTCGGCTCCGGAAATGTCCAGGGAAAAGGGGGGCGACTCAGGTCGTACCCCTTCAAAGCCGGACGCAACTGGAGTTTTTCCGCCGCCTTGGCCGTCCCAGGCTGCATAGGGCCTTCACGATCACCACCACCGCATCACACCGGCTGCCACAGCTCCACCCGGTTCCCCTCAGGATCCCAGATCCATGCAAATTTGCCAAACTCGTGGTCTTCACGCTTGGGATCGATGCGCACCCCGGCTTCCTCCAATTGCTTTACCAATCCGTCCAGGTCATCCACGCGCAGGTTCACCATGCACTGTTGCGGCCCGTCGCCGAAGTAATTGGTGTCCGCAGGAAATTGCGAAAACACTGTCATCCCGGTCGACTCCGGCCCGTCGAATAACAACGCCGTGGGGCCCGCATTGCCCGTAATCCCGAAGTGTTCTGCGTACCACGCCGTGAGCGCCTTCGGATCCTTCGCCTTCAGAAACACTCCGCCAATCCCCACCGCTTTTGCCATCGTCTTCTCCTCCGATTCTTGCAATTCCCTACGACCCTTAGTCCCTTCTCCCTTGATCCCTTTATTCCATCACATCCTCAAGCTTAAGTTTGTGCTTCACCTTTCGCCCTGTGCGCTTCGAATCGTCCACCACGCGTGCGGGTTTCGGCTGCCCAACACGCTCCCGCGCGATGGCCTTCACCGCCTTCGTCGCCGAAAACTTCCCTGGTTTCTTCTTCGCCATCGAGCCCCCTCTTATTCTGCCCCACTTTCCTGGTCACTGGCTCACTGTCCTAAAAACGGACAATGTGTGCATTCTAACCCTCATCTGTAACATTTCATTGAGCATCGCCGATTCTTGAATTCGCGCTTTCCAACCCCTGTAACCTTCTGATCTTCAGCAAGCGCCTCAATCCAGAAATAGGCGCAGGACCGTTCACACAGTATCCATACACTTTGGGGGGCCGGAATTGCCGTTCGCTGAAGTAAATCTGTCCTCAGATGCGCCACTCCAATTACTATGAAAGCTACACGCCCATTTGGAGACTGCAGTGTCTTCAGGGCGGCGGCTCGCGTCTGCATATTTCAAGGTCAAGCCGTAAAAGCCCCCCTCTGAGGAGAAGGAGTTTATCCATTGAGTGATCGTTTTCTGTTTACCTCTGAGTCAGTGACCGAAGGCCATCCCGATAAGATCGCCGACCAGGTTTCCGATGCCATCCTGGACGCCTGCCTGGAGCAGGACCCCTACAGCCGTGTTGCTGCCGAAACGCTGACCGCAACCGGCCTGGTAGTCATCGCGGGCGAAATCACCACCAATGCGTACGTGGATTTCCAGACGCTGGTGCGCGGTGTGGTGCAGTCGATCGGCTACGATAACGCGACTTACGGATTCGATTCCAACACCTGCGCGGTGATCTCGAGCATCAACAAGCAATCGGCGGATATCGCGCTTGGCGTGGACAAGGACGGAGCGGGCGACCAGGGCATGATGTTCGGCTACGCCAGCAACGAAACGCCGGAGTTGATGCCTGCAGCGATTTCCCTGGCCCACAAGCTCTGCCGCCGCCTGACCGAGGTGCGCAAATCCGGCAAGCTGCCCTACCTGAGGCCGGACGGCAAAAGCCAGGTGACCGTGGAGTACGACGAGAACCGCAAGCCGGTGCGCGTTGACGCGGTGGTGATCAGCACCCAGCACTCTGAGACCGTCGACAACGAGCAACTGCACGCCGACATTCTGAAGCTCGTCATCCAGCACGAAATCCCGGCGCAGTGGCTGGACGAGAACACCAAGTACCACATCAATCCGACGGGGCGGTTCGTGATCGGCGGGCCGATGGGCGACACCGGCCTCACCGGGCGCAAGATCATCGTAGACACGTACGGCGGCGCGGGCCGGCACGGCGGCGGCGCCTTTTCTGGTAAAGACCCGACCAAGGTGGATCGCTCGGCCGCGTACATGGCACGCTACATCGCCAAGAACATCGTGGCGGCGGGCCTGGCGGAGCGCTGCGAAGTGCAGCTTGCCTACGCCATCGGCGTAGCCAATCCGGTGAGCGTGCTCGTGGATACCTTCGGGACAGGCAAGCTCTCAGGCGCTCAACTTACGGAGCTGGTACGCGCGAATTTCCCCCTGACCCCAAAGACCATCATCGAGCACCTGAATCTGCGCCGTCCCATCTACCAGAAGACGGCGGCCTACGGACACTTCGGACGGACGGAACCGGAGTTCACCTGGGAAGCAACAGACAAGGCGGAAAAGCTGGCCGAGCAGGCCAGCGCGGTTGCCGCCGCGAAGTAAGACATCGGCCTTTGCCTTACGAGGGGACCCATTCGGGTCCCCTAATTTCATGCCCTTTGAGCGCGGCATCCTTTCCAAGCGTTGTGGCGGATTGGTCGCAGGCGAGCCGGCTTACAATCGCCGAGAATTCCCCTTGCATACCAAGGGGACCTGTGCAATCCTTCCCTTTGAACGCAAGGGGAACACATGGACACCGCGAAGCTTGAGTTCCTGCGCGGCACCCTGGACCTGCTGATCCTGAAGGCCCTGATTTGGGGACCGCTGCACGGCTATGCAATCACCAACCTCATCCGCCGCCAGAGCGACGATGCGTTGATGCTCGAGGAAGGCACTCTCTATCCCGCACTATGGCGACTGGAAGGCAAGGGCTTGGTGGAGGCCGAGTGGGGACTCTCAGCGAACAATCGCAAGGCCAAGTTTTACCGGCTCACCGTTGAGGGCCGTCGCCAGTTGCGGCACGAGGTGAAGACGTGGGAGGCCTACGCGGCCGCGGTGGCCAAGGTGCTGGGCGCGGCGCAGCCGCCATTACAGGAGGAATGCCAATGAAAGTCACCCCACTGTGGCGGCGCTATGCGCGTTTCTTCGGACCGGATCCGGCGGCGGACGTGAAAGACGAGTTGCGGTTCCACCTGGAAGAAAAGGTAGACGAGCTGGTCAGCCAGGGTTGGCCTGAGAAGGCTGCCCGCCGCGAAGCCGAGCGGCGGTTGGGCGATCTGCGCGCGCTGGAGCAGGAGGGAGCGCGCATGGGACAGGCGCGGGAACGCCGCCGACAGCTCAAGGATTATTGGAACGATATGCGGCAGGACGTTCGTTATACCTTGCGAACCCTCCGGCGCGAGCCGGGATTTGCCAGTGTGTCGATGCTGATTCTGGCTCTCGCGATCGGCGCCAACGTAGCCGTGTTCAGCGTGGTGAACACGCTGCTGCTGCGCCCGCTTCCCTTCCCCCAGTCGCAGCAGCTGGTGTGGATCGGACCGCCGCCGACCGAGTGCGGAATCTCCTGCGGCACATTTTCCGCCGACGCCTACGAGGAGTTTCGCGCGCAGAATCGCACCTTCCAGGACGTGACCGGGTACGAGGCCTTCACCACCCCCGACAATCTGCGCCTGACCGGCCGCGGCCAGCCCCAGCCGGCAACCAGCATCATGGTGATCGGCAATTTCTTCCAGGTACTGGGCGTGCAGCCGGCGATAGGCCGCCTGTTTACCGCCAACGAAGCGCGACCGGGGCCGCACCCGGTGACGCTGCTGACCGATGCCTACTGGCGACGGCAGTTCGCCGCCGATCCGGCGATAGTGGGCAAGGCCATCGATTTGAACGGAACGGCGTTCGAGGTGGTGGGTGTGTTGCCGGCCAGCTTCGACTTCGGCACGGTGTTTTCGCCGGGCGAGAAGGTCGATTTTTTTACGCCTCTGGACCTGGACCACGAGCGCATGTGGGGCAACATCGTAACGCTGATGGGCAGGATGAAGCCGGGGGTGACGGTGGCCCAGGCTCTGGACGACGCCAATCGCATTGCACCCCATATCTATTTCAACGTGAAGGAACCGGAGACGCTGGGGCGTTACAAGGGGGCTTTCATTCCCGTGCCGTTGAAGATGCACGTGATGGGGAAGCTGCGGCGGTCGCTGATTGCGCTGTGGTCCGCGGTGGGAGCCATTCTGCTGATTGCCGGAGTGAATTTTTCCAACCTGCTGCTGGCGCGCGCGGCGGCGCGGGGGAAGGAATTTGCCGTGCGCGGCGCTGGGGGCGAGCCGCGCACGCATCGTGCGCCAGTTGCTTATGGAGAGTCTGGTGCTTTCCGGAGCGGGTGCGGTGCTGGGGCTGGGGCTGGCACTAATGCTGCTGAGGTGGCTGGCGCGCCAGCAATCGGTGGCGCTACCACTGCTGAGCACGCTGCGCGTGGACGGGCCGGCGTTGGGGTGGACGGTGCTGATCGCCGTGTTCACAGCGACAATGTTCGGACTGCTGCCTGGACTGAGAGTGGCCGAAGGGAATCTGCAGGAGGTGCTGAAGGATTCCGGGCCGGGAGCGGGCCTGGGGCGCAGGCACGAGCGGCTGCGCGCGGCACTGGTCGTCAGCGAGGTTGCGCTGGCATGCATGCTGCTGGTAGGCGCGGGGCTGCTGCTGCGGAGCTTCCTGAAAGTGCTCGACGTGGATCTTGGATTTGAGCCCGATCATGCCGCATCGATTCAGGTGGACTACAACGAGATCGACGGGACGAAAGTTGCGCGCTGCCGAGCGCGGGCGGCGACGTTCCAGTGGATTCTGGCGCGCGTGGATGCGCTGCCGGGCGTGGAAGCCGCCGGCATCGCCGACTTTCTTCCGTTGGGGCCGAATCGCGAATGGGACATGCCGGTTCCGCAGGGAAAGAGTTTTGCCCCGGGCACGCTGCCGGATCCGCTGGTTTACGTGATCACGCCGGGATTCGTGAGAGCGATGGGAATCGGTATAAAGGGACGCGACTTTACGTGGGCTGACGGACCAGAGAGCGAGCGCGTGGTGCTAATCAACGCTTCAGCAGCGCGCGTCTACTGGCCCGGCGAAGATGCTGTGGGCAAGATCCTGATGCGTGGAAACGAAGCGGATCGCGTGATTGGCGTGGTGGACGATATCCACGAGGAGAACGTGGAAGGCGCAACCGGCTCGCAGATTTACTACCCGGTGACGCAGCAGACTCCGGATTGGGCGCAACTGGTGATTCGCACGCGCATGAATCCGGCGGCGCTCGGCAACAGTGTGCTGCGCGCGCTGAGGGAGCTGAATCCCAGCCAGCCCGCCGCGGAGTTGCGGCCCATCCGGACAATTGTGGATCGGGCTGAGTCGCCCCGGCGGTTCTTCATGCTGCTGGTCTCGGCGTTTGCCGCGCTGGGAATGCTGCTGGCCGCGCTTGGCATTTATGGCGTCATCTCCTACTCGGTGACGCAGAGGACCCGGGAGATCGGGGTGCGGATGGCGCTGGGCGCAAGTGCGACGCGCGTGGAGCGAGGCGTGCTTGCGCAGACGCTATGGCTTGCGGCGGCCGGTCTGGCGATCGGAACCACAGGCTCGATGGCGTTGGGGCGGCTGATCGCCTCATTGCTGTTCGCGACATCGCCGTGGGATGCGGCCGCCTACGCCGCGATGATGCTCGCGTTCTTTGCGGTGGCGCTGGTTTCCGGGTATGTCCCGGCGCGGAGAGCTTCGCGCATCGATCCGATCACGGCGCTGCGAACTCCGTAACCGGGAACCGACGCCTCTTTTGTCCGACCCGCGTCTAAGACCATACAATGCACGAGAAAAGCGTGATGGACGTTCGGAGGAAGGAACGGATGCGAATTGCTGCGTTCATTGGAATGATGATCGGTGTATGCGCGACGGTCGGCGCACAGACGGCGCCATGGAGCTACTTAGGCAAGGACGGCCCGGTGAACTGGGCCAAGCTGGATCCGGCAAATCGCGGATGCCGCGACGGTCACCAGCAGTCGCCGATCGATATCCGCGGCGCCCACCTGAACAAGGCCCTGCCGCCGCTGGAGTTCCACTATATGGGCGAAGCCATGACGGTGGGGAACAACGGAGCGACCATCGTGGTGCGTCCGGATCCAGGCAGCTACCTGGCCTACGACGGCGTTCGTTATGACCTCGAGGAAATCGTGTTTCATCATCCCAGCGAGACGGCTGTGCATGGGCGGCTGGACGACATGGACGTAGAGTTTCTGAACAAGAGCGCGGACGGGCAGCAGGCCGTAATCGAGGTGCGGTTCGCAGTGGACATGGGTGGTCCGAATGTGACGGTGGCGACATTCTGGTCGCATCTTCCGCAGACGCCGGGAACAACGCAGCGCATCACTGACATGGTGAATCCGGCTGGCCTGTTACCGGGCGATAAAGGGTACTGGACCTACATGGGTTCGATGAGCACACCGCCGTGCACGGAGGGAGTGCGGTGGTTCGTGATGGAGCAGGAATTGAGCGTGAGCCGGGCGCAGTTGAAGCAGTTCGCGGATATGTTCCGGGTGAGTTCGCGTCCGCTTCAGGACCCGCACGGACGGCGGATCGAAGCGAACGAATAAGGCAGTGAGCGGTGAGGAAAGCAGGGGCTGGATGCGATTCCTGGGAGCAAGGCGTTGGATCGCGGCCACGGCAGCCACGTTGTTGGCGGCGGCCATGTTTGCCCCGACACAATTGCGAGCGCAACAGGGAGACGTGACTGGCGCATATGACGGTGAGATCGGCTCCCTGCCGGCAACGCTTCATTTGCGGATGCGCGGCGGCGCACTGACTGCGACGCTGGACCATCTCGATCCCGCGGCTCCATGGATGTTTACGTGCTCGGACGTGCGCGTGACCGGCGCCAACATTACCCTTACAGTGCCGTCGGTCCACGCGACTTTCAACGGAATGTTGAATGGCAGCGGCCAAACCATCACGGGACAATGGACGCAAAAGGGCCAGTCCGTGCTGGTGATCTTCTCCAAAGAGAAGTTTGTTCCGGCGCCGAAGCCGTCGCCCAGTTGACGGCATCTGGCTGGGCATCACAGGCCGCTAACGTTACCACGCGGATACAGTTCGTGGTGCGCAGCGACACGAACGGCAAAGAATACTGCACCGTGGACCTGCTGGACCTCTACGACATGGACCTGGAATGCAGGATGCGGCGCTGCGACGGAAATGAGTTCTCGTTCTATTTGTCGACCATGGCCACGAAGTTTACGGGCACGCTGTCGGCGGACGGAAACACGCTTAGCGGCAACTCCTATGAAAAGGCGATCGAGGGAGGCGTGGCGAAGGTGATCGCGGTGCCTTTGACGCTGACGCGCCAGACCGCTATGACAGCGGAGAAACCGCTGCCTGGCGCGACCTATCAGCCAGCCATGACGCCGGCGAGCGCGGACCAGATGCAACAGGTTCTGGCTGCCGATCTCGCTGGGGCGCTCAAAGACGGAGAACTGGCTCCCTCGACAGGCGCGGGCGTTTCCATCGGCGTGTACTCGCACGGAATAGACCGGGTGTTCTCGTTCGGCGCGGCCAAGCCCGACTCTATCTTCGAGATCGGATCGATTACCAAGACGTTCACGGGTCTGCTGCTGGCGCAGATGGCTGTCCAAAAACAAGTCCGGCTGGACGAGCCGGTGCGCGAACTGCTTCCGGCTGGAATCATTGCAAAGCCGGCCGGGCCCGAAATCACGCTGCTGGATCTGGCCGCGCAGCGTTCAGGCCTGCCTTCGATGCCCGACAACATCAGCGTAGCCAACATGGACCAACCGTATGCGGATTATCACGCGGTGGATCTGGTGGAGTATTTGAGAAGACGCGGCGTTGCCAATCTTGATCTCAGATACTCCGAGTTCGACAGCCTCGGATTCGGGTTGCTCGGCGCGGCGCTGGCAGACCGCGCCGGAGTGTCATATGGGCAGCTTGTGGAGGACGAAATCACGGGGCCGCTGGGGATGAAGGACACGGCGGTCACGCTCTCGCCATTGCAGCAGGATCGCATGCTGGCGGGACACGATGAGTTTCATGGTCCGGCGAAGGCGTGGGATTCCGATGCGCTCGCCGGCGCCATTGCGCTTCGCTCAACCGCGGCCGATGTGCTGGCGTACCTGGTTGCCTATCTGCACCCGGAGACGATTGAGAACAGGAATCTGCCCGCCGGCGCAACATTGCCGGCAGCAATTCGGCAAACCATGCAGCAACATGGCGAGCTGACTTCGGGCATGGGCGTAACCATGGGATGGCTGTTGGAGAACAAAACGGGCAATTATTGGCACAACGGAGCAACTGCAGCCTACAGCTCCTACGCTTTCTTCAATCCCACTCAGAACTTTGCTGCCGTCGTGCTGCTGAACACTTCTCCGGGAGTGAACGGCTCGTTCGCAGAGGTTCTGGGGCGACACGTGTACCAGCGTCTCTCCGGACAAGCAGCCCTTTCACTTGGAAATTAAGCGCGCAATCGTCAACGCGCGAGGGGAAGGTAGCGCAGCTCGATGGCGTCGCCGGCGATTTGAACGGCAATACCGGTAAGGTCGGGGACGATGTAATCGGCGTCTTCCAGATGCTCACTGCGGTGCGAGAACGTGGTCGCGATGACGGTGCAACCCGCGGCGCGGCCGGAGGCGACGCCGGACGCGGAATCCTCAAAGACTACGCAATCGGCGGGAGCAACGCCGAGAAGCTCGGCTCCGGCGAGATAAGGCGCGGGACTGGGTTTGCCCTCGTGAACATTATCCGCGGTGACGAGGCGCCCCGGAACGGGAATTCCTCCGGTGGCCAGGCGAACGCGCGCCAGGCGATCGGTCGCGCTGGTGACCACGGTCCAGCAGCCGCGCGGCAGGCGCTCGATGAGATCGCACACGCCAGACAGGACCACCAGTCCATCCGTGTCCTCGATTTCGAAATCCTCAATGATGCGCGTTTCGGCTTCGTCGTCGAGATCGGGGCGAAGCGCACGTACGCTGTCGATGGTGCGCCTGCCATGGATGACGCTGAGGACGTAGTCGGGATCAACGCCGCGCATGCGCGCCCACCTGGTCCAGCTCCGCTCAACTGAACCGATGGAGGATATGAGAATGCCGTCCATGTCGAACAGGACGCCCTGGCAAGTGACCGTTACAGGGGAGGACGATGTTGGAAGCGCCATCCCTTTCATTTTAGAGTTCGCGGGGCCACCCTCAGCGTTTGGCGAGGGAGATCGCGATCTTGTGGGGAGCGGCCAGGTTGGCCGCGACGCGCACAGTCGCGGCTTTCTTTCCGCGGAGGATCTTGTCATTGCGCACTGATATCGCGCCGTTGGCAATATCCACGCTGCCGCTGAAGCGATCAAAACCCGCGAGCGCCGAAGGTACTGCCGCACCTTTCATGCTGCCATTGTGCCAGTCGAATTGGAGGGCGCCATTGGAGGACGCGGCAAGATCCTTGCCAGTAAAGCCGGACATCTGCAGCTTGCCGCTTCCGTCAAAGCTACCACCGGACCACGTCATGCCCAGCAACTCGCCGACTTGGGAGGGCTGTAGCCCAGTGAATGATGCGTCAATGGTGTACTGAGGCTTGTCTCCAGCCTGAAGCGCGGCCTTGCCGTTGAGATTTCCTCCGAGCAGCGAAGCATTGAACGAAGTGAGCTCGACGCCGGATCCTGCAACCTTCATGTTGGCCGTAACGCCGGTTGCCGTGAAAGGCCCGGAGGAAAGTGAATCAATCTGCACCGAGCCTTCGGCCTCGGGCCACGCGGGCGAGTTGTTTCGGTTAAAGCGGTCCAGCAGTGAAGAGAGAAGCGTGCCTTTCCGGCGCGCGCCAAGGAGTGCGTCCTGCAACTCGGCTGTGTCAAGGGTGCTGAAAACGGCGGTGAACTGCGGGGCGCAATCGGCCGGGGACATACAGGCGTTCGGAAGCGAAAGGGTTGCGGAACCTTTCACTGGCCCGTAGGAAAACTGGACCGGGTCCCACGTCATGGCATCACTTTCGAAGTGCAGGGTGGCCTGATGGATAAGGACGGCGTTGGCGAGGAACGATGGCTTCCAATTCGCGTCGCGGAACATGATGGCGCCGCTGGAATGGATCGACGATACCGGTGGAGCGGAGGCAGCGCCGAGCGTAACCTCAACCGGTGGCACCCACGGGCCCGACGATTCGAGATCGATGGAGGCGGGCTCTCCGGCCATCTGGCTGATCGACGCCACAGCCGAGCCGCCGGCGAAATGGGAGAATTCGCGCAGACGGGCGATGGAGACAGGGCCGCGCAGCGCCAACTGGAATCCGGTAAGAGATATGCGCGCCCGGATCGTAACCGGCGTGGGACCGCCCGCGGGAATAGCGAAGGATGCGACGAGCGCACTATGCTCGTTCGGCAGGGCGGGCGCCGGCTCCAGATTGGTGCGAGCGACCGCAATGGGATGCGCAAGCGAGTCGCCAGTGATCCTGAGTCCAACCAGTGTCAGGCTGCCGGTAAGCGGTCCGGGGGGAACATGGGGTGCGGCAGTGCGGACGCCGGCTTTGCGGGATGGTGCGGAAGCTGCATCGGGATCGTAAACCAAATGGCCGCTGAGAGCGCCGTATGCCTGGAGGCTGGCATCCACGTTGCTGCGGACAGTGCGCAGCACGTCCAGGCCTGCCTGGGCGGGGATGCGGTCCAGGTCCAGCGCGAAGCGCAGCGGCTGCCCCGCTGGCGAAATGTTGCCGGTCAGATGGGCGCGCCCATCGCCGACCGGTGAACTGCAATCCACACCGTCCACGCTACGGCTGTCGTAATGCAAAACAAAGGTGCATGAGGCGTCGAAGTCGAGGGGTGCGACGGGAGCAAATTCCTCGCGATGCACGCCAAAGGCACGGAGGCTGGCCTGGACGTGGGCCGATGCCGCGGTACCGTCGAGGCGCAGTTCTCCGCTCAGGTCGCCTCGCCAGCCTTCATCGGAACCGAGCAGGAGGCGGGAGAGCTGGCCAAACTGAGCGTTGCGCCATTCGGCGTCAATATGGAGGGGCATCTGGCTGAACTGCGGAGCGGGGTGCAGGGTGGCGTCAAGGCGCACAATTCCGGTGTCGGCAAGGTCGAGGCTTACGTCGGTGCGAGCAGGCTGCCCCTCGAGCCGCACGCGCCACTCGCCGTCCGATTCCTGCCAGAGCGCGGCATCGGCATCGAGCAATGAAAACGGTAGCTTTTCCAGTCCGTTCTTAATATTGATGCGGGAATTTGTGGCTTCCAGGTACGGGTGAGGGACAGCCCGGCCCCGGTTAGAACCTGCGGCCGCATTGCGGAAGAGCGAATCGATGTTCCAGCGGCCATCTCCGGCGCGGACGAGATTCAGGCTCGCATTATCAACGCTGATGCGGCTGATCTGCAGCCGGCCGCGCCAGAGCGAGGCAAAGCGGATGTCCGCCACGACTGTATCGGCATGCAGGACCGGCTCGGAGCCGTAGGCCGGGTCTTCCTCCACGGTGAGGTCGGTGAGGAGAAAGCCAGGACGCGGTAGCAGTCGGAGCTCGACGCCGGAGAGGCGCACCGGACGGCCGAGCGCGGCGGAGACAAGCTGGGAGATGCGGATCTTATAGCGGCTGATTCCGATGAGGGGTGGGACAACGACGAGCACCAACACCAGAGCGACCATGCTCGCCGCCAGCCACAGCTTTCCCCGCCGCCGCGGCCGCTGCTGGATAACTACTGTCATTGGATTCAATCGTAAACGGTCACGCGGGAGCGGCGGCGGGCTGCTCTGGCAGCAGGCGGCCCGCTTGCACACGATTGGCTACGAGGACGGGGTGCAATCCTGCCGTCGGCTGCTCCGGTACCGCGCCGAAACGCCGCTCGCGACTGCGGAACTCGCTGAGGGCGGCATCGAAGTCGGCCTCAGTGAACTCCGGCCACATGCGGGGAGAGAATACAAGCTCTGCGTATGCCGATTCCCAAAGCAGGTAATCGGAAAGCCGCTGCTCGCCGCCGGTGCGGATCAGCAAATCCACTTCGCCGCTTTCTCCGGCCAACTTGCGCGTGATCATGGCGCTGAGGCTTTCAGCGGTTGCGCTTCCTGCTGAGGACTCGATGCAGGCACGCGCGGCGCGGGCGATGGAGTCGCGGGCGGAATAGTCGATGGCCACGCGCAGGTGCAGGCCGCGGCCTTGCGCCGTGGCCGCTTCGGCTGTCTCGATGGAGCGCAACACCGTGGCGGGGAGACGATCGCGGCGGCCGATCACCTCCAGGCGCGCGCCGCGCTGCCGCATTCGCTCGGTCTCCATGCGCAGGAATGCGCGCAGGAGCCAGAAAATGCGGTCGACCTCCACGGGCGGGCGGCGCCAGTTATCCGATGAAAATGCGTACAGGGTGAGGCAGCGGATGCCGGCGTCGGAGGCGTGCTCGACGATGCGGCGAGCGGCGCCCAGACCAACGCGATGGCCGGCCACGCGGGGCAGACCCCGGCGCCGCGCCCAGCGGCCATTGCCGTCCATGATGATGGCGACGTGAAGGTCGCGCTGCTTGCTGCACTCCATTGGATTCGCCCCTCCAAAAATGACTTTGCCGCGTAAAGCTATTGGCAAAAAAAACTCAGGCGCGCGAGGGGCTCAGGCCGCGTATCGCCGCGGGGTCCACTTCCTTTGCCCCCTTGGCTGCGTCGCGCACCACTTGCTCCAGTGTTTCCAGGTACTCGAGATAACGTTGGCGGCCGGAGAGCGTGATGCGGCAGACGGTAAGCGGCCGGTTCTTATCCACGCCCTTCACGATCTCCACCATCTCTGCTTCCTCCAGCACGCGAAGATGCCGGCTCAGGTTACCGTCGGTGAGGGAGCACAACTGCTTCAGATCGCCGAAGGTAACGCCCTTTGCGTTGGTGATGAGCGAGGTGAGCACGCTCAGGCGCGCGCGTTCGTGGATAACGCGGTCGAGGCCCTCGTATGCGAACCTTCCTTCGCCGGATTGGGCTTTAGGCTTCATCTTCAGCCTCCTCCCGGTTGAATTGCAGAATTGCGGCCACCAGTAACTGTCCCGCTCCATAAGGAATGCCCATGGCCCAAGGCGAAAATGCGCGCGCATCTCCCAGGGCCACTGAGAACAAGCCGGTGGCCAGGTACCATACTCCGGCTAACGGCATCAGTCGCGGCAGAAAGCGGCAAGACGAGAACACACCCAGACTGAATGTGATTTGCCACAATCCGGGGAGCATCCACAGCGCGCCGGGAACAAAGACGGTGAGCACCACCGTAAGCAGAGCCCCGGCTCCAGCAGAAGGCAGGAACTGCTCAACGGCGATCCGGATCATTTCGTCGGCCATGTCGGAGTGGATGCGCCGCGTGCGGGTGTGCATCTGGGTGCCGATAAGGGTCGCGGAGATTACCGCGGTACCGACCCATATAGCCAGGTAAGCGGGAAAATGACGGGTGACATCCGGAACCCACAACGCCTGCGAGGCTGCCGCCAGCAAGGCAATCAAGCCAGTAGCACAAAGAGTCGCGGGGCCGTAGCCGCGGAATTCCGTGCTGCGCGCCATTTGGCGGCGAATGCTGCTGATATCCCCCAGCGCTTTGTTCAGGTCGCTCATGATGATTCAACTTTGCATTGCAAAGTATCCTAATTCTCTGCCCTTGTCAATCCCAAATTGCGGCGCGAAAAAGCAGTGCCATCCGCACCAATTCTGGTGCAGTTTACACATCAACATATCGTGATATTTTGATAACTGTGGGGTATGTATAAATATGCACTCTACCGTCGTATCATGATATGTTGATGCGATTTTTCTCCTACTCCCCGGTTCGCGACGCGAAAAGACCGCAACGATTGCACACGTTCCCTCCAGAATGAAACTGTCAGCGACCGCGAGTTCTGAGGCAGTTTTTCCTTTGCTCGGGTGGAGGTCGCCGGCTCCCAATCCATGTTGTCTCCCTGCCCGGCGCGGGGCTATAGTGTCTGCATCGGCAATTCGATTCCCCGAAGCACGCACAATCCGATCGCGTTCGCCGCCCGGAACTTCCACGGCTGCCCACCATCCCTGAAACCCAAGTCTGGAGGATGCAATGTCCGATCCCACCAAACCAGCTCTCCCCTCCGCGGATCTTCGAACGGAAAAACCGGACGCACCGGGCGCAGGTGGCAACGGCATCAGCCGCAGGGGTTTTCTGAAGGGTGCAGGCCTGACAGCTGCCGGAACCGCGCTGCTCGAAGGAGTGCAGGCATTCGGCCGCGAGGCCTCCTCGGCCACGCCGGGCGTAACGGAACTTGGCCCTGGGCCGGTTTCTGTGCGCCTCCACGTTAACGGCAATGAGCACACGACGGAGATCGAGCCCCGCACCACGCTGGCGGATGCCCTGCGTATTCATCTCGGCATGACCGGCACCAAGGTCATCTGCGACCGCGGCGCCTGCTCGGGATGCACGGTGTGGCTGGACAAAGTGCCGGTGAACAGCTGCATGACGCTCGCCATTGATGCCATCGGCCGCCACGTAACCACGATCGAAGGCCTGTCGGCCGAGGGCGAACCGCATCCGCTGCAGACCGCATTCGTGAAGCACGACGCGCTGCAGTGCGGATTCTGCACGCCGGGCATGGTGATGAGTTGCGCAGCCCTGCTCGAGAAGAACCCTCATCCATCCGAACAGGAAGTCCGGCATGCGATCTCAGGGAATCTGTGCCGCTGCGGCACCTATCCGAAAATCTTCGCCGCCACGCTGGAGACGGCGGGCAACATTCGCAACGCGTAAGGGAGGTCAATAATGGCGACCCATGCGAACGAAGACTCGCTCTTGCAGGCGGCCGCGCCCGGCGGAGGCTCCGGCAAGAGACCGGAGAACATGCCCGTCGGTGTACCCGGTTACACGCTGCACGACGAACCGCGGCAGATCCCGGTCTCCGAACCACCGGTTTGGCCGGTCAACCAGGATCTGAAATACGTTGGCAAGTCTCAGGAGCGCTGGGACGGCATGCCCAAGGCTACCGGTCGCGCCCGTTACACCGCAGACTTGCAATTACCTGGGATGCTGTACGCGAAATTTGTAAACGCCACGGTGCCGCATGCGAAGGTCGTGTCAGTGGACACGTCGGCGGCCGAGCGCCATCCGGGATTCAAAGGAGTTTACGTAATCCAGCACGCGATGGGGAACGCGGAACTGCGCAATCCCGCGCTGGACGTGGGCAAATATCCCGTGGTGCGCTACGCCGGCCAGCCTATCGCCGCGGTGGCGGCCACCACGCCTGATGCGGCAGAAGAAGCTGCCGCGCTGGTCAAGGTGAAGTACGATCCTATTCCGTTCGTCGCGGATCTGGATAAGGCGCGAGCCTCCGATGCTCCGGCGGTTTTTCCTGGACCGGCCGATGAAGAAGGCACCGCGGGCGGCGGAGGCGGCCCGCACGGCGTTCCCCAAACCGGTAACGTGCACGGGCCTTCCATCAGGAAGGTTGGCGACATTCAGCAGGCTTTCCACGAAGCGGACGTGGTTGTAGAAGGCCACTACGGAACCCAAGTGCAGACGCATTCCGCATTGGAAACCCATGGGGTCGTGGCCGACTGGAAACCGGACATGTTGACAGTCTGGGCGTCGACGCAGGGTACTGCCAGCGTGCGGGAAGAGCTGGCGGGGTTCTTCAAAATTCCCGTGACCAAGGTCCGCGTCATCACCGAATTCATGGGCGGCGGCTTTGGAGCGAAATTCGGCGCAGGAAACTTCGGCGTGGCAGCGGCGGCACTTTCAAAGCAAACCGGAGCGCCGGTGCGGTTGATGCTCGACCGGCAGGAGGAACATTTGTCGGTGGGGAACCGGCCGAGTTCCGACCAGATGCTGCGCATCGGCGCCAAGAAGGACGGCACCATCACCGGCATTCATCTGGTGAGTTATGGCACCTCCGGATGCGGGACGGGCGCGGGATGTTCGGGGCCTGCCGCGAATCTCTACAAGTACGCTTCCATCCATACGGAAGAGAACGACGTTTTCACCAATGCCGGCCCCGGCACATCCATGCGCGCGCCCGGGCATCCGCAGGGAGCTTTCGCGCTGGAGCAAACCATCGACGAGTTGGCGGTGAAGCTCAACCTCGAACCGCTGGAACTGCGCGAACGCATTGACACGCACCCGGTGCGCAAAGTGGAGCGCCAGATTGTGCGCGAAAGCGAGCTATGGAAGTCGCGCAATCCGGTAGCCGGCGCGGATCGCGGCCCCGTCAAGCGCGGCGTGGGCTTTGCCCAGTCGGTCTGGTATCGCTTCGTAAGCATGAATTCAGCGGCCGAGGTGCGCATCCACAAGGATGGTTCGCTCGAAGTGTTATCGGCAGTGCAGGACATCGGATCGGGCGTCAAAACGTGATGGCACAGATCGTGGCCGAGCAGTTTGGCGTACCGCCGGAGAAGATTGTCGTCCACGCGGGCGATACCAATTATCCGGTCGGTCCTGACTCGGGGGGAAGCATCACCACCCTCTCGCTCACTCCGGCCGTGCGCGACGCGGCCTGGCAGGCTTCGCAGAAGTTCCTGGCGGAGATTGCGCCGGCGCTGGGCACTTCTGCCGCCGACCTGGAACTGGTGGACGGCGAAGTTCGAAGCAAGTCAGGAAAAATGGCGCCCATCGGCTTCAGGCGGGCGGCGGCACGGATGAGTACCAGCCAGATCGCCGTGCAGTCCAAGCGGATTCCGGACTATGACCGCAGCAAATATCTGACCTATGGCGGAGTCGATGTCGCGGAGGTTGAAGTTGACACCGAGCTCGGGCGCATCCACGTCAAGCGCGTGCTTTCAGTGCATGACTGCGGCCGGCCCATGAATCCGGCGCTGACCATCAGCCAGATCAACGGCGGTGTCATTCAGGGAATCTCTTACACCCTGTTTGAGAATCGGCTGATCGATCCCGCTTACGGGCTCATGGTGAATCCGAATCTCGAGATGTACAAAATCATTGGATCGCGGGAAACACCCGAAATCGATGTGCGGCTGGTGGAGGCGTACATCGGGCAAAGCTCGACCGATGCATCCGGAATCGGAGAGGCTGCCGGAATTATGTCCATCGGAGCAGCGATCGGCAATGCCGTTTACAACGCCACCGGCGTGCGCGTTCGCCGCACGCCCATGACGCCTGCCGTCGTCCTAGCTGCGCTCAATCACCCTGAGACATCGGGCGCAGCAATGGAAACGGCTTAGAGGGAGGCAACTGGCATGAACAGCTTCATACTCGCAGATTGCACTACCGTGGATGCGGCGCTCTCCCAGTTGAAGGACGGAGCCGTGGTCAAGGCGGGCGGCGTGGACCTGCTGGAGCGCATGAAGAACGGCACCGTCCAGCCGTCGAAGCTCGTGAACATCCGCAACATCTCCGCGCTGCGCGGGATCCACGAAGAGGACAACGGTTTGACCATCGGCGCGCTCACCACGCTGGCCGAAATCAGCGAGCACCCGGTGATTCGGGAGCAGTACCAGATCCTCTCTGACGCCTGCGGCCACGCCGCCACGCCGCACATCCGCAACATGGCCACGCTGGGCGGCAACCTGCTGCAGCCGGTGCAGTGCTGGTATTACCGCTCCGCCGACTTTCAATGCCTGCGCAAAGGCAAGGAGTTCTGCTTTGCGTTCGACGGGCTGAATCAGTACCACGCCATCATGGACTACGGCACTTGCCCGTCCGTGGCGCCCTCGTCCGCGGCCGTGGCGCTGCTTGCGCTCAATGCCAGCGTCATGCTTACCTCGGCCAAGAACGGCAAGCGCATCGTTCCCCTCAAGGACTTCTATGTTCAGCCCGACGCCAACCCGACAAAGTTCTCCGTGATCGAGCCCGACGAACTGCTCATGTCCGTCTCGTTCGCCAGGCCGGTCGCCGGCACGCGTTCCGCCTACCAGAAGTACGGTGAAAAGGAAAGCTTCGACTGGGCCATCGCCGATGCCGGCGTGCTGCTGGAGATGGACGGCAACATCTGCCGCCGCGCCGTCGTCACCATGGGTGCTGCGTCTCCGGTGGTACGCCGCTCGGCAGAGGCCGAGGCTGCGCTTGCCGGCAAACCCATTACCGAAGAAACAGCGCGCGCCGCGGGAAAAGCTGCGATGGCCACCGTGCAGCCGCTCTCGCAGAACGCGTACAAGGTTGACATGTTTCCCATCGCCATCTATCGCACCATTTTGCTCGCCGCCGGACAGATGGATCGCGATCCGAGCGCGGCGGGATAGGAGGAATTTTGTGAGCACAGCCCCGACGAAACCGCTGCCCTGCCAGTGTCTGCGAACCAAGAACCCCTACGGCACCACACCGGACAATCCGGAAATCTGGCTGACGGGAATCGCCACCTCTTCGAGCTACTGGTGCATTCGCACCATGAGTCCCGCCGGCCCGGACGACCACTATGTGCACCTGGCCCGCTGCGTGCCCGGACGAAAATGCTACGAAGCGCAGGAACAATAGCAACTGTTAGCTACGATTCATATCTCCGCGCCGGGTCATGCGTTCCACCGTGCGACTCAAGACAAAATGGACCCTCAGCGACGCGCAGCAGCGTTTCGGGGGCAACATAGACGATTCGATTGCTGTCGCCAGACCAAGCGTCGTCACTGTCCAGGGAAGCGTCGTGCCGCAAATTGTGCGCCGATGTGCAAGACCAACTAGCCCGATCATTCTGAGGTAGGATTTGCACGAGCGCGCAAACAACGATTTCATGACCCGCGCCACCCGACACCGGCCTTCACGCTACATGGCTCTATTGGCTAGAAACATCATCCGCAAGTTTATTGAATTTCGCCTGCAATCTCGCAGCTTCATTTGCCTTGTATTCATAGTAATCGTGCAAGTTCCGAGCTGAATCCACGGGGCGCGGCCACTTCTCGCTCAGAGGATTGATCATTGCGTTGCGCTCAGCCCACAAGCGCATCTCCTCCGATGCTTTGCGCTTGAACATACGTTGCCGTGCCGCATAACAGTCCGCAAGCACACTGTACTGTTCCACCGTGTGCGCTTCACGCGCCAGCTTTTTTGTTTGTGGAGTGTTGCACGGTTGCTGATCAGATGTTGTGGGATCTGAAGCAGAGTGGCCGGGTACAGCCGAAAAGATCATCAAGATTACGACTGCAATGACACGGCCTTTCATCGGTTCCCTCCACTTTTCAACTCTGGAGGAGAATTCCTAATAAAGGCATGAACAAAGAGTAAAAGGCGCCTAAAGATTGCGACCATATTACATCGTTACCTTGCAATGCAGCGGTTCCGTGAGTCAGTGGCGCCGAACCGATGAACGAAATACTTGAAGTTTCGTCAATCGGTGTTTATGCCTTCCTCATGCGAGAGATATCACTCTCGATTCATCGTTGGTTGAAGCGTTGGCACATCTCTCCGCAGCTCTTCGTGAAAACGGCGGGGCAGGGATTGTCTCGCTTCGTCAACAGCAAACCGGATTCAATTTCGCGACCTGCTTATGAAGCCTTTCTCCCGCGTTTACGGAAATCTTACGAACAGCGAAGTAGCGTCTTTCTACAAAGGGGACAATCGGAAGCAAATGAAGGAGTCGCCAACGTACGCAATGTCTGCCTGCGATCAGAAGGACCACCGCGGCTATCCGAACAAGGGCGCCAGAACGCGATAGGCGGCGCCTGACACATGTTCGCTTTGAACGATATTCCAGGAGGTCTACGCATGGCGTTGCCCATCATTCATCGCAGGAGGGTAGTGTTGAAAGTGATTTCGAATTCATTTTCATGGCTGGCGGTGCCGCTGTTGGCATTGAGCACAGCATCTCTATCTTGGTCCCAGAACGGGGCTCAAGAGCAAACACAAGTCGCACACGTGGATCCGCCTGTCGCTGCCGATGCAAAGACTGCGCAAGCGGCAAAGGCGGCGCAGACCGACAAGAATATACAGCCGACGGTCGAGGAGCAACTGAAGGCGATGCAGAACCGCATCGGGGAGCTTGAGCGCGAAGTTCAGGCGCAACGGACGGCGGCACTCGCCGATAGCCCGGACACAGCCGCTTTGAAGGCAGCGGTGAAAGAAGTCATCGCAGACTCTGCAACACCGACGCCAACAGCGACCGGTGCAGCCGGTTCGAGTTCAAGCGCAGCGGGGGTCCCGCAAACTGTACCGAATGCGGCACCCGCGACATCGGAGCCGGCACCAAAGGAGATCAGCGCTCAAACCACCACGAAGGGAGAGCCGTTTCCGGGTGATTGGACCTGGCTCAACAGCAACGGCCATGCGTCTGACAGCCCGATGGCGACCAAGTACTTCACTCCGGAATTTCGCGCCGACGCGAACTACTCTCTGGATTACAACCACCCCAAGGACGACTCCCTCGGAGGTTCGACGGAGACGTTTCGATCTGACGAGTGGCAGCTCGAGCAGATTAGCATCGGTGGCGATATTCACATCGACAATGTGCGTGGCCGCATCCTGACCATGGATGGGCTGTTTTCCACCACAACAGTTCGAAACGACGCCAGTCCCAGTCGCGGCCAATGGGATCTCGACGGCGCGTACAAGTATGTCTCCGAAGCCTGGGGCGGATATCACTGGGATAAAGCTCACGGAATCAATTTGGATGCGGGCATCTTCGTCTCCTACATTGGTCTTTTCAGCTACTATAACTTCGATAATTGGACTTACCAGCCCTCCTTCGTTTCGTCCAACACGCCATGGTTCTTCAATGGTGTGCGCCTGCAATGGTTCCCTACCACTAAGTTGAAGATCGAGCCGTGGTTCATCAATGGCTGGCAGACTTACGCACGCCCCAACGGCAAGCCTGGACTAGGTGGACAGATTCTCTGGCGCCCGACACCGTACCTTGACCTGGTGTTCAACAACTACGGTTTGGGAGAAGACGACATCGGCTATCCAGGCCGCTCGCGCATCCACACCGACGACAGTATCCAGGTTAAGTATTACGACAAGCCACAAGCATTCTTCGACAAGGCGGCCTTTACCGTGACCGGCGACGCCGGTTGCGAATACGGCGGCGGACCTAGTACCGGACCGTATAATTCGCAGGGTCTATCACCGGAGATGGGATCGAGCTCCACCTATGCGGGGGGCGTGAATTGCCATAACGCCAAGTATGGGAGGCCCAAACAGATGTTTGTAGGCACCATGGCCTATGCCCGATTCTGGTTCAAAAAGGACCTTTACGCTGTGACGCTGGGCGGCGGCTTGATGAACAATCCCGGGCGTTACCTGACACTGTTGCCTCCCATCAACGGCGCCACAGCCATTACTGGGACCCCGTATTACACCGAGAATGGCGGCGATCGCGCCCAGATGCATGACGGGACCATCACGTTCGACTACATGCCTAGCCAGTTCATCACCTTCCGCCTGGAGTCAGGGTATCGTTACTCCGACACACCCTATTGGACCGGTCGCGGCGGCATCACCCCGCCGGCGTTCGCAGGCGGCCCTCCCCTCAACAATGGTCAACCCGGACAGTATGCCTGCGCCAGTGGGGCTCCATCCGGTTTTGGCTACGGCAGTCTCCCACAAGCGGAGACTGCCTGTATCGGTGCCGGGAATAACAACGGCGGCACCGGGACCGCCGCAATATGGTGGCCTGATCTGCGGACCAACCAGACAGTTACAACGCTCGCCATCATGACGCGTTTCTAGCAGCGACGATCAACAACCGGCCTGGGGAACAGGCGGTCTTTGCGCCGTGAGGTTCACGGCTCGAAGACCACCGCGCAGGAATTCCGTTGTCGCCGGCTCTCAGAGGATAGTTGTGTTCAAAACATCAGCAGAGCAGCAACGAAGAAGATTGGGGAGAGCATAGATGGAACGCCTTGGCATTCAATCGACAGCCCTGGTGTTGGTTGCCGCTACGCTGTGGGCGACCGGTTGCAAAGAGAAGGTTGCGAACGCGTCCGACGAGGCGCCCCCTGCAGCCAAGGTGGTTTCCGGAGTGGACGCTTCCTTCTTCGCGGTCGAGCATCCGGAGTGGTATCCGATCGTAACAGCGACCGAATACCAGGCCCCGTCGAAATTGTCCGTCACCGGCACAGTATTTCCTGACATCGCGCGAACTGTTCCGGTGATTTCGCTTGCCTCCGGCCGCATTGTGGACATCCGCGCTCGCCTCGGCGACACAGTAAGGAAGGACCAGCTCTTGCTGCGTGTTCGCAGCGACGACATTTCGGGAGGTTTCGACGCCTACCGCAAGGCCGTCTCCGATGAGCTCCTTGCTCGCAAGCAATTGGATCGAGCGAAGCTGCTGTACGAACACGGGGCCATAGCGCTGGGAGACCTTGAGGTCGCGCAAGACAACGAGGACGACGCCAAGACCACACTTGATACCGCTACCGAGCATCTTCACCTGCTCGGTAGCGACCCCGATAACCCGAAGGGAATTGTCGATATTCTGGCGCCGGTTTCCGGCGTGATCACCGATCAGGAAGTTACGAGCGGAGCCGCGGTGCAGGCCTACTCTACACCGAACCCATTCACTATTTCGGACCTGACCACGGTGTGGATCGTCTGTGACGTCTACGAAAACGACATGGCCAGCGTGCGTGTGGGGCAACCCGCCGCGATCAAGTTGAGCGCCTATCCGAACAGAGTTCTCAAGGGCGCAATCAGCAACATCGGTTCGATTCTCGATCCGAATATCCGCACCGCGAAGGTTCGGGTTGAAGTGGCCAATCCGGGCGAGATGATGCGGCCAGGCATGTTCGCCACGGCTACCTTGTTCGGCAACGGGAAGCAGATCTACGCGGCCGTCCCAGCGTCCGCGATCGTGCATCTGCACGACCGCGATTGGGTTTTCGTCCCTGTGCAGGAGAAGTTCAAAAGGCTTGAAATCGTTGGTGGCGAACAGTTGCCGAACAACATGCAGCAGGTTCTATCCGGGTTGCAGCCTGGCCAGCAGGTCGTGACCAACGCGATCAATCTCGAAAATGCAATCGACAATGAGTAACGCTCGCCCCCCGTATTCAAGGAAGAAATCATGATCCGCAATCTCGTAGATTTTGCGCTCAATAATCGATACGTGGTGTTGGCGATCGGGCTGCTATTGCTCGGCTGGGGGGCGGTGTCGTTTCACAACATGCCCGTAGAGGCCTATCCGGACATTGCCGATAATTATGTGAATGTCATCAGCCAGTGGCCCGGGCATTCCGCTGAAGAAATGGAACAGCAAGTATCGGTTCCCGTCGAAATTCAGGTGTTTGGGATTCCGCATCTCACGACGGTGCGGTCGGAATCGATTTTTGGTCTTTCCCTGGTTACATTGATCTTCGACGATTCATCTGTCAACGATTGGAACCGCCAGAAAGTGCTCGAGAGGCTCACGCAGGTCAGTGTGCCGGCGGGCGTACAGCCTCAGATCGGTACGGACTGGAGTATGACCGGCCAGATTTATTGGTACACCATCCGGAGCACGAATCCGGCATATGACCTGATGAATTTGAGGAGCATCGAAGATTGGACCCTGTACAAGGAATTCAGGAAAGTGCCGAACGTGGTGGACGTGAGCGACTTTGGCGGCACCGCGCGCGAATATCAGGTACGCGTCGATCCGAATAAGCTCATCACCTACGGCTTGAGCATCAGCCAGGTGGAACAGCAACTCGCGATCAACAACATGAACGCGGGCGGCAGCTTCGTCGAAGAGGGCTCGCAGCAATTGAACGTCCGCGCACTAGGACTTTTCCGCAATGTGCAGGATATCGAGAATACCGTGCTGACGACTTCGAATGGGGCTCCCGTTCGCGTAAAGGACATCGCGGTCGTCGAATGGGGCCCCAGAATTCGGTTGGGGCACATGGCCAGAGCCGATCATCGTCTGGACGGCGTGATTGTCGATGAGCCCGACGTCATCCAGGGCGGCGTGTTGATGCGCAAAGGGGCCGAAGAAGGCCCCACACTCGAAGGGATCCACAAAAAAGTGGACGAACTCAACAACCACATCCTGCCTGAGGGTGTGAAGGTCGTCCCCATGCTGGACCGCAGCGATCTGATTCATTTCACGTTGCACACGGTGCTGCATAACCTCGGCGAGGGGATGATCCTGGTGACGATCGTCCTGCTTCTGTTCCTCGGCAATGTTCGTGCGGCCCTGATCGTTGCGGTGACGATACCGTTTTCCCTGTTGTTCGCCTCAATCTTTCTGAATTTGAGCAATATCCCCGCAAACCTGATTTCTCTTGGCGCGCTCGACTTTGGCATGGTTGTGGATGGCGCTGTCGTCATGGTGGAGAACATCGTCCGCCACCTGAGTCATGATTTTGGCCCCTACGCAGCGAACGGACAGCAAACCAACGGCCAGCACCGCGGCCGACAAACACTACCCAAGTCAATTTTCGCCGTAATTCGTGAGGCGTGTCACGAGGTCCAACGGCCGGTCTTCTTCGCCATCGCCATCATCATTACCGCCTACATGCCGATTTTCACGTTGCAACGAGTCGAAGGGCGTTTGTTCCGGCCCATGGCCTGGACCGTTGCCTTCGCACTCCTCGGCGCGATGACGTTCTCAATTCTGATCGCGCCGGTGCTGTGCGCCATCGTCTTCCGAAACGGAGTCAAGGAATGGCGCAATCCGGCCATGATGTTTCTTACCAAACGTTACCGGACCAGCTCGCGCTGGGCTGTCAGGCATCGCGTGATTGTGATCGGCGCTGCACTGGCTTCGTTGGCCCTCGCCCTTTTCCTGGCGTTCAGCGGTGTCATTGGCTCGGAGTTCCTGCCTCATTTGGACGAAGGCGCTATCTGGGCGCGCGGTGCGATGGCCAACAGCGTTGGTGAGACGGAAGGCACGCGCTTCACCCAACAATCCCGCTATATTTTCGCCTCATTCCCAGAGGTCACCAAGGTCGTCTCGCAAGCTGGCGCGCCCGACGATGGAACCGACACGGGAGGATTCGGCAACACGGAATACTTTGTCGACTTGAAGCCCAAGGACCAATGGCGGCCCGTCTTTCATCAGAAAAAGGAGGAGTTGATCGCGGCCATGGATCGCGAACTGGAGAAGCACCCAGGGGCTTTCTGGAATTTCTCCCAACCCATTGAGGACAACGTGGATGAAACGATGACCGGCACGAAAGGCGGACTGTGCGCCAAGTTATACGGGCCGGACCTGGACGTTCTCGAGGAAAAGGGCGAACAGATCAAAGATGTCATGGCCCAATATTGACGGGGTCAAGGATTTGGGAATTCAACGCGATACGGGCCAGCCGAATATCGATCTCACCGTTGACCGTCAGGCGGCTGCGCGCTTCGGCATCAATGTGGCCGATATCCAGGACGCAATTCAGACCGCGGTCGGCGGTAATTCTGTTAGCCAGGTGTTGCAGGGAGAGGCAGTCTACAACGTGGTCGTGCGCTATCAGAAACCGTATCGCGATACCAAGGAGGCTATCCAGAATATTCGACTGCTCTCTCCCTCGGGAGAGCGCGTCTCGCTGGCCCAGGTGACCAAAGTCCAGGTTCACGATGATGCCTACGACATTTACCGGGAAGACGGTTCCCGGTACGTGGCCATCCGCTTTGAAGTTCGCGGGCGCGATCTGGGCACCACGGTCCGGGAATCCATCGACAAGATCGCCAGGAATGTGCAGTTGCCGCGGGGCTATCACCTCGAATGGTCGGGAGAATACGACAGCGAAAAGCGAGCCGAGGCCCGGCTGGCACTCATCGTGCCCCTGACTATCTTTTTGATCTTCATCATTCTCTACGCCATGTTTCGTTCCTTCAAATGGGCGCTGCTGATTCATGGCTAACGTGGCCATGGCTCCGGTTGGAGGATTGCTCGCTCTGCTTGTGACTGGCACATACTTCAGCGTATCTTCCGGTGTCGGCTTCCTGGCGCTGTTCGGTGTCTCGGTTCAGACCGGCGTCATCATGCTGGAGTACATCAACCAGCTTCGAGCAAAGGGTTACACGGTCGAAGACGCCGCCGTCGAGGGCGCAGTCTTGCGCCTGCGTCCGATCATGATGACGATGCTGGTAGCTACCCTGGGACTTCTTCCGGCGGCGATGTCCCACGCCATTGGTTCCGACTCGCAGCGCCCGTTTGCCATCGTCATTGTGGGAGGACTCATGGCAGCTCTAGCGTTGAGCATCTTCCTTCTGCCAACCCTGTATGTCTGGATTGCCAGGGATGGCGACACGCTGCCAGAACCGGAGGTGTCGCTTGATGCTTAAGAACGAAGGGATGCAAATGGCCACACTGAAATCTTCCACGGTTCGGCTGTTGCTGCTGGCGATTCTCGCCGCCGGGGCTGGTGCGGCAGCCGCACAGGCACCGACGGCCCTGACCTGGGATCAGGTGAAGTCCAGGTTTGAAGCTGTCAATCCGGCGTTGAAGGCCGACGCCGACAACGTGGACGAGATGCAAGCCGAGGAGATCACAGCCTTTCTCCGCCCCAATCCGCAGTTAACCTTATCCGTCGATGGCACCCAAGCCGCGCCGCACAATGGGGTCTGGACTCCCTTTAAGGGAACTACCGAGCAGCCGAACTTCAGTTACCTGCACGAGCGCGAGCATAAGCGTGAACTGCGACTCGAAAGTGCGAAGGAAGGCACACGGATCACCCAATCGCAGCACGAGGACCTGGAGCGAAACATGGTATTCGCTCTGCGCGCGGCGTTTGTTGGAACGCTCCAGGCGAAGTTTATTCTCGATCTGGCGAAGGCCGACCTCGATTACTACGACAAGATCATCGACATCAGCCGTGCCCGCTTCAAGGCCGGAGATCTGGCGCAGATCGACCTGGATCGTATTGAGCTACTTCGCGTGCAGTACGAATCCGAAATCGAGAACGCGTTGGTCAACCTCCGTACCGCCAAGATTCAGCTGCTGCAGATGCTCAACGACCGCACCCCGGTGGATCAGTTCGATGTGAACGGGCCGTTCGATTTCAGCGACACATTGCAGCCGCTGGAGACCTATCGCGATGCAGCGCTGGAGGCGCGGCCCGACCTGCAGGCAGCGCTGCAAACGATTCAACAATCCCAGACGAATCACAAACTGGCCGTGGCAAATGGCTCAACCGACCCGACCTTTGCAGGTTGGTTCACGAATAATTCGTCAACGAATAACCCAAATGGCTCTGAGACCATCGGCGTAAGCGTGAGCATTCCGCTGCGCATATTCGATAAGAATCAAGGCGAGAAGAAGCGCACGATGATCGACATCGACCGCAGCCAGCAAGCCAGCGATGCCACGCGGGCCCAGGTTTTCAGCGACGTGGACACAGCATACGAGCTGGTACGCAGCAACATCGCACTGCTGAAGCCGTACAAAGCGAAGTACAACGACCAGGCCCTGCGCGTGCGCGATACGGTCACCTTCGCCTACCAACATGGCGGCGCCACGCTGATGGATTTTCTCAATGCGCAAAGCGACTATCGCCAGGTGCAATTGGCATATGCGCAGTTAATCGGTTCCTACCTCAGTGCGGCCGGCCAACTGAACCTGGCCGTCGGCAAAGAAA
>CAWBIG010000149.1:0-4826 GCA_963788435.1 uncultured Acidobacteriota bacterium | reverse complement strand
GCCCATCGCTGGCGACCCTACAAACATCACGGGATTCTCCTGGCTGTTGTCCACGTCCAGCACCAGCGTGAAACCGTGCTTTGGTGCGTAATCCGTAAGCACGTCCTCGACCTTTGATGCCGTCTGTTGAAAGAGTTCCTGCATCTGCTGCGTAAAGTCGGTCTGGTCGTCTTGCTGTTCCCGGTCAAACAGCTTTTTCTTGTCATCCAGATCGCGCGCTTTTGCGGCCTTTTGCTCGTCGGTCAGCTTGCTGTTGGTGGCCTGCAGCTCCTTGGTGAGGCTGTCGATCTGGTCGCCCATCGTTTTCAGCAACTGCCGCTTCGGTGTGAACTTCTTCTGCACGTCGAGAAATGCCCGCTGAAATTCATTGGTTGAAGTTACCGTCACCTGGAACGCGATCACGGCAATCTTGGCTGGACCCACGCTGGTGGGCACGGCGGCCTCTGATCTCTCCGCCGGCGATGGGGCTGATGGCATGGGGGCCGCCGGCATCTGTGCTGCCGCTCCAGCGGTGATGGCAGATATCAGGATGACGGGAAACCAAATCGAGCATTTCATCGCGTTCTCTTAAACTCCTTAGCCGGTTCCTTCTCCGGGATCAGCCTCAGCCGGAAGCAAAGCCCATGCCTTCTCCTCGAACTGCTTCTCTCGTCTTTTGAGGGAATGCCCGCTCAGGATAGAGAAAGGGCAGATGAGAAGACGCGGAAGGAGGCGTACCAGGAACTATGAGGATTATAGGAGTGGGGTTGAGGACCGTCAAACGCTTCGGGCCGCGCCGGATTGCCGCTCCTGTGCGCGCCTGTCCGGCCATCGCCAGCTACACGTAAAATAGAAACATGAGCCACGAAGGCATCCGTATTTCCAGCCCGGAAGAACAGGCCCGCGGGGGCGCGGACGAGCGTCCGCTGAGCCGCGAGGCGGTGATTGCCAAGAAAGTGCGGGTGATGATCTCAGAGGGCAAAGGAATGGAGATCGACTGGGCCGACGGGCACCGGAGCGCATGGAATTTTGCCTGGCTGCGCCACGCCTGCCCCTGCGCCACCTGCGTGGACGAGCGCAACCAGCAGGGACGCAAGGCCGGGCAGCCCAAGGCAAAACCGGCCGACCTGCTGCCCATGTACGCGCCCCCGGCCAAGCCCGCCAGCGCCCACGCCGTGGGCCGCTACGCCATCCAGTTCAACTGGCTCGACGGCCACTCCGCCGGAATCTACTCATTCGAGTACCTGCGCCGCCATTGCCAATGCGGCGAATGCCGGTTCGCGAGCGGCGAGACCACCGGCGCGCCCAACTAGCTTGTGGCAACAGCCCGCACCACGGCCGGAACCACGATCCGCAGAATATCCGGAACAACCTGACAGGCAATGTAGCCGGCGAACAGCCCAATCGGCAGAGCCATAGTCCAAATAGCGATTCCTATCCCGCGACCTGTGTCAGCGTACATGGTGGCCTCCGAAACGGAATACGATTCCGGCGTTGCCGCGGTTCCGTTTGCACCTCCATCTTGCCTCTCTACAATCAGAAGCACATGCTCCTTCTGGCCACCCACCCCCTCGTCCACGTGCAATCCCTGTGGCTAGTCATCGCGGCCTTTCTCGCCGGCGTGCTCAATGCCGTCGCCGGCGGCGGTTCCTTCCTGCTCTTTCCCGCCATGCTCGGCACTGGCATGCTCCCGGTCCACGCCAACGCCACCAACACTGTCGCTCTCTGGCCCGGCCAGCTCACTTCCATCGCCGCCTACCGCAACGATATGCGACGCCATCTCCGCCTTGCTGTGCTCTTGGGGCTAGCCGGCCTCATCGGCGGCACCGCCGGCGCGCTGGTCCTGCTGAGCACACCGCAGCGCACCTTCATGGCGCTGGTTCCCTGGCTGTTGCTGGTCGCCGCCACCATCTTCGCCCTCAGCCGCCCCGTCACCCGCTGGCTTGAGGGCCGCAAAGCCGCTCGCCACGCCCGCGCCGGAACCGCGCCAGGCCCCCACGCGCCAAACCGCCTCGGCGTCTTCTTCTCCAACATCGTCGTCTGCTTTTACATCGGCTACTTCGGCGCCGGCGCCGGATTCCTCATCATCACCCTGCTATCGGTGTTCGGCTTTGAAGACCTGAATGAGATCAACGCCCTCAAGGTTGTCGCCACCGCCATGGCCAACGGCATCGCGTTCCTCATCTTCGTGGTCAGCGGCCAGGTGGAGTGGCGCTACTGCCTGCTGGCCATGGTTACTTGCGCCATCGGCGGCTATTCGTCGGCGCGGTTCGCGCGCATGCTGCCCCAATCGGTGCTCCGCTTGAGCGTCATCGTCATCGGATTCGGCATGGCCGGGTGGTTCTTCTGGAAGGGCCACTAACTGCGGTATCGGCCAACAGAAGCATGGCCGATCTTCTGCTGAGAACACCAATATCGCCGTCAGAATTCGAGGCGCGTCCTCAGCATCCGCAACCGATCCCGCGCCACCGGCAACTGCGTGCCACGCTCATCTTTCAGCAGGATCGTAGCCCGCCCTGCAAACGATACATTGGCCTGCTTCACCCAGTCCAGGTTGAGAAGGATGGCGCGGTGGATGCGGAAGAACCGCGCCGGATCCAGCTTGCGCTCAAGATCGGCAATGGTCTGATCCACGCAATGTTCGCGCGCGTTCGTCACCGCATAGGTCAGCTTCTCGCGAGCAATAAAGTGGGAGACGGTATCGAGGTCCAGAAACAAAACGCGATCGCCCACTCGGGAGGCGACGCGGCGGGGAGCTGAAACTTTTTGGCGGAGCATTGACTCCGCCATTTCCTTCAGAACCGCCGGAAGCTCGGGATCCTGTTGCCACGCCGGCTTGGCCACCGGGCGAAGACGGCCGAGTTTGTTAAGGGCGCGCTCCAGTTGTTCGCGCTCGATTGGCTTGACCAGGTAGTCGATCGAATTCACTTCGAAGGCACGCAGCGCGTATTGGTCGTACGCGGTGGTGAAGATTACAAACGGCTGCACCGCCAGCCGCGAGAGCAATTCGAATCCGTTCATGCCGGGCATCTGGATATCCAGAAACAGTATGTCGATGTCGCCATCGCCGTTCAGGTAGGCTACGGCCTCCGCCGGATCCGTCGTGCTTCCGGCGATGTGGAGCGAATCGTAATTGGCCAGGAGCCGCTTCAGGCGTTCGGTGGCCAGCGGCTCGTCATCCACCAGATACGCGCGCAGCGGTGCGGTTTTCATGGGATTTCAGCATAGCGCGGAAACGAGAGCCGCACGATCGTCCTCTCCTGCTGGCGGCTGATCTCGAGGCGGGCTTCGCTGCCCAGCAAAAGTTCCAGGCGCGCCACAAGGTTGCCCAGGCCATGTCCGGCTTCGATCCGGTCAGGCGAGAATCCCGGCCCGTCATCGCTCACTTCAAGCCACGCGCGGTCTGCGTCCTCGCCTCCCGAGATCCGAATCGATGCGCCCTCGATTCGGGCCGCGGCCACGTGCTTGATGGAATTCTCCACCAGGGTCTGCAGAGACATTGCGGGAATGCGGATGGAGTCAAGGGAATCCGGAACCAGGATCGCGTAACGCAACCGCGGGCCATAGCGCGCGGCTTCGATTTCCAGGTAGTCGCGGACCACCTTCAACTCCTGCGAAAGCGGAACCAGGCCGCTATGCTGCGCGTTCAAGCTGAAGCGCAGCAGCGACGCGAGCCGGCCGACCAGTTCTTCGGCGCGACCCGGATCCGATGGGATCAACGCCGCGATGGAATTCAGGGTGTTAAAGAGAAAGTGCGGATGGACACTCGATTCCAGCGAAGAAAGCCGCGCCTGCGCCAGGAGCTTGTTGGCGCGCTCCTCTTCCATCTGCCGCGTGCGCGCTTCCAGCATGGCCTCTTGCAGCTTGTAGCGCATGGTCTCGTAGGTGCTCACCGCCAGGCCGATGGCCAGCGTAATCACGATGCAGAAGGGCAGTGACGTGCGATATTCCTGCCAAAGCCTGTTTCGATCGTGGATTCCAAGGCGGCACACTATAAATGCTGCAAGCAGAGAACCGGCGACCGCAATCACAGCCAGAGTAAGCCCCTGTAGGAGCACGATCATCCGCGGAAACCGGTCTGTAAAGTGAATCGAGATCCAAGGCAGAACCACGATGCAAGGCAGGGAAATGCACACCGAGTAGATAAAGATGCTGAGAAGATGTTGCGTGGGACGTGACAGGTTGAGGTAGCCGAGCGAGTAAAAGATCAGCGCAATCAGAATGGTGGCGCCGGGAATCCACAACAGGCGGGAATAGAGCCAGCCGCTTCCAAGTCCATCTCGGGAGTCGGCGCTGGTGCAGGAGGTGCCGGGCTCTTGCGGGCTGTTCATAGCTGGAAGCGGACTCCCGCCGAGGTGGCCGCCGCGTAGGGCGCGGAGCCGTAATCCGATGTCTTTCCCCCGTGCGGGATCTCCATGTGCACGTACGACGAGAAATGATTGCCGAACCACCGGCTGGCATCGAAGATTCCCGTATAGCTGCCGTCGTCGATGTTGGCCACGATCGCTCCGGAGACGCTCCATTCCTTCCAGCCGGGACGCTCGCGCAGCCGCGCTTTACTCGCGTTCAGAAAAACATAGTGCTGGCGTCCCGCAGAGGGAGAAACTCCTGCGTCGCGGTAGTAAGCAATGTTAGCGGGAGTATAGAACTCGCCGATGAAGGTGATTCCGGCGAGGGTGTAGTTGGCGCCCAAAAGAGCCGCGGCCTGCTCGCGCCACACCGCCTCGCCGTGCAGCTCCAGCGCCTGGCCCACCACGCGGGTAAAGGTAAGGGCGCCGAAAGAGTCGCCGCCGCGATCATGGCCGGCAATCATCGACGTGTCGAATCCGCGCACCAGAAAGTTATAC
>CAWBIG010000148.1:0-13400 GCA_963788435.1 uncultured Acidobacteriota bacterium | reverse complement strand
AGGACCGGTTGTGACGCTGCACGCCGATTTCCAGGAGTACTGCGTTTCATTGGAAGACAAGGACCTTTCCAATGTTGTGAGCCCTTTTACGGTGGTTCTGCCTGCGGCAGGCGATCGAGCGGTCGAGGCGATTTTAGACGACATTAGCTTCTCAACTCAGCCGTGCAACTGAGAAGGAACGTCACCAGTGCGCAATGCGTGCTTTGCCGGCCCGGCGCGCGTTTCCGATTTCTCCCCGAAATCGTGGAAGTCTCAGGGCCCTACTTATATCGCAGAGGGGCCCGGGCATCGGCCCGCGAGTGAGCCGGCGCCCCAGGGCGAAGGAGACAAGATGAGTGCTATCCCTGCTGTACCGCGCCCAAGGGTCGGACCGTGGGCAGCCTTTACTCTCCGCAGGGGCGGGCTGTGCTGCCTGACTCTGGTGTCATTCGCGTTCGCCGTTGCGGCTCCACCGACGGCTGGCGCCCAGGTCGCTGCGCCGGTCGAAATGGGTGATACTTTCACTTTCCCAGCCAACCTGGATGGGGGATATGCCAAGACCCAGTTCTATGCGCCCGGCTACGACACCGGCGTGGTCCAGTGGGACAGCCGGATCGAATACTGGCTGCCGCCTGGCCGGACCGAATTCTCGTTCGGCCCTTACATCCGCATCGCCGGCATCGCCGGTTCGCAAAGTGACGCGTGGCAGAACGAGTGGATCGCCGCGCCGGGCGCCGGGCTACAGATGTTTCCCTTCAGCGCTGCGCCGTTTCGCGGCGGGCACAACTTGGTGGGCGCTATCCTGGGTCCGCTACGTGCGTTCGGCGAATACAATTTCGTCGACTATTGGGGAACTGCGAACGTATGGCGCCCCCGCAACCAAGCTCGCGCCGGTTTTGACTACTGGAAGGCCGTACACGTCAACGACCCTTCCAAGGCATGGTGGACCGAGATATGGAACGGTCTGTACTGGCAAAGCAGCAATGAATTTACAGATCGGTACGATTCGGTTATCTTCGCCAACTCCGTGCGGCTGGGTGTGCGTGCGCCGAAACGCGGTGCCCGCTCCGCGCTGACGCCATATTTGCTGGTGCAGAGCTCTCATACCAAATATGACTACGCGGGCCAAACCACGGACTTTTACTGGGAGAACAGCCTCATCGGCGGCGGAGGTCTGCGCGTGGCCCCGACGCTGCACGGCGATCCTGCGAATTCGCGAGGAGTCACGCGCCTGGTGATCTACGGTGAGTATCTCAATACCGCCCTGTACTATGGGCCCACCGCGCCGCCGACGGTTCCCAGGTATGACATTCGCGCCGGAGTGAGCCTGAGCATTGGCGATTGGTTCAAGTGATGGGGCCGGTCCGGCAAGGAGGTAGAAACATGAAAATCGCGAATATCGTCGTCTGGCCCTTCCTTTCCGCGCTCTGTGCAGCCTGCCTTTTCGGCTGCGGGGGTTCCCAAACCGGCACTTCCGGCGGCGGGCAGACCTCGAGCATCACTTCGGTTCGCGTCTCATGCTCGCCATCGAGCATCGAGGCAAACCAAACCAGCCAATGCATCGCCACTGTCTCCGGAACGGGGAGTTATAGCGCGATGGTAAAGTGGTCGGCGTCTAGCGGATCGATCACGCAGGCCGGCGTCTTTACTCCATCGGGTATGGGCACGGCCACTCTCACGGCGACCTCGACCCAGGACACGACCAAGTTCGGCTCGGCATCGGTTTCGATCGGAGCGGTGAGCGTAAGCTATCGGCTTTTTGGTGTCGATTACGGCCCTTATCTCGGCTCGCAGAGCGCGGGCTCGGGGTCGGCCGTCACGGACGCCGAGATCGAGCAGCAGCTTAAGCTCATTGCGCCCTATACGCAGAGAATCCGCACTTATCAGTGCACCGGGCTGGAGGACGTGCCGTCCATCGCTGCCGGTCTCGGTCTTGGTGTCTATCTCGGTGTTTGGATCGGCCCCGATGACGCCGCCAACCAGTCCGAAATCTCCGATTGCGTGGCCATCGCCAAGGCCGTGGGCGTTCAGGCAATCGTGGTTGGCAGCGAAGCCCTGCTCAACAACTACGTCAGTCCGGACCAGTTGATCGCTTATATCAACCAGGTCCGCGCTGCTGTTCCTGGCACACCGGTTACCACCGCCGACAACTTCATCACTCTCATGAACAATCCCGAAGTGGTCTCGGTGTGTGACTTTGTTTTCGTTAACTACTATCCCTTCTGGGAGGGAGTCGAGGTCTCTTCAGCGATGTCCGATCTCAACTCCGAAGACGCGTTGCTAAGATCCACCTATGCTCCCAAGGAAGTCATCGTCTCCGAGACCGGATGGCAAAGCTTCGGCTCCGATGTCGGTGACGCAGTTCCTTCTGCGCAAAACGCCCCTTACTATTTTCTCGATTTCGAGTCCTGGGTTCAGGCCAATACCCGAAAGGCCTTCTATTTCGAAGCCCACGATGAGCCCTGGAAGGGATCGGATGACGGCTGGGGGATCTGGGACGCCAACCTGACCATGAAGCCCGGGATGTTGGCTGTTTTTGACGGCCAGACCATCGCCAACAATTGGGGCTGTAGCGGAGTGCCGGACGGCAATAGCTCGCCCCAGCTCCTGTTTACATCTGTGCCCCCAATCGGCAGCAGCGCTCTTCTCCAGGGCCAGGAGTGGCATGAGCCACCTGCCTCTTACTACGTAGTCGTTTACATCCATGTCGGATCTCTTGGCTGGTGGGTCAAGCCGTACGCCGCAAATCCGCTCACGCTGATCAACTGCGATGGCACATGGTCGGCGAACATCGTGACCGGAGGCAGTGATGCTTCCGCCGATACCATTACGGCGTTCCTCATTCCGTCCACGTATAGTCCGCCTATTCTCGAGGGGGCCAGCAGCCTCCCCCAGGAACTATACACAAACTCGGCAGCGAACGTTACAGCGTCTCGTTGACGCGGCGAAGCAGCCCGCATGGTTTGTTTTTTTCAGACGATCGCGGTGGGTTTCGCGCCGTCGTCAGTCCCGTCAGGTCGCATCGGCTTTGCAACCGCTACCGGTCCGCCTCGTTCATTTCTGGCCCGCGGTCTCTTCCCCTCTTTGACGGGCGGCTGAAACTGCGCACGACAGTATTCGCAAAGGATTCCTCCCTTCTCAACGACAGTCGGACTCACGTAGATGCTGCGCGGACCGATCATGCATCGGCAAACCAGCCTGACGTGGCCGGATTTGGGCAGTGGCTTGGGGCCCGGCTTGCTTGGTCCGCGCCTTGAGGTTCCCAGCGGCCGGTTCTGCTCGATGAACGCAACGATCTCGCTGTATTGGCTGGGAACTCCGCTCACCGGCCAGTCCGTTAAATTCCACCCGCGACGCTTGCTTCCGAACTCGCATCGCAGTCCCAGTCGGATGCACTGATCTCTGAATTCGGCGCGATGGTAGTCGCCGTCGGCTCCGACGCCCCCGAGACGGTGCTTTCGCGCTCCTCCTGGGTATCTTCGCGTGTATAGAATCGCGTGCGCAGCTTCATGCAGGAAGGTGGCAAGCAAGGCGGGCGCGGAAGCGAACTGATCCGGGCTAATGCTCACTTCATGACGTTTTCTCCCTCGCGCTCGCCAGGCGGTTGGGGCAAAGTGACCTAGCTTAGCGCGGCGTCCGATGGAGTCGGAAACCAGAACCACAGCCGCGGGGATTTCCGGGATAACATGGCGCAATCGCGCCCATATTTCCTGAACGAATTGTTGTCCTGGCTGGTTTGAATCTAGATTGAAGTTTTCCATATCATGTTTAATATCATGTATTTATGGTAGTTTCTCCCAATAATCGGAGAAGGAAAATCAATAAAATGTTTATTATAAAATAGTTAGCTGTAGATTATTCTGGCTCTAACGACTGTTCGCCTCCCCCAATTCAGCCGTGCCGCCCAATCAACACATCGATCACGAAGTCTGTTTCGCCGCCGGTTCAGCCGCGCCCCGCCGTGGAGGTATCTGGAGGACTGCCCTCAGACCCTGGTTGCCCCTTTTGCGCCTGGGCGCCGGTTCCGAAGCGCCCCGCGCGCGTACCGGCACCCCTAATCCACCTCCGTGGGGAGAAATTCCCCGGGGAGGACCACATGCTTTCCGATCGGGATTTGTTGTACAGCCTGATGCAGTTTCTCGCGGGATGCGCAGGGATGGCGCACCGCGAAGAGAAGAAGATCCTGGAACTGGAACGGTTGTTGGATGACCATTTCGAGAAAATCCAGATCATGAGCGACAAGGCGGCGGCCCTCACCGCGATGGTTGAGCTCTATTTGCGCCGCTCCGGCATCGCGCCGATCACCGTGGAGGGGCCAGGTCCAGAGCCTCCCCCCCCTCGCATTCCTTTTGCCATGCATCTCCGGGTGGAGCACAACCCGGTGGCCAGGGGCTGGCAGGTCTGGATCGACTTCCCGAAAGAGCCCTTTGTGGTCCAGGATCAAGTGGGTCTCTTCCTCGATTTCATCTCAAAAGGCGAGGCGCCGAAGCAAGGCGGCCTGGCGGCATACCGGACCTTGGACGAACTGCTCGAACATCTCAAGGAAACGAAGTGCAATGCCAAGCACCCACTGCGCTACATCAACGTTCTTGTGAACAAAGCCCGGAGCGCCTTGGACAAGGCCAAACAGAACCCCGACCTCGTGCAGCGCGACGCAGCGGGCGGGGTGCGTTTCGCGGTGAGGCGCCCGCCATTCTCGTCTCGCTGAGCTATCGGTGTGCCTTTCGAACCGGTGGCGCCGGCACGCGGAGAGGACCCTCGGCCCTCCCGCGCGCCCGGTTTCCATTTGCTCTAGCCCTTGCCGCCAAAGCGGAAGAACACCCCGCAACTGGTCAGCACCGCGTTCTGGCTGCTTGCGGTTCCGGCCACCGAGAACACTTGACGTTCATAACGTACTTCTGGCCTCACCCCCCAGTTGCGGCCCAGATAGACCGATGTTCCGCCGCCAAAGCCGACGTAGTAACCGTTGATCGCGGCCGAGATGCTGACGCCTTCCGCGGCGCCTGTCCCCTTCAAGCGTGCGCCGCCCATGGCAACCAGTCCGTAGGGGACGAAACGCTTCGAGCCGGAAAAGTTGAAACGCGCGGCGCCTCCATACAGGTCGTAACTCGCATGCGCGGTTATGGCCGTGCCGCTCGAGGTATCGGTCACCGAGCCCATTGGCAGGAACTGATACTCGCCCAGGACCGTCAGCCAGGGAGAGATGTTGTAGCCGCCGGAGCCCCCGTAATTGATGTGGTAATTGTTGTCCGCACCCTCCAGGTTGCTCCACCCCACGTTGCCCGCGAGATCCACAGAGCCGCCCGCAACCCCGCCCTGCGTGGTGGCAGCCGCCTGCGCGTGCGAAAAAGCCGAGAAGGCCGCGAGGAGCGCAACCAGACCGAAGAAGCGCCCCAGAGAATGTGTGATCGTGTGCTGTGTCATTTGAATCCTCCGCAAAAGTTGTGACGGCAAAGCGTGTCGCCGGCCGCCGATTCTTATGTAGGGCGCCGCCCTTGCCAGGGCGACCTACTTTTCGCGCCAGGACGACAGATGCAGCTTCTCCCGCTTCTTCGCGCCCTCGTCTTCAGGCATGAAGCTGATCTCGTTACGCGCCTTCATCACTCCCATCTCGATGTGCTGTTGAAGGTAATAAGTCTTGCCCGCTTCCACCGTCGCAAGCAGCAACGCGTGGTTTTCTGCCACCGAGCAGAATGCGTGCTCGCCAGGATCGAGCGTGAAATAGAAATACGCGTCGCCCTTGTTGACACCCTTCCAATCGCCATCCACAGCCAGCTTGGTCTGTATCGCCATGCCCACCATGGTGGGGCGCAGAACATACACGAGCGCTTTGCCCGCCGGCACTTCCGCGGCGGGATGCTGATGTTTGTTGGTGCGCTCCGCGTAATTCACTTCCTTTTCCTTAGGCCCACAGGCTCGCAACTCGAGATCTTTGTGCGACCCCTCCTGCGCGGCCGCGCCCGCCAAGCACATGCAGGCAGCCAGCGCCAGCAACACAACGGAGCAACTCTTCGTCATATGCATTGCTTCTTGTCTCCTTTTCTCCAGACTCACTTTGAGTGCCGGAATCGCTGGCCGTCCAACGCGCAATTGCGCAGAAAGCAGCAACGCCGGAAATCCGCGTCAGCCGAAGCGCCCCGCCGCGAACCAGAAAAAGGAATGAGCCGCGGAGGAGAAACATTCGACTACCTGTTAAGGCTTAATTGAGAAGCGGGAGAAATCGCGGAATCACCGCGCCACTCCAACGCGCCTAATCCGCAACAGGTTGAAATTGCTTGCGCAGGCTCCGAGGTTTTTGAAACCAGGATATTTTCAGTCACCTGCGACGACAGCCGGCGCGGCGCGAGATGCCTTCATTTTTTCTCGGCTAAACTGCCCATCGCTGTTCCCCATGCGGATCGCGGTGACTCGCGGTGCCAGAAACTGACTGCGGGCATCCCCTTTGCTTCCTTTTCTCAAGAGCTTGACCAGACGTCTCCCTGGAACATGCGGTGATCGGCCGCATTTTCCCTTTTCGCTTGCACACTCACAATATTGGGGCGGATTACGCTATGGCGCATCTCTGGATGTATCGAGAAGAACAGTGGCAAGCGGAACAGCTCGGCGAGAGTGTTTTCGAGCTCACGCGGATGGCGTCGGGACTTGAAGGCCCTCTCGCCACGGATTCGAAGCGCCATGCTAGCAAAGCTGCTCTGATGGTCCGAACGGGCGCGGGCGGCACGCAGGCATGGGTGCTGATCGCGTCCGACGATGCCGGCGTCCGTGTGAACAGCGAGGCACCGGTAGCGGGGCTGCGAGTACTCGCCGATCGCGATCGGATTCGCACGCCGGATGGCCGCAGGCTTTTCTTCTCCACGGAAGCGTTAGCGCAGGTTGAGCCGTTCCCCGGCGCGGAGCGGGCGGTTTACTGCGGCCGCTGCCGCCAGCAGATTGAAACCGGCGCGCCTGCGGTGCGCTGCCCCCGCTGCGGCGTCTGGTACAACCAGGGCGGCGATCTGCCCTGCTGGACGTACGCCGAAAAATGCGTGTTCTGCGGCCGCGCCACCGCTCTCGACACTGGCTACCAATGGACGCCGGAGGACGAAGCTTGATGGACGCGCTGCACATTGTCGTGGCCGGCGCCGGCGGCAACATCGGCTCGCATCTGCTGCCGCACCTCGCGCGCATGCCCCGGGTATCGCGGCTCACTCTGGTGGACCCCGATGTCTATGAGGCCGCGAATGCCGCGGTGCAAGCCATAGACGCATGCGACGCAGGAGAGGGCAAGGCCGCCGCGCAGGCGGCGAAACTCCGCCGCATCCGCGCGGATCTGGAAGTAACCGCGCTTGCGGAGCGCATCGAGGATGTGCCCCGTGGCCTGGTCCGCTGCGACCTGTTTGTGAGTTGTCTGGACAGCAAACTGGCGCGAATACACTTGAATGAACTTGCCTGGAGGCTGAATACCGGTTGGATCGACGGCGGCGTGCTGGGCAGCCAGAGCCTGGTGCGCGTGAGCGGCTATGCGCCCGCGAATGACGCGCCGTGCCTCGAATGTTCGTGGAATCCGGGCCGGGATGGAGAGTACTCGCATTTGGAACAGGAGTACTTGTGCTGCGCAACGCGCGGCGCGGCGTTTCCCAGCATGTCCTCTTCGGCCCTTGGCGCGCTCGCGGCCTCGCTGCTCGCCTTTGAGATCGCGAAGTTTGCGCGCGACGGTGTGCCGGGCCGGATGGCCAGCCGTCAAGTGATTTTCGATGTCGAGCACCGCGTTGTGCAGGAGACCGGTGAGCGCCGCAATCCATGGTGCCGATTCGATCACAGAATTTGGGAGATTTCACCCTGGCACTGCCGCCTGGCGCGAACCACCATCCGCGAGGCGATCGATGCGCTGGGAAGCCTGCAGGTGGACGGCCACCGCTTTGTAACCGAGTTGGTGTGCCCCGGCTGCGCTCGCCGCCGGAACCAGCCCCGGCTGAACCGGCCGCTGGCGCGATGCCCGCATTGCAACCGTCGCATGGCGACGGCGGGCTTCGGCGGGCTGGAACGCTTAGACTCGCGGCTCGCCGGCGAGTTTCTGCCGATGACGCTCGCCGATTGCGGGCTGCGCACGGGCGACATTGTCAGCAGCGGGCGGCGTCATTGGCAGCTGGTGGAGGAACCATGAGCGGAAACCCGGAGCCCGAGGACCGGATCTACGAGAGTTTTCTCGAACGGCAGCGCGCCGAGGGAGTGGCGCTTTCGCGGTCGAGCGACCTGCTCGAGCTGCATGTGTCGCCGGTGGTGCCCCCGCACTTTGTCGCGGAGTTTCACTTGAAAGGCTTGGTGCGCGAGGGCGACGGAGAGATTTGTGAGGCCGGGCGCTTTGAAGTCGGCATTTGGTTTCCTCAGGACTATCTTCGCCGGGCCGACCCGTTCCAGATGCTGCGGTTATTCACGCCGCATGTATGGCACCCCAACGTCAGCCGCGAGCTGCCGCTGATCTGCATTGGGCGGCTCACGCCGGGCACGTCGCTGGTGGACATTCTGTATCAGCTCTTCGACATTCTGACCTGGCAGAAGTACAACCCGCGCGAAAACGATTCGCTGAACAGGGCGGCTTGCGCATGGGCGCGCAACAACCAGCAGCGCTTCCCGATCGATGCCAGGCCCTTAAAGCGCCGGCCTCTGGAACTGGAGGTTCGCCCGCGATGAAACTCGTGAATAGGGAAGCAGAGATTGTCGAGCGCGTCCTGAACCAATGGTGCGGCGGGGCGAAGGCGGTCGGGCCGTGGCGCTGGCAATTCGCAGTGCGGAACGGAACCCGCCTGCCGGTCGCGGCGCGGTATGCCGATGGGTTTCTCCGCCTTGAAACGAAGCGCGGGATGAAGGCTGCTCCGGCGCTCGCGCTGAGGCGCGCGATCCGATGGAACTCCGCACTGGCAGGCGGCGTAAAGATCGCGGCGGACGAATCCGCACGCCAGCTCAGGCTCTGCGCCGACATTCTGGTCCTGGACGAGACGCAGTTGGCGCGCCGGCTGGAGTGGTCTCTGGACGGATTCCACGAGTGCGCGCGGCTGCTCGATGCCGGCGGCTCGGAAGATGCCGGAACGATGTCGCGCGAGGAAGGGCTTCCTCTGCCGGTCACGCAGGATCTTCTCGAGAACACTTCGTGGCCCCTTACCCGCCTTGAATCCGGGGATTACTCCGTCGCCCTCGAAGCGGATGGGGCGCATCCGGCCCGGTTGCGTGCGGACCGCTGCCACGCTTTGGTCGACGTTGACCTGGTGCACACAGAGGTTGACGCCTGGCAGGCCAACCAGGCACTGGCCTCGTACCTGCTTGCCGCCACCGGATCTCTGCGCATGGTCCGCGCCTGCTGCGTAGATGCGGAGGTGCGGAGCACTTTTTCTCTGGCGGTATTCCTGCCGACGGCAGCACTGCCAGAAGAGTTGGATCACGCTTTGGCATCGCTCTCGGCCGCACATCGCATCTGCGCGCGCGAAGCAAACGCCTTGCTCGACGAATCGGTGGCCGGCCGTTATCTGGCTGTCCGCGAATCTTCAACCCCCACCCAAACCCAAGACAGAGAGGAGTAACGATATGGCAAAGACTGAATTGAAAAACGAGTTCGAGCTGGAGATCAGCGACGTGTCGGGCCAGAAGGTGTTCTCCGTTGCCAACGCGCCCGCAGCCAATACCGTCGGCGAACTGATCCAGGAGATGCTGGGCAAGATGAACCTGCCTCGCAACGACGCCAGCGGCGCGCCGTTGAGCTACCAGGCGAGGCTCGAACGTGAAGGACGCCACCTCCATGCATCAGAGCGCATCGGCGATGTTTTGCAGAATTCCGACCGGCTGACCCTCCAGCCAAATATTGATGCCGGCCTGCTCTGACAAATCAACCGGCGAGGAAGACCTAGAATGACCCCAACGTTTCCATACCGCTTTGCTGTCGCCATGTTTGACGAGGGCGGCGTCAGCCTGGGCACCTATGTGGCGCAGCGCGATTGGGAGCCGGTGTGCGAATGGACGCGATTCTATTACCAGCGCAGAGGAGAACTTCCACTCGATGGGGATACGAGCGCGTCCGTACTTCCTCTTTGGGAGGACGCACCCGGCGAGCCTTACTGCCGGGGTTATCGTGTCCAGCTTGCTCCGTCCGGGCGGCAGCCCATGCACGCGGACTTTCCCAAATCGCATTTTCGCGAATTCGCGAAGTCGGTTGCTTCGCTTCTGATCGAGCGAAAGAAACTGCGTGAGGGCGATCACTTTACCTATACCGTGATCGCTTATCCCGCCGCGGATAGTACGGCGCAAACCGGCGGATTGCAGGTAGCGAATGCGTCGCCCCGAATTCCCGTTCGCGACGCGTCCCTGGCCGGCTATCTTGCAAGGTCCACCCCGCAGGGGGCGGCCAAGTGGAGCGACGTTCCCGTGTTCATCGCCCCACGCGTGCTTGAGGAAGCAGAGTCCCAAACCCACGCTTTCCAGGGAACGGAGACGGGGGGCATCATGATCGGCTCGCTCTGGCAGGATACGCAGGCGGGCGAAATCTTCGTCGAAATCACCGCGCAGATTCCCGCCGAGCACACCGCGAGCTCAAACACAAAACTGACTTTCACCGCAAATACCTGGGCCGCGGCGGATGCCGCCCTGCGCCTGCGCGGGCGCGGCGAAGTGTTCCTCGGATATTGGCATTCGCACCCCGTTCGCGAATGGTGCAAGAGCAAAGCATGCACGCTCGAGTCGCAGAAAAACTGCCGCCTGGCGCGGGACTTCTTTTCGGCCGACGACGAAGCTGTCATGCGGGCCGCATTTCCGCGCGCGTATTCGGTGGCGTTGGTCGCGAACGACACTGCCTTTGCCGATTTGAGTTTTAGTCTTTTCGGAAACCGCGAAGGGATCACCACACCACGAGGATTTTTCATTCTGAAGGAGAACTCGCATGGCGCGTAGGCAGCCAGAAGAAACCCGCGGCTCAGGCACATTGCTTGACGCCATCGTGCGCGGCGCGGGCCCGTTTCAGTCGATTGAGGAACGCGCGGCGGGACTCGCGCATCTGCGTGAATCCGGTGCCGATAGCAACCCCGGGATCGACCGTTATCTGCTGGAGCGATTGGCTCAGATGGGCGATGCGCTCAGCACCGTGGAGGAAGAGCAAAGCAAGCTGCGTTCTCTCATCGCAAGCTTAACCGCGCCTCCCTGTTTTCCGGCTATCTTTCTCGCTCCCGCGCAGACCGCTGGAGTGCAGTGCGCTATCGTGCAGACGGAGAGCGACCGGCGCGTCGTCCGACTCGAGAACGACGTGGAGATCGCCTCGCTCATTCCCGGCGACGAGGTGCTTCTGAGCCACGAGAAGAACTGCCTGGTGGCGAAGTCGGAGAATCCTGGCTTCCTCACCGGCGAAATAGCGAGCTTCAGCCGCGGCCTTCCCGATGGCAGGATCGTGGTCCGCGCCCGCGACGAGGAGATTGTGGTGCTGCCCAATGCCGCGCTGCGGGGTGTCACCATCAAGCCCGGCGACGGGATCCGCCTCAACCGCAATGTGGGGCTGGCGTTGGAGAGAATCGAGGCCTCCAGAGGCGAGGAGTACTTTATTGAATCGACGCCCAGCGACACGTTTTGCGAGATCGGCGGCCTTGACCGTGAGATCGAGCAACTGAAGCGGCTAATGACTTTGCATATTTGTCACCCAGGCATGGCTGGCAAGTACCGGCTGCCGCGCAAGCGGTCGGTGCTGATGGAAGGCCCGCCGGGCAATGGCAAGACCAAGGTCGCGCGAGCTACCTGCAACTGGCTCGCGACTCTGTCGAAGAGCGGGCGCTCGCACTTCATCAACATCAAGCCAGGGGGCCTGAACACGGTTTGGTATGGTGCGACTGAACAACGATACCGGGAGGTCTTTCGCGTCGCACGGGAAGCCGCCGCCGCCGAGCCGGATGTTCCGGTGGTAATGTTCTGGGACGAAGTCGACGCCATCGGCTCGCATCGCGGCGAGTCTGTCCACCGCATCGACGACCGCATGCTGAACGCTTTCATGGCCGAGTTGAACGGTCTTGAGGATCGCGGCAACATCGTGATCCTCGCGGCCACCAACCGCATCGATTCGCTCGATCCGGCGCTGTTGCGCCCCGGTCGGCTGGGCGACCTCGTGCTGCACTTTCCGCGGCCGCGGGCCAACGCCGCGCGCGCAATTCTCGCGCGTCATCTTCCCCCCGATATTCCATACTCCGCCAACGGAGAGAGTTCAAGCGCGGCACGCGATGTGTTGCTCGACCATGCGATTGCGCAGATCTTCTCCTCCGGCGCGGAGGCCGAACTGGCCCGCCTGATGCTGCGCGATGGCAGTAGCCGCACGGTGCGCGCCGCCGATCTGGTCAGCGGGGCGCAACTGGAGTCCATCGCGCAATCGGCGATTGAGCGCGCCTGTGTTCGCGATGCCGAGGGTGGTCCGGCCGGCATCGGCGTCTCCGACGTGAGCGCCGCCATTGCGGAGTTCTGCCGCTCCGTGCCGAGAGCGCTCACTCCCCGCAATGCGCGCAGTTATTTGCACGATTTGCCGACCGACACCGACGTGGTTCGCGTGGATTTGGTCGAGCGTAAAGTGCAACAGCCCTGGCGTTACCGCGTGGAGGCGGCCTGAGATGCGCTCAAATCACCACAATCGGCCCGCCCCGCCATTGTTGCCCCGTCTGTGCGGCGCAGACATCGAACTGGGCAACTTTATCGCAGGTACGGAGCAGCCCGGCGGTACGGGCTACGAGGCCTCTCACGCGCTGTTGGCCGAAATCGACGGCTACCCCAGACACCGCCGAGGCTACCTGGGCAATCTCTGGTCTGTGGCAGCCACTCACTCGCAAACCGGCGGCCGCAACGGCACGGGATACGCGGCCAGTGCCGGATCGTCCGCCTTCAATCCTCAGGATGTGGGCCGGCGCTACCTGGCCGGAAATGGCGGCTGCATTTATATCGATTTGAACCATCTGGAGCTGGCCATGCCCGAGGTGTTAAGCGCCTGGGACCACGTCGCGGCCTGGCACGCGATGCTGCGTATCGCCAAAGCCGCGCTCGACCAAGCCAACGCCTGCCGCGACGAGAGGGATCGAATCCAGGTGCTGGTCAACAACACGGATGGTCTGGGGAGCGCATCATACGGAAGTCATCTAAACTTCCTCATCGGCCGGCGCGCATTTGACAACATCTTCTCGCGCAGGATTCATTATCTCCAGTTTCTCGCCTCCTTCCAGGTGTCGGCGATTCTGCTCACCGGCCAGGGAAAAATAGGCGCGGAGAACGGCCGCCAAAATACGCCCTATCAGATCAGCCAGCGCGCGGACTTCTTTGAAGTGCTGCAGGGCATTCAAACTACCTTCCTTCGCCCCATCGTCAACTCCCGCGACGAATCGCTGTGCGGCAAGGAGCGGCCCAATGATCCTATGGCCCTCGCAATACATAGTTTCATG
>CAWBIG010000147.1:0-12882 GCA_963788435.1 uncultured Acidobacteriota bacterium | reverse complement strand
CTCGAAACGGAGGGGCGCAAGCCATTTGTGTGAATCTGATAGAACACCATCTTGTAGACTCTTGTCCTTCCTCATTGTGACGGAGATAGTGTCTGCTTCAAACTCCTCGCCCGTCGCAATTCTCCTGAGTTGCACGAGAGCCTCCAAATCAGGGTCCGAAATCTGCGCGGGCAATCGGATGAGCTCATTAAAGCGATCCGATACCATCGCCGCGTCCTTGATCACTTGAACCAGTCCCTCCTCCAGCTCAAGGGAATCCGGATAACCGATGGTCCGTAAGATTTCATTTTGGGACGTACGGGGTTCATACGCTCGCAATCGTACGTTCAAACGAACTGGGACTTGCTTTTATCGAGTTCTATCGTAAGGTGGTTTGGTCGAATCGCGATCGGCGCAAGCTGGTCACCGAGCACGTTCGACATGTCGCTCCCGAAGAGTTGCACGGAATCGTTCACATCCTTGGTTTCGACTATCCCTCCATCGATATGACTAGGCTGCCAAAGGGGTTCGAATTACAAGCCCAGGTAGAGATTAATGTGATGAATCCGCCTGGCCCATCGAAATGAGTCGCCGAGAGGCGTGCACAATGTTGCTATGAGAAAAATGGTCTACGTGTGCCTTGGAATCGTCCTCATCGCTTGCCTGGCTCTTGTCGTCTTCCTTCTGCATGGGCCCAAAGAGAAAGAAACATGGTCCACCCTGGCTGCGCTGCTAGCGGTCATCGCCGCAGTGATCGCGATCCTTCCCGCGCTGCGAGTATTGGAGATGCAGGAAGATGCGCTGCGCCCTCGACCGACACCCTATTTCGACCTGACCAGCCGATACGACTTGTTACAGCTTCGGGTCAAGAACCTGGGAGCGGGCGTGGCCTACAATGTTCGGTTGACCTGGATGAAGCACCCGGTCGATCACAAGGGAGACGAGGTCCGGAGCTTGGACCAGATCGCCATCCTTTTACCGCAGGAAAGCGTCTCAGTACTGGTCGGCGCTGCTCACGATACTGTCAGAAGGTTCTCGGACGCTCGGTTCGAGGGCCAATGTCAATACAAAGACTCGACTGGGAAGAAATTCTGCGAGGAGTTTGTCTGCAGCGTCGATGCGAGCCGGAAGCAACTCGTCCACGACAACGAAATGCCAAAGACATTACGTGATTTACAAGACATTCCGAAGGAACTTGCTCGCATCGCGGACCAGCTCGGGAACCTCCTGTCTCGCTCCGAAGACGACTGAACTGATGAATCTTGATGATTCGTGAACTTCAGAGATTCAGAGATTCTTGATCTTGCCGTTCTTCTTTCCCATTCGCCATCGAGCGTGGAGCGCGATGATGCCGGTTGGACCTTCACCCGTAAATAGCCTGGTCGGCGAGATGCAGTCATTCAGACTCTTAGGGCGCTTGCCAGTTTGCGCAGAAATGGCTGTTCGTCGAGGTTCAGCGGAAAGAAGGTTCCAGCTCGCATCGGCGAGTAGCCTTTGCCCGGCACGTAAGCGACGCTCGAAAGATAGAAAAGAAATCCTGCAACCGCCGGTCGAACCATTGCTCCGAGTCCTTGCTCGTTTGCCTGCAGCGCCTTTGCTACCTCCTTCGATAGGCTCTCGTGCGGGGCCTCGGAGACGAGGTATCGGTCGCCGGGATTGAGAAGCTTGGAAAGCGAGATTGCGACAAGCCCAATGTCGGTCGTAGTGCTTTGAACGGATTTTTCCAGTTGTTTGATTCCCTCTCCGAGCCGCTCCACAATCTTGTTTTCCGACAGAACCCGTTTGCACTCCATCTTGATCGAGCGGCCTTCAAAGCCAAAGGCGACGCCAGGTTTGTCCATACTCAGTGTTGGCTTCAGACCTTGTCGAGCGGCCATGGCCCCCATGCTGAGTTCAAACATGGCGTTCCGGGCTTGATTCGAAGTCGCGTCCTCCTGAAATGTGTCCGCGGGCCCAGAAAACACACGGCGGAGCAATTCCTCCGGGATATTGACGCCATGTTGGCGCAACGTCGGGATCACCTCGGCCAGTTCAATGCTCTCGGCCATCGTCGAGAGCATCTCCGTGAGCCGTCCCTCGCCGGACACCCTCCTGGCCTCAGTATGGGTCTCGATTGGGGGAGTCGGTACTGCTCACGTCGCCGCGAGTTTTCGAACTCAAGCACAGGAGGCAGAACAGATGACAACCTCGATCAATAGCGATGCGAAGGAGAAGCAGGAGACAGTTTCCACTAATGCAGGCGCGCATCATTGCGTACGGCATCGTAAAAAGCCGTCGAGGGTTTCTCGCAACCTTGGCAAAGCGAAAAACGGTTGGATCGGAGCGGCGTTGCTGCGGGGCCGGGTGGTATAGCTCCCCTAATCGAAGGACCATATTGAGTCACCAGCGGTGGCCGCCCAATGAGCAACGAATGAGGTTCGACTCCTCTACCCCGCTCCACGATTGAAAACCGGTCCCGGCCGCGGGACCGGTTTCCTCTCTTCGGGCGATGAGCAACCTGCGAGTGGCAGACGCGCCATCACGGAAGGTTGGGCGTCTCGGAGCAGAGATAGGCAAAGAGCGGCGGCTCCTCGCTCCCCCCTTTGGGCTCGACGGTCACAATAGCAGAGTTGATCGAAGCCAGCGCCTACCCGGCCGAAGCGTGGTATCGACTCGGCTCGATCCGCCTTTCGGCGCCACCGAGCCTGCGCAATCACATGCTCCTCTGCCTGTCACAACCGAACAAATTTCTGTCCGCTTTTGGTCCGACCCCCCACACGAAGGCGGACGAAAATGGACGAAAAGACACGAAAATTCACGAAAAAGACACGCCTGTGAATTCGCGTGGAAAACGAGCCTAAGCATCTGAACTAATTGATTTTACTGAGGAAAGATTGGAGGCGCGGGCCGGGATCGAACCGGCGCATAAAGGTTTTGCAGACCTCTCCCTTACCACTTGGGTACCGCGCCTCTGGGCAGGGCAGCCTATTGAAAGTGCCCCATTTCATTCGTAACCCGGCCCCAGCCGGAGAACAAAATGGAGCGGGAGACGAGACTTGAACTCGCGACCCTCGCCTTGGCAAGGCGATGCTCTACCACTGAGCTACTCCCGCTTGTCGCAGCCTTGAGTATACCGGCGCATTCCAAATCCGGTCAAACCGCGCCGTTTCATCCCGCTACCGCCGCCTCAAACCTTGATTCCGCTACCCTTGGCCGCGCCGGGCCCGCTCTCCACCCTGACAATCTCCCCGTCGCGCATGTGCAGGATCCGTCCCGCGATCCCCGCCGCCTCCGGGTTATGCGTAATCATTAGCACGGTCTGCCCCAGCTCCCGGTTCGACCGCACCAGCATCTCCAGCACCGCCTCCGAGTTCTTCGTGTCCAGGTTCCCCGTCGGTTCGTCCGCCAGCACGATGGCCGGCCGCGTCACCAGCGCCCGCGCAATCGCCACCCGCTGCTGCTCGCCCCCGCTCAACTCAGACGGCAAATGCTCCAGCCGTCCCCTGATCGCCAGCATCTCGCTCAAGTGGTCAAGATACTTGCGGTCCAGCGGCTCTTTGCGCCCGCTTACTGAATGCGCCACTTCGATATTTCCCATCGCCGTCAGAGTCGGCAGCAGGTTGAACTTCTGGAACACGAACGCGATCCGATGCCTTCGCAACTGCGTCCGCTGGGCATCGTTCAGCGTGGCAAAATCCACACCGTCGATGACCACCCGCCCCGAGGTCGCCCGCGTCAACCCGCCCAACAGGTAAAACAACGTCGACTTCCCCGACCCGGATGGCCCCACGATGGCCACAAACTCCCCGCGCTCCACCGCAAACGTCACCCCTCGCACCGCCGGCACTTCCAGCCGTCCCGACCGGTACACCTTCGTCAAATTCTCAGCCAGAATGATGGGCGACGCCGCTTGACCTTCCACATTGCCCATTCTAAATGGCGCGTCTGCGATCCTCGCCTGACTTCACAGACGCCCCCGCCTCAGAAGTTCTTGTGCTCCACCATGTCCTTGTACTCGTCGTAGGCCTTGATCTTTTTCAGTTGCTGTTCCACTCCGGCCTGGTCCAGATGTGGCAGCATCGCCGGCGCATCGGCAAACTCCAGCGCCGTAAGCCCCACCACCGCCGCGCCCAGGGTCAGGTCACGCCGGCTCACCTTGTCGAACGTGTCGCTCGGCTTGTGGTGCAGCTTGAAATACTCGTCCGTCGGGTTCCACAGCATGTAGGCCGGCACCCCATGAATCAAAAACGCGCCATGGTCGGTCGAGAACGTAAACCGCCCCTCGTCCGTGGTTCCGCCCGCGCCCAGCTCGTCCAAAAATGGCTTTACCGGCTCCAGCGCCGTCTTCTCGTCGTCGCGCCCGAAGATGTACCACCCCTTCGGCGCCTCCGACCCCGTATCCGTGATGAACACGCCGGCGCACTTGTCCATCTCCGCTGCATGCGCCCGCACGTATTGGATCGATCCCAGCAGTCCCTCTTCTTCGCCGCCAAAAAGAACGAATCGCATGGTCCGCTTCGGCTGCACGCGCGCCGCCTTCATCGCCTGCGCAACCGCCATCACGCTGGCCGCGCCCGTCCCGTTATCCTCGGCGCCCGTCCCCAGCTGCCAACTGTCCAGGTGACCGCCAATCACCACATACTCGCCCGCAGCGTCCGGCCCCGGAATCTCCGCCACCACGTTCGGCACCTTCACGTGCTCCCGAATGCGGTTCTTGAAGCTGAACTCCACCTCCACCGGACCTTCATTCAGCAGCCGGCGCAGCAGCAGCGTATCTTCCTCGCCCACGTTCCCCACCGGCAGCGGCGTTGGCGTCCCATTGCAACATGTCATCCCCGCCATGCTGGGCACGTTATTCGTTGCGCCAATTCCCGCCAGAATTGCCTGCGCGCCCTCCTGCTTCATCAGCGCGACCGCGTCCAGCATCTTTCCAAACCCTGACTCGTCTTTGGGAAACGAGTCCTCATCCACCAGCACCACCGCATCCTTAATGTCCGCGGCCTCCGCCTTCACGCTCTCCGGCGAAAGCTCCTTCAGGTGGTACACCTTGCCCTTCACCCCGCCCTCCGGCGTCGAAACGCTCCACCCGTCCGCTTCCAGGTGCAGCCGCTGCCGGTGCGGCTCCAGAATCTCCCCCGTCGCCCACACCTCCGGCTCCCACGCCGCCGTAATTTCCCAATTCTCTTCGTGAACGTTCTGGAGTCCCATCTTCTTGAACTCGTCCACCGCCCACGCCGCCGCCTTCATATAGTTATCGGAACCCGTCAGCCTCGGCCCAATATCGTCCGCCAGCTTGCGGTCATATTCGTAGGCCTTCCCCTCCACCATCAACTGCCCGCCCAGCTTCACCAGCGCCTTTTCGGTAGCCGAGTCCACCTGCGCCGCGCCTGGGGCAGCGCCCTGCGTCCATCCGAGCGCGGGCAACAACAACGCCATCGAAACAACCAGCTTGAATCTCACAATGTCTCTCCAGGATTCAGGGTGCGGCCAGTGTAGCAGGGCCGCGCCGCACCCTTCTATGCGGAAACAACAGAACAACGGCTTGAGATCGCGCAAAAGTTCCTGTTGCTTTCCAAAAGGAATCATGGCATTATTCCTGTTGGGAACCTAAAGGTGGGTCCCCCGATGCAAGAAAGGCCGGACGCATTGGCTCGATTGCCTCGCAATGTAGTACACCTGAAAACAACCGCGGCGCCCGCTTCTATCCCCTTACCGCGACCGGCCGCAAACAACTCCGGGAAGAGACCCACGATTGGGAACAAACCGCGGCTATCTTCGCGCGCTTCTTTGAAGTCAAAGCAGAGGACCTGCCATGAGATTCCTGCGCCGCTTTTTCATTCGCCTCTCGAATTTCGCCACCGGCAGGCGCGCCGACCAGCGTGTCCGTGAAGAGTTGGCCGAGCATCTTGCCCTGCAGACCGAGGAGAATTTGCGCGCCGGCATGTCGCCCGTCGAGGCGCGCAGGCAGGCCGCACTCAAGCTTGGCGCCGCCCAGGCCATTCGCGAGCAACACAACGCCGAGCAGAGTCTTCCGCTTGCCGAGAATCTTCTGCTCGATATCCGCTATGCGTTTCGCATGCTGCACCGGTCTCCCGGATTTTCCCTCATCGCCATTGCCACCATGGCCCTCGGCGTCGGCGCCACCACGGCCATCTACAGCGTCATCGACGCAACCCTGCTGCATCCTTTGCCCTACCCCCACCCCAGCGAACTGGTGCGCATTGAAGCCAACTTTCCCGGCGTGGGCGCGCACGACATCGGCCTCTCCATCCCTGAGTTGAGAGACCTTCAGAACTCGGGAATCTTCCAATATGTGTCCCTGTCCTTTTTCGGCACCAACAATCTAACCGGCAACACCCAGCCCGCGAGCATCGCCTCAAAGTCGGTCTCGCCGAGCTACTTCGCGGTGCTTGGCGTCGACCCGCAGTTGGGCCATACCTGGGATCCGCACGACCCCACACCCGGCTTCATCCCTGATGTCGTCATCAGCGATGGGCTATGGAAGCGCGCATTTGGCGCCGACCCGCACATTCTGGGCAAAAGTGTGCGCCTGGACAACGATGTCTATCAGATTGCCGCAGTCATGCCGGCCAGCTTTCGCGACCAGGGCCAAAACAGCCTGGAGCGCAGTGCCGATTTGTGGGCGGCGGCCGGATTTTACGGCGACCCCGCGCCGCCTCCGATGCGCGCCACACGTTTCCCCTTCGAGACCATCGCTCGCCTTCAGCCCGGTCTCTCGCCTGAGGCCGCGCAGCAGCGCCTCGATGCCCTCGTGGCATCGTTGAAGAAGCAATATCCGGCGGATTATCCGCCCCAAGGCGCTTGGACCATCCGCCTTACTCCCCTGGCCGAAACTCTTGTCGGCAACGTTCGCCAATCGCTCATCCTGCTGTTCGGCGCGGTGGGCCTGGTCCTGCTCATCAGCTGCGTCAACGTCGCCAATCTGCTGCTTGCCCGCGCCAGCGCGCGAGGACGAGAGATGGCGGTTCGCCAGGCATTGGGAGCCGCAAGAACGCGCCTGGTTCGTCAGCTCCTCACCGAGAGCTTGCTGCTCTTCGTGCTGGGCGGCATCACCGGTTTCACGGTCCTTTTCTGCGCCCGGAAATTCCTGCTGCAATTTGTTCCGGAAAGCCTGCCGCGCCTCAATGACATCTCCGTCAGCTGGGGCGTGCTGGCGTTTGCCATCGTCGTCTCTGTCGCCGCCGGAACCATTTTCGGGCTTGCCCCCGCGTGGCTCACCAGCCGCTTTGATTTGTCGGCGACCCTCCGGCAGGAAGGCCGTGGCTCCAACGGTTCGCGGCGGCGCTCGCGCTTGCGCCATGTTCTGGTGATTGGTGAATTAGCTCTCTCCCTGGTGCTGATGATCGCCGCCGGCCTGTTGCTGCGCAGCTTCTGGGACTTGTTCAAGGTGCAACCCGGCTTCAATCCCACTCGGGTGGTGGCAATCGAGACCTCGCTGCCGAATCCTAACGATCCCAAGACCGACATTTACCGCACCGCGACACAGGAAGGGGTGTTGCTGCGCGAAATTCTCCGCCACAACCGGACGATTCCGGGCGTGGAAGAGACCGCCGTCAGCGATCGGGCGGCCATTCCCCTTGGCCATAGCCAGACCGATCGCAGACCGGCTCCGTTGTTTCGCGAGGGCCAGGACCTCAAGAGCAGCCAGCCGCCGCAGATCGATACGTTGACAGTCTCACCGGAATACTTCCACCTGCTGGGCATGACTCTTTTGCGTGGACGCCTCTTCGTCGACCAGGATGTTGAAGACACGCCCCTGGTCGCAGTCATCAACCAGGCCGCGGCCCGCATGTACTGGCCCGGCAAAGATGGGAAGGGCGAGAATCCGGTCGGCAAGCGAGTCCGTTTGCAGGGTCGTTTGGGCCGTGCCCGGCCGGACTGGACCACCATCGTCGGCGTCATTGCCGATGCACGCACTGAATCGCTCGCCGACGCCGGCATTCCGCAGATCTACCTCGACATCTACCAGCGCCCCGCCAAGTTCCTTGCGTTCTACCTGCTTGGACAGGTGGATCCCGCCTCCATCTCTGCGCAGGTGCGCACGCAAATCCAGTCCGTCGATGCGGAGCTTCCCGTCTTCCGCGCGGAGACCTTGGACGACGTTCTCTCCTCTTCGCTTTCCGTGCGGCGGTTCTCCATGCAAATGGTGGCGCTGTTTGCCGTAACTGCCCTGCTGCTCGCGGCCCTGGGAATCTATGGAACCATCTCCTTCCTGGTCAATGAGCAATCGCGCGAGATCGCCATTCGCCTCGCGCTGGGCGCACAAAAGGGCACTATCCTCAAGCTGGTTTTGCGCCAGGGCCTCACCCTGGCCGCCGCCGGCGCCGGCGGCGGCCTGGTTGGCGCGCTTGTTGTTTCTCATCTCATGGCCGGCCTGCTTTACGGCGTCTCGCCCTACGATCCGTCAACCTTCGCCGGCGTAACCGCGGTGCTCACCGCCGTCGCCATCGCCGCCAGTTACGTCCCCGCGCTGCGCGCCATGCGCCTCGATCCGATCACTACACTCCACGCCGAATGACCTTGGCTGGCGCAGCAGGGCCACGCCCCGCCGCTCTCCGCCGAACCAGCCAATACAATGCACCTGACAGCACCTTCAGTTTTTTTCCAACCATTCAACCGCAAGGGGAAGGAGCGGCATGAATATGGAAACGATGGGGGGGCAATTTCATATCGGCGTTGCTCATTGAGGCGCTCGCCTGTATGGTGGCATTTGTATGGTGGCATTCGCAGCTCGGATGAGGATCGCGTGAAGCGAAGGGATTTTGTACGGCTTGGATGGGCCACCATAATCGCGACCGGGGCAGGCGAGCTGCGGCCCGCGTTTGGCAAATTGCCAGGCCTTTCGCAGGCTATGGAGATGCCGCAGCATCTTAAGCCGCCGTTGGAACCGAACGCCACCGGCCCCGCGGCGGATTTCACCCTGCAAATTGCGCCCATGTTGGTGGAGCTGGCCCCGCAGGTTGTCATCAGCACCATCGGCTACAACAACAAAGTCCCCGGCCCCCTGCTGCGGGTACGCGAGGGCCAGCGCGTCACCGTCGACGTTGTGAACCAAACAGACGTTCCGGAATACGTGCATTGGCATGGCCTGTTCGCTCCGTCGGAAGTGGATGGCGTGGAGGAAGAAGGCACTCCCCCGGTTCCGCCCCACGGCCGCCGGCGCTATCAGTTCGTGGCCAGGCCGGCGGGCTCGCGTTGGTACCACTCGCACACCGCGGCCATGATGGATCTGCATCGGGGCGCCTACACCGGCCAGTTCGGTTTCTTCATGATCGATCCCGCGCATGACCCTGGACACTACGACCAGGAAGTCTTTCTGGCGCTGCGGGAATGGCAATATTTTCTGTCCACGGGGGATCCGGACGAGATGGCGCCGGATCCCCACGACCCGATGCCGGAAAAACCCGCTACTCCTGACCTGCGTCCCAACGGACTCGAAGTCAGCGCCCCTCTTTATTCGATTAACGACAAAATACTCGGTGCGGGAGATCCCCTCCGCGTGCAGCAGGGCCAGCGCGTCCTCATGCACCTGCTCAACTCGAGCGCTGCCCAAATTCATCGCGTAGCTTTGCCCGGACACCAGTTTCAGGTGATCGCTCTCGACGGCAATCCCGTGCCCGCGCCTCAGCCGGTCAATGTGATTGTGATCGCACCGGGCGAGCGCGTGGATGCCATCGTGGAGATGAATAACCCCGGCGTCTGGGTTTTAGGTGAGATCCGCGATGTCGCGCGCCAATCCGGCCTGGGGCTAGTGGTGGAGTACGCCAATCAAAAGCAGCGCGCGCAATGGATTCCGCCTGCGAAGTGGCGCTGGGACTACACCATCTTCGGCACCAACGCGCCCCATCCCGCGCCAGATCACACCATCGACATGGTGTTTGAAAAAGTGCCTGGCGGACCCAATGGAATCAATCACTGGCTGGTCAACGGCAAAGAATATCCGCATGACCGGGAATTCGTGTTCCGGCAGGGACGCCGCTACCGCCTTGTGTTCCGCAATCGCAGCGACGATTCTCACCCTCTCCATATCCACCGGCACCTGTTCGAGCTCGTCGAATTCAACGGCAAGCCGACCAGCGGCGTCTTGAAAGACACGGTAATCGTTCCCGCATTTGGACGCGCCACGGTGGATCTGGTCGCCGACCATCCGGGCCTGACCCTGTTTCACTGCCATATCCAGCAGCACATGGACTATGGCTTCATGGCCCTGTTCCGCTACGCCTGAGCACCGCGTTGCTCAGACAGGCGAAAATCCGGCAAATTTTCGCATAGGCGGCGATACGTCCGCTTCAAGCCCTTCGTCCCGGAGGGATGAACCGCAAATATCCCCGGGTGAAACCCGCAGAAAGCAGCGCAACCCAATTCGCGCCCCGTAGGTGGCGCAGTGAGCCGCCAGGCTGAAGTTTCCCCATCGGCGGTCACTCACCCGCGTCGCAGATTACGTCCGTTGGGATTGCGATGGCGCTGTTTCAAATGCGGAAACGATAGCGTAGAATTCGTGCCAATTCCACGGGGAGCGAAAAACGATGCGCCGTTACCATCACATCGGAATTCCCACTACTGAAGCGAAGCTTGGCGAGACCCACTTGAAACACCTGAAAGTCTTTGTCGTCAGCCATGACAAAAGCGAATTTGGCGTGGAGTGGATGCGTTTTGAAAGGGACGCGGCGGTCCCTGATCTCGTCCGGCAAGTTCCGCACGTCGCCTTTGAAGTCGCTGATCTCGCCTCCGAGCTTGCTGGCCGGGAAATCCTGATTCCTCCCAACAGCCCATCCGACGGCGTCCGCGTCGCGTTCATAGTCGAAAACGGCGCACCTATCGAACTACTCGAATTCACCGACCCCAACCATCCAGCCCGCCGTCAGCAGGCAAGGTACTGAAATAATACCCTCCATCCAAAGCACATCTTAAAGCGAGGCGAGCACTTTGATAGCGGTTGAGTCGTGGACGATACTTCCCTTTGCCGAATCTTCCCCAGGAAAGCAACCGACCGCGCCGAGATTTTGGGTAGAGGAAGTGTGCGCGGTGATTCGCTCGGAACTCCGCTTAAACCCAGAAAAACGTTCGAGAAGTCGACATTCGGGTACAAATCCGCACTCGATGAGTGACTCGACGATTTACCGTTATTTGAGTTCTTCCGATTCCACACTTCCAAGTTGTCGCCGGTTTTCTCAAGTGTCTGGTTTGTATGATGGGAACCATGACGACTCGGATCGCGGGGTTTCGCGGCGAGTTCCTATGGGAGCTCGAAATTGTAATCCGGCAAAGCATGGCAATAGCCGAGGCCATTCCCCGCGAAAAGTACGACTGGCGTCCCGATACAACTGCGCGCTCGGTCAGCGAGGTGTTCGTCCACGTCGCGACCGGTAACTTTATGTTGCTCGACGCGATTGGCGTATCCGCCCCGATGGATCTCTACATGCAAGTTCCGACCAATGGACGCGAGCGCTTTTCTGGCTTGATGCGGAGGAATGACGAACTGGTGGCCACTGTCCGGGACAAGAACGCGGTTGTGGCACTGCTCAGGCGATCGCTTCAGGTCGTCAACCAGTCTTTCAATGGAGCCAGCGAGGCCGAACTCGGCCGACATCTGCATTTCTTTGGCGAAGAGACAACCGTCCGACGCGTCTATTTGCGCCTCCTGGCCCATGCACATGAACACATGGGTCAAATGATTGCGTACCTCAGATTCAATGGCATTTCGATTCCGTGGCCTGACTGGAGACCGGATCGACGCACGCAGAACTGAAAAGGTCGGTTCAGCTCCATCAGTGAATCAAAGCGGAACTTCTCTGGGCGCTTGAGCGGTCGATCTCCAAGAAGACCGCCTCATAGCCTCGTGACGGTAACGATAGGATGGCTACTTCCGCACTGCGGTTTCAACGGTCTTCATCCTCTGTGCGTATCCGGTATCGAGGGGAATCTCAAGGGTGCCAACTTTGCCAGTGCCCCAGTCGTAGACGCCGGTCACCAGAGTCGCGTCCTGATTGGACGGCAGGTCGATTTCAAAATGGGCCGGAACGCCTGAGCGCATCACCGCGTCGTAGACCTCGGGCGAGAGGTCCATCATCTGCGTACCGCCTTCCCAGTTCAGCGGTTTTCCGTCACGGTCATAAGTTTCGAGTTCCACCTGGATCTTTCCGGTGCGCCGCCCGTCGGCCGCCAGGGCCAGCTTTACGTCGGTCCAGCGGATCATGAAGTCGACTACGTAACGCGTGGTGGGGCCGGTCAGCTTTGCGTTTTTGCCGGCGCGCGGGGCATTGGCCGGCGGCTGGGGCACAGCCGGTGTTACCCGGAGCCCGTACAAGAGCTGGGTGGCGTTGGGCATGCCCAGCAGCATCTGCTCGTGCAGTGGGTCCGCATCGGCCTTCGCTTCCATCTTCGACACGTCGTCGGCGTTGTAGCCGGGACGGTAGGCGAGCTTGTATTTCGTTTCGGGGATCTTGATCTTGATCTGGCGGTAGCCGCCGTCCATCTTCTTGTTCTTCGGCGAGTAGGCAATGGTGTAGTAGTGGGCACCGTCGGCAATGGCTTTCTGCGTAGCTCCGTTGAGGTCGTTGGTGTTGAAGAAAGCCTTACCGCCGGTGTCGGCCGCGAGCTGCTCCATCGCCATGATCTTGTCCGAGCGGGCGGCGTACTCATGCTGGTACGGGAGCATATTCAGGTCACCGCCGCCGATAGTGGCCGTAGCTCCTCCTGTTCCTACACCGGCGCCCGAAGCAACGTGCTGCGCGGTGTCGCCGGCTTCATAATCCGTCGGGGCTGGGACGTCCGAGGTAAAAACATGCTCCGTCATTACGCCTTCCGCGCCGATGGGGTACACGGCGATGCGGGAGACGGTAAGCATATCGGCGGTCTGGCGGATGGATTTGCCGAACTCGCCCAGGTCGGCGGTGTCGGTGT
>CAWBIG010000146.1:0-31370 GCA_963788435.1 uncultured Acidobacteriota bacterium | reverse complement strand
ACGCGGGACGCGCGCGCCGTGCTGGTTTCAGAGGCCGCCCGGCGGTTCCTTCAACTCGATCGCGGCCGCGTGCTGGGGCTGGATGCCTCCGAGCTCTTCGACCGCTCCACCATCCTCGGCCGGACGCTGCGGGACGCATTCCAGAAGCGGGCGCCGCTGGTCAAGGAGGAGATCCGCACTGAGAACGGACGGCGGATTCAGGCCTCAGTGGATTTCATCCAGGACGATCAGACGCGGCAGGGGCTGGGAGCGCTGGTTACGCTGCGCGACCTTGACTCAATGGAGCGGATCGAATCGGAGCTGGAAGTCTCGCGAAGGATGTCGGCCATCGGGCGGCTGACCTCCGGTGTGGCGCACGAGGTGAAGAACCCGATTAACGCTATCGTGGTGCACCTGGAGCTGCTGAAGAACAAGCTGGAAGGGGCCAGTCCTTCGGCCACCCGGCACCTGGACGTGATTGAGATGGAAATCAAGCGGCTGGATCGGGTGGTACAGACGCTGGTGGATTTCTCCCGGCCGGTGGAATTGCAGTTGCACGAAGCGGGACTTGCGTGGAGTGATCGGCGACGTGCTGGCGCTGTCGGCCGAAGAGCTTTCCACCCGCGGAGTCAGCGTGCACAGCCAGCTTCCCCCTGAGCCGGTGATGGTAAACGTGGATGTGGACATGATGAAGCAGGCGGCGCTGAACGTGATCCAGAACGGCGCCCAGGCCATGCCGGAGGGCGGACGCCTGGACGTCATCCTCGATTGCGAGGGCAATTTCGCCGTCTTGAGGATCCTGGACGAAGGCGTCGGGATTGGGGAGGAAATCCGGGAAAAGATATTCGATCTGTACTTTACAACCAAGGCGGAAGGCAGCGGGATTGGGCTGGCCATGACCTACCGCATCTTGCAGTTGCATCACGGCAGCGTGGAAGTACAATCGAGGCAGGACCGGGGCACCGAGTTCCGGTTTCGTATTCCGCTCTCGGCGAACTGGGGACGCCGGCATCTTCAGCCGGCCGTGTACGGGAAAGAAAAGGGGATGGGGGAATGATTTCGCGCACAGCACGTGTCGCGTTGGTGCTGGTTTTGGCGCTGACGGCGTGCCATAACAAAAACCAGGTGCAGAACCAGCCCCCCCTGGCTCCGCCCATTTTAGACACCCCGCCTCCGCCACCGGAAAAGGCGCCAATCAATCTGCCGCCGCCTGTCATTACCGTTCCCCAGCCGCAACAACCCGCCGAGCAGGTGAAGCTGGCCCCTCCAACGCCGCCGCCCAAGCCCAAGCATCACAAGCCCAAGCCCACTGATCAGAAGAGCACCGAAGTAGCAGAGAACAACGCCCCGCCGCAGGTGAGCGCGGAAGGCAACTTTTCGCCCATGGAGTCAGCGGACGTGCGCAAGCAGACCTCCGACTCCCTTGCGGATATCGAGAAAGGACTGAACGCGATCACACGCAATCTGAACGACCAGGAGCAGAAGACCCGCGACCAGATCCGAGAGTTCCTGAAGCAGGCCAAGACCGCGCTGGCCTCCGGCGACGTGGACGGAGCGCATACGCTGGCTGTCAAAGCCAAGGTGCTTCTGGGCGAACTGAATCAATAGGGGAATAGGGGATTAAGGGAATCGGGGAATAAACTCTCCACTGTCACCGAAACTTCTTCACAGCCCGTTTGCGTTTCCTCAGCGCGGATAAAGACGAAAATCGCGCACGGCGATTCGCGGGCCGCGGAATACGCCTTCCGTCTCCGGCAACAGCATCAGCGTGATTCCGTCGAAATGGCGGAGTTGCCCCTGCTGCGGCAGCTTGAAACGGAGCGTCTCCAACGGAGCCTGGTCCGGATCGCCGGTATAGATGCGCTGGCGGCCGGCGTAGATCTGCTGGCGGGGCAAACTCGAATCCTCCAGAATCAATGCCATCCCAATCACACCCAGGTTGTGATCGCGATTCTCAATTTCCACGTCGATCTCGCCGCAACGCGCCAGTGGAATACTTGAAGCCAGCCGTTGGCGCGCTTCCATCACGATGGGAACCGAGTTGTTGGCTTCAATGCGTACGCCGAGCGGCGAGCCGCGCGCGTGGTGCGCATCGGGGCCCGGGCGCTGATCGGGCGGCTGGACATACCAGTAAGGACCGTCAAACTCGACCACCAGCGGCTGGCGTGTTCCCGGCGCAAGCGGGCCGTTCTGGAGCGGCATCGGGGCTACGATCTGCTTCTTTGCCGGATAAGGCCAGAGGATGACGCTGTCATAGCCGCCGAGGCCGTGCGCAGCGGACTTGGCCGCTGCTTTCTCGGCGCCGTTTTTCTCGCCCTCTAGCGCTTGCGCTGTCGCTTCCGCCATCAAGCGATTGCGGTGCGAAACGCCGCTCATCAGCGCCCACGCGGTGATCAGGACCGCAGGCATGGCAAGAATTGCGAGCCGGAATGCTGCCCGGAAGATCTCGTGCGATCGCGACTCGCTCCGCTGCACCGTCCGCCGCCAGCCCACCAGGAATGCGGCCAGCCCCAACGTGATGCTTGCGCCCAAATAAGAATGAGTGGCGATCGAATACCCGCCGGCATAGATGGAAAACGCGATGAGCATGCCGCTGCCCTCCGATCGCGGGCGCAGAAACGGATCGGCGAACAGCTCTGCTTCTTCATATCGCCCGAGTGCGAACGATGGCTGCGCGTACGCAAGGTCCATGGGAACCTGGCGCAGGCCTGCGGCCAGGGCAAATGCGGCGATGACCGCAACCAAGGCAGTCAGCAATGTGACCTGCTCATAAAGGACGATGGCCGCGGGTACCCATATCCATCCGGCCGCGCTGGCCAGTGCGAACAGGCGGAAGTCTATAGGCGCGGCGTCGCGATACGGGCTCGCCGGATTATTCCAGTAGATCCACGCGCCGGCGCTGCCCGCGACGGCTCCCAAAGCCACGTAGATGGCGGCTCTCAGCAACAGCGAAGAGAGGCTGGGCGCATGGGACTCGGGCAGGCGGCAGAGCAGAATGCCGCAGATGAGCGCGTTCATCAGGCCGGCCGCCACCACGAAAACGAAGAAGCGGCGGGAAGCCGATGGAGCTTCTTGCGTGTATGGCGTCGAACCGGTCCAGGAGCCGCCGGTGGCGAGAGATTCCGCGGCAGCGAGGTGGAGGCGCGGAGCAATGCGCCACATGGCCGCCACCATGGTGAGCAAGTAAGGAATTCGGATAATGATGGCCCAGCGGCGGGCATCCGTGATTTCACCCAGGATAGTGAGCGTGCGGCGGTCGATCACAAGCCCTGGGAAGGTTACGAGGTTCATGACCACGAAGGTGGCAAAGTGGGCCGGGAGAAAGACGACCGGAGCCAGCAAGAGTGCCTGGCGGACCCGTTTGCGTTCAAGGCGCGAGGCGAAGCGGGCTTGCCAAGCCGCGAAGAGGAGTATCCCAGCCCAGACGAATGCAACGTTGAGGATGATCCACACGCCGAAGTTGGCCAGCGTGGAAAAGGGCCAGTCCATGCGCCAGAGCGATCCGAAGACATTGGAGCCGTTTTCAGTGCGGTCGACGAAGACGACCCAGCCGGGCGCGAGCATGGACCAGAGGAGCGCGAAGACCAGCATGCTGCGGCGACGGCCCAGGTATTTGGCCCAGGCAGTACCCACGGCCGCCGCGGCCTGGCGCCGGTACCACGCATCGGATCGGCCGGCGCGGTAATGTTCTTCCAGGTCGCCCGCCAGTGCCTCGTCGCGCTCCGCCGGCGGAATCAGATGCTCCAGCATCCATTGAGCCAGCCTCGGAGGTTCCATGCGCGCCATCCGGTCTCCCCTGCCCTACACCCGTTTCAGATCAGGCAACGCCTGCCACAGCCTCGTGAGCACGCGGCGGGTCTCCTGCGCCTGCCGCAAGCCTTCCCTGGTCACCCGGAAAAATCGTTTGGCCTTGCCGCCACGCTCTGGAGTGGGATCGCCGAGACTGGATGTGACCAGACCCTTCGCCTCCAGACGTTCCAGCGCCGCATAAACGGTGCCCACGCTCACGCTTCGCCCGCGCTCCATCTCCAAACGGCGCGCGATGGGCACACCGTAGGCGTCGTCGCCAAGCTGGATGACGGCGAGAAGGAGCAGGAGTTCGAGTTCGCCCAGATAAGCGCGGCCGTTCATTAGTTCAATAATAGAGAAGAAATGGTGCGCGTCAAGCGGGAACCGGGCCGCGATCCGGAATTCATTCCACGCGCAGGGCCTTCACCGGGTCGATCGACGACGCGCGGCGTGCTGGAATCAGGCCGGCGATGCACGCCGCCACGGCCAGGACGCCGATGGCTCCGGCCAGCACGACGGCGTTGACGGTGGTGATTTCATAAAGCTGCGACTTGATGTAGCGCACCGAGAACCAGGCGATGGGCGCGCCGATGGCGAGGCCGATGAGCGCCTGGAAGAGAGCGCCGCGCATGACCATGGCGATGACGCGTGAGCGGCGAGCGCCGAGGGCCATGCGGATGCCAATCTCGGAAGTACGGCGGACGACCCCGTAAGAGGTGACGCCGTAAAGGCCAAGCGTGGCCAGCAGCAGGGCCAGTGCGCCGAAGATGCCGGTGAGGCGTGCGACAACTCGTTCCGGCATAAATTCATCGGCAATCTGCTGCTTGAATGTCTGAAATTTTACGACGCTCAGGTTGGGGTTGATGGAGGCAAGCGTGCGCGACGCGAGTTTCTCCATGTTGTCGACGGGCCTGGTGGTCTGGATGACCAGCGTGCCGGCGTAGAGAGAGCGATCTTGGTCGATGGGCTCCTTTGCGCTCGCAGGCCGCTGCGTAATGGGGACGAAGTACATGGCGTGGTTCTCCCAGCGGACGGAAGTGTAGGTGGTGTTCTCCACCACGCCGACGATTTCGTAATCGCCCGGAGTTTCGCCGCCCATGCGGTGGCCGATGGGGTTTTCGCCTTGTTTGAAGAACTGCTTGACGAACTCCTGGTTGACCACGGCGACTGGCGGCGCGGTCAGGGTGTCACGAGGGGTGAAGCCCCGACCCATGACGACGCGGGTGCCCACGGAGGCGAAGTACTCCGCGTTCGTTTTTACAAAGGAGGCCTGCCTGTCGGGATCGTTTTTGCCTTGAATGTGGATGGTGTTCTCCCAGTTGTTCCCCTCCATGGGCGTATAGATGGAGATGCCGATATTGACGTCGCCGGGCAGCGCGTGGAACCGCGCCTCAATGGTGCGGTAAAGCTGTTCCACCTGCGACGGGCGATAGCCGGCGGCCTGCGGATTGATGTGGACGATGTAGCGGTCGCGGGTGTCGAGGTGCATGTCGACGGCCTGGAGCTTGTTAAGGCTCTGAGCAAAGAGACCGGCGGCCACCAGCAGAACCAGCGACAGCGCCGCCTGCATCACCACCAGGCTGCGCTGCACCATGGATGCGCTACCGCTCGCCGTCCTGGTGCTGGTGCGCAGGGCGTCGGCAGGCTGAGTCTGGGAGGCGATCCATGCGGGCGCGAGACCGAAGAGAATTCCGGTGACCAACGACAGGGCGAGGGCGAATCCCACAACCGGCAGCGCCGGGGAGGCATCGATGGGAATACGCTCTTCTCCAGAGAACACCATGGCCAGCAGCAGGCCGGCTCCGGCATAGGAGACGATGAGGCTGGCCACACCGCCAAACACCGCGAGGAGCATACTTTCAGTGAGCAGTTGGCGGATGACTCGCAGGCGGCGCGCGCCCAGAGCGGTACGCACACAGATTTCCTGGCGACGGCCGGCGCTGCGCACCAGCATCAGGTTGGCCACATTGGCGCAAGCCAGCAGCAGGACCATGAATGCAATACACTCCAGGATGGTGAGGGGAGTTTTGGCGCCCTCCTGCATGTGGCGAATGCCGGCGCCTCCGGGAGTTAGCACGACGTGCACGCGGTTGAGAAAGGGCTTGTTCTTGGCCAGAGAGAATTCCTCAAACGTGGCGAACTGCTGGCGCAGGAGCGCGCTGGCCTTGTCCTGCAGCGCGGGCAGCGAGACACCGGGTTTGACGCGCCCCACGAGGAAGGCCCATTCGGCTTCCGGTTCGTCGTAGTAGGGCGCGCTCATGACGGCCTTCATCGCGGTCATGGGTAGGTAGAACGCGGGAGGAGCTTCGCCGATGCGATCGCCGAAGTAATCCTTGGGCGCGATACCGATGATGGTGACCGGCCTGGTATTGACCTGGAACGTGCTGCCGATGACTGATGGGTCTCCCGCATAATGGCGCAGCCAGGTGTCATAACTCATGACCGCGGTGTAGGGCGCGCCCTCGGTGTCGTCAGAGTCGGAAAAGAATCGGCCGGCCCGGGGGTTGAGGCCAAAGGCGCGGAAGTAATTGCCGGACACGAATTCGCCTTTATACGGGCGAGCGACGTCCTGCGAACCCTCGCGGCGGACGATGAGCGACTCGTCGCCGGATTGCATGGCCGCCAATTCTTCGAACTCGGGGAGACTTTTGCGGAGCAGATTGTAGCTGGCGGTAGAGAAGATCGGGTAATCGCCGTCGTCCTGGACGCCGCTCATGACACAACAGTACGGACGATCGCCGAGGCGAATGAGGGTGTCAGGGTTGGTGACAGGGAGATTGCTGAGCAGGATGGAATGGATGAGGGTGAAGATGGCGGCGTTGGCGCCAATGCCGAGAGCCAGGGTGAGGATGACGGTGAGGGTGAGCCCTGGAGTCTTGCGCAATTGCCGCAACGCGAACACGAGGTCCTGAAAAAAGCCTTTCATTTTCAGTCTCCGCGGTGGTTATTGAGTCATTATGCAGCAACCGAGGGACCAATCGGGAGCTGATTGTAACCGGCGGCGGAACAGCGAGTTGGCAGATGGGTGGGGATTGGGCGCGATGCAGAATCGTTCACGGGTAGCAAAACGTGTCCGGAATCGGACAGGGCAGATCGATCTCTTTGTTCCTTGTCCGTTTGCCTGGCGTCGCTGTCTTTAGCGTTCGCCCCAGCTCAGCTTGGAGCGGAGGGCCTCAAAGAATCCGCCATCCTTCAGCCTCACCAGGTTGACGGTGTGAGGCGAGCGATGGCATCGAACCTCGTCGCCAAGCTCGAATTCGACGGCAAGCTGGCCATCGACGGTGAGCAAGGCCAGGTTGGGAATGCCCTCGACGCGCACCGTGAGCCTGGCATCGCCGCGAACGACGATGGGACGCAGGGTGAGCAGGTGTGGGCAGATGGGCGTCACCACCATTGCGTCCACGTCGGGCGGCAGGATGGGGCCGTTGGCGGCGAGCGAGTAGGCCGTGGAACCGGTGGGCGTGGCAACGATAACGCCATCGGCGCGGAAGTGGGCGACCAGCTTGCCTTCAAGCTCCACGGCGAACTCGCCCATGCGCGCGATCTCGCCCTTGGTGAGGACGATGTCATTGAGCGCGTCGAACGTGGCGTGGAGCACGCCGCCGCGCCAAAGCTCGGCGCGCAGCATGGCGCGCTGCTCGGTAAGATGGCAGCCGTCGCACCAGCCTTCCAGCGTGGGGTAAAGCTCGGCCAGGCGAACCTCGGTAAGGAAGCCCAGGGTGCCCAGGTTCACGCTGAGGATGGGCGTGCCGGTTGCGGCAAAGATGCGCGAGGCGGCCAGCAGCGTGCCGTCGCCGCCGAGAACGATGACCAGCGCGGGTTTCTGATTCGGCAGCTCGGAGCGCGGAACGGTGGGCGCGTCGGCGGCGTAAGCAGCGCTTTCCGCGTCCACCACCGGCGAGAAGCCGTGCTCGCGCAGCCAGCGGACAAGCTCGGGCAGCAGCCGGGCCAGCTCGTCCTTCTGCGGCTTGGAAACAATGGCGACCGAGGTCATGCGGGATCAGTGTAATAGATGGGGGTCCGGGATCGGAGATCAGTAAGAAACGTGAAAGAGTGAAGAAGTGGAGAAGTGAAGAAGTGAAAGAGTGAAGGAGTGAAAGAGTGAAGAGGTGAAAGAGTGAATCAACGGAGCATTTCCAGATTTGCTGGCAACGCTAAAGTCGCTAGCTCCGTTTGCCGCACAGCAGGAACTCCCGATTCCCTTCCGCGCCGGTGATGGGAGAATCAATGACGCCGACGATCTGCCAGCTCTGCTCAACCAAACATGCGGCCACACGGTCGATAGCGAGCTGGTGCGCTACGGGGGCGCGCACGATTCCGCCTTTTCCGACGTGCTCGCGGCCGGCCTCGAATTGCGGCTTGACCAGCACGACAGCTTCGCGCAGAGTTGGCGCGGCGGCCAGCACCGGCGGCAGAACCAGCGTGGCCGAAATAAACGACACATCCATCACCAGCAGCGTCGGTTCCGGAGGGCCGGCGAGCGAGCCGGTTGCGAGCAATCGGGCATTCGTCCTCTCCATCAGGCGCACCCGCGGGTCAGTGCGCAGCTTCATGGCGATCTGCCCAAAGCCGGTATCGACTGCGGTGACGTGCGCGGCGCCATGCTGGAGCAGGCAGTCGGTAAAACCGCCGGTGGAAGAGCCGACGTCGAGGCAGGCGCGGCCGGCCACATCGATTTGCCACTGCTCGAGCGCCGCGGCCAGCTTGAGCCCGCCGCGACTCACATAGGGCAGGTCTCCGCCCAGCAAGCGAATGGGCGCTTCGGGCGAAACGGCAGAGCCTGGCTTGTCGATCTTCTGCTCGCCCACCAGCACACGGCCTGCAAGGATGAGCGCACGGGCGCGCTCACGGCTCTGGACGAGGCCGCGATCGACGAGGAGCACGTCGAGGCGTTGCTTGGTGGGCATATTCCCTAGCGTAATCGTTCCAGCCCTCAGTCATCAGCTCCCTGTCCGCAGCCACTTGTCGTCCCAAAAGCAAAGGCCGTGGGAGCGGCCCTCGTTCCAACCTGCCCAGACGCTAATGCCCAGACGCTAATGCCCATACGCTAGATAGTGGGAAGAGCATTACAAGTCGCTGCCGTGATGGAGGCCGCGGGCAGCGTCGTCAGCGGCTGATAACAGGGCTCGCCGTAGCCTGGCTTGCGGCTGTTCACCTGCGCGTTGCCGCTGAGGCCATTCTGGCTGGTTGTGCGCACGTCGATGATGCTGCCCTGCAGCAGCACGTTGGCATCGATGATGTCCTGGTCGGTGCGGATGATGGTCAGGTTGGGGCTGTCCGGCGAAGCCGCGTAGACCTTTCCGTATAGCGAATTCTGAGTGGACACGACGGTCCTTGGATGGCCGTTGACGGGAACCGTCTTCTCCAGCGTGTGGCTGGAAAGATCGACAATGCTGACGGTGCCGTCGGCCTGGTTGGCCGTGTAGGCGCGGGAGCCATCGGCCAGAGCCGTCACGCTGGCCGGATTGGTTCCCACGGGAATGCTGTAGGTGGTCCCGAATGTCTGGCTGTCGTTGCCGTACTCGTCCAGGCTCACGTCAATCACGCTGATGGCGTTGCCGTCGTAGTCAGACACGATGAGCTGAGCCGTGGTGGCGTTGTACTCGGCGTAGACGGGCCCGGCTATGGCGGGCATGCCCGCGGCGCCGTTGGGCGGAGTGATGCCCGTAGCCGTCACAGCGGAGGTCGAGAGCGGAAGAGTGGGATGGCAGGTGACAAGCCGGCCGCTCTGGTTCAGGAACGGTGTGCAGGCGTCAAGGGTGTTATCGGCGCTGTTGATGACCGTGACGGTGTCGTCGCCCCGATTAAGCACAAAGAGACGCTGGCCGTTGGTGGTCTCAAGGCCGAAGACAGGGCACTTGCCCAGGGGAATGCGCGCGGAGACAGAGTCAAGCGACTGCTCCACAGCATCGGCTTCGCCCAAGGCGGTGACGGTGCGGGGCGAAACATTGCAGGCCACGCCGGTGGAGTCGGTGAAGTTCTGGCTGATGACGTAATCGCGCTCCATGACGGTGATGGGTCCTATCACCTGGATGGGCGTGGGCGCCACCGGAATGGCCAGCTTGAAGGTGGCCGGAAAACCGCTAAGCACGTCGGCAACGTTGCCATCGAGATCCGCCGCCCACAATCCGCCGGAGGGCGAGAAAAGGTTGACGACGTTTGCCGTGGTGGGCAGCGTGGTGAACTGGACGTTTCTGGTCTGTAGCTGCGAGCTGACGGGGAAGTTCGTAATGGTTCCGTCGCTGTTGACGGTGTAGCCGTTGGAGCCGGTTTCATCGGCGGAAAAAGAGAGCGGCCCGGGACCGATGGTCGCCTGCGCCACGATGGTGTCGCCGGAGTAGTCAATGATGGTAGCTACGCCGGGCGTGGTGGGCCCGGTGGAGGTGACAACCGCTACCAGCGAATTCGGCTGTGGGGCGGGGCCGGTCGGGTTGATCGGGGTGATAACGGGACGATACCCGTTCCCGCAACCCGCGGCGAAGACTGCAACGGCGAAAACAGCGCCTGCCTGCGCCAACCGCGCACGCTCCTGGCCTGAACGCAATAGAAAAAGACTCATTCAGTTTCGATCCTGCTCACTTAGGAGATTGTAAATCAGGCGGGCGGCCAAGCCGCAGCCAGCGATGAGCGATGGGGGTACATGGATTTAGACGGGGCGTGGGCGGATTGGGCGTGAAGGGAAGAACCAGTCAAACTGGTGATGAAGTGAAGAGGTGAAAAAGACCTGCCCTTCTCACTTTTTCAGTGATCCAATCTTTCACTTCTTCACTCTTTCACACCTTCACTCTAACCTCACTGGCCCACAATTTCCACAGTGGCCGAATCCGGCTGGGTCCAGGCCGCGGCGCCCTCGTGCGTGAACTTGTGCTCCGCGTCGTTCCAGTGCATTCGCGTGATGGAGCCGGCGCCGTTCTCGTACGCGTACGTCGTGCCGTCGTCATTGAACAGCGTGAACTCCACATCGGCGCCCGGATACACGCGCACCTTTACGATACTCTGCTTTTCGTGGGTGCTTTCCACCTGGGAGCCTAACGGGACGATCGATCCGGCTCGGACAAAAAGCGGAATTGTGTCAATAGGCGCAGGCGCCGTAATCGTCTGGCCACCCTTGAAACGCTCGCCAGTCCAGTAGTTGTACCAGTCGGCGCCCGCGGGCAGATACACCGGGCGGCTGGTTGCGCCCTGTTCCGTGACCGGCGCCACCAGGAACGCCGGCCCCAACATGTACTCATCGCGGAGGTCGGCCACATTGGGGTCGTTGGGAAAGTCGAGAGGCAGCGCACGCATGAACGGCGCGCCGTTAAGCCAGGTGTGATAGCCGAGCGAGTAGATGTAGGGCATCAGCTCATAGCGCAGGCGAAGGTACTTCTCGAGGATTGGCTCTGCCTGCTTGCCGTAGCTCCATACCTCGTTTTGCGGGCGCGAGCCATGCGTCCGCATGATGGGCAGAAACGTAGCGTACTCAAACCAGCGCGTGTAAAGCTCGGGGTAATCGTCGTAGCCGCCCACTTCAGCGCGCGCGTCGGAGGGGTCAAGCAGCGGCGGATGCGCGGGATGATGCACGCGCGGCAGCCACTGCCAGCCGCCGGTGTCGTTGGACCAATATGTAAGACCCGAGGCCGCGAAATCGAGGCCGGTGGGAATCTGTCGCCGCAGCGTGTCCCACGTGGGGTAAATGTCTGACGACCAGAAGATGGCCCCGTTCGATTGCGCACCGATGTAGGCATCGCGCGAGAGAATCAGGGCGCGCCTTTGGGGCTCGTCCTTGCGGTAGCCGTCGTAGAGCGCCTTGGTGTGGAAATACGGATACACGTCAAAGTATTCAGTCCCGGGGCCGACATAGAGGAACGCGCCATTGGGCGGCAAGTCGGGCTCCGTCTCGTCGGCCCAGAGCGAATCGAATCCTAGCGAGAGGATGTTGTCGTGGATCGTGTTCCAGTACCATTTGGCGGCGTCGGGATTGGTCGTGTCGATGTCGGAGCCGGCGCGATCGTAGGGCAGGCCGTTCTCAGGCGTGCCGTCGGCCAGGTGCTCAAACCAGCCTTTGCTGTTGATGAAGTCGTAGTAGCGGTCGTCGGGCGTAAAGCGAGGCCACACGCTGATCATGGTCTCGAAGCCCATCTGGTGCAGCTTCTCGTTCATCGCCTTCGGGTCGGGCCAGTATTTCGGATCCATATCCATCTGGCCCATTTTTGTGTAGTAAAACCAGTCCACGACCAGAACATCGGCGGGAAGATGACGCTCGCGGTAGCCACTCGCCACGGCCATCAACTCAGCCTGGCTTGAATACCTCTGCTTGCACTGGATATAGCCGTATGCGGCCTTGGGCAGCATGTGCGTGGGGCCGGTCAGGAGCTTGTATCCGGCGTAGATTTCGTCGTCGTCCTTGCCGGCGATTACGAAATAGGAGACGCGGTTTCCGGCTTCGGACTCCCACTTCGTCTGCTGGTTGAACCCAGCCTCAATGGTCGTCTTCGACGGGTTATCCCACAGCACGCCGTAGCCTTTATTGGTGATCATGAGCGGCACGCAGGTACTCGGCGCGGCGGCAGCCAGGTAGTCGTTCCAGCAGCGCACGGTGTGGCCGCGGTGATCCAGGAATCCTTCCTGGTTCTGGCCCAGACCGTAATAATGCTCGTCGTCGGGGGAGGCGAACGTGGCGCCCACGACGAACGACGGCGGATCGGTGGGACGGAAATCATTGGCGAGCGGCGCGGTTCCGTCCTTATGGTTGTATTGCGCTTGTTCCCAGCCCTCCATATTGAGCAGCTGTTTGCCGTCCGGCGTCCAGATGGAGATGTTTGCCCATGGCGCGGAGCCGCGGAAGTATTTCGAGGTACCAGTGGTGCCGAACAGCTCCTTCGGCGGCTCGCCCTTGGCGCGATGAACCACCGCGACCATCCGATCGGACTTGTACACGTCCTGCGCCGGGGATTCGACGGCGGTCCAGCCGGTGGCGTCGGGCTTGGCTATGATGCCGTAGCCAGGAGCAGCCTTGGCCGCCGCTTCATCCATGCTCAGCGTGACGCGAAGAATGTTGGGCGCATAGGGCTCCAGGACGATGGTTTCGCCGCCGCCGGTGAGGACCAGGCGCGAAGTGTCGCTCTGGGCAAAGGCGCCGACCGCAAATCCTATCGCGGCAAAGAGTACAAGGACCGCCGAATACTTTTTCATGGTTGCTCCCAATCGAGCCAAAGCGGATGAGAATTGCTGGCGACAATGAGTGTATATCGCGAGGGTGAAGAGGGCTGGTGTAAAACGATTCAGCGTGCCATTCAAAGATGGAGGCGAAAGGAAGAACGACCCCGAGATATTAGCGCGGTTCAGAACCTGTTCCAGGAACCAATACGTTAGGCAGAATCTTCAATTCGCCCGCGTAGCGATGACAATTCGTATAGGTGGCAAACATGCGGCCCGTGTCGTCCGGGTCATGCGCCTCGAACCGCGAAGGCAGCCAGAATGTCTGGTCTCCGAGCTTCTGTGGCGCATAATCGATGCCGCCGAAATAGACTCCGTTGCCATCTATCGCAGCTTCCGGCGCGATGGTCCGCTCGGTGTGAAGAATGCGCCCGGTTTCGGGATCCGCGATCACGATCCTGTGAAAGCCTGCTGGAACTTTCTCGCATGAGGGACTTGTGAGCCTCGTCTTAAGCGTCATCTCCAACCGGACGGTATGGCCATTCTCCCCTGAATTGACACCGCAAACAAAGCACTCCCTCTGCTCCCATCTCTTGAAGCCAACAAGTCCTGCAAAGCCGCCCTCGACAATGAAAGGCAGATAGGACATTTGAAAGTTCCGGCGGGGACGGCGACCGTCGACGGTCTTAATCTCACGCTTCTCAAGGAAAGGATTGTAAGGATCGTCAGTGCGAACCTCGCGAAGAACCGACTGAATCTTCACCTCCCTTTTGATCCTGCCTTTTCTGTTCACATCCTGTGACGTGATCTTCTCATCGCAGGACAAGGACGGGAGCGTTGCCTGGTACTGCTTGGCGTACGCATTAAGACGATCGAGGAGAGTATCCAGCGAGGGAAGCTGCTGGCACCCTGCCACTGCAGGGTAGAGGAGGATCGCCAGCGCAATGAAAGGTTTCATCCGGCTTTCCGCTCAGATTACAACAAGGCAATGAGCATGAGCCGCTACGATAGCTTCGTGACCCGACCGAACCTCTCCTGGCAATCGAAGCTGGTTCTTCTGCTGGTACTGCCGTGGATCGCGGTGGAAGTCGCTCTGCTGGCGCAGGACTGGTTCGCGACCGATGCGCGCGCGGCGGCATGGGTGGTGGGGCTAAGCGCGGCGCTCGGTCTGCTGGCGTGGTTGGCCCGCGCCGCCACACCAGCCGCGGCGGCAACCGGCTCCGTGCTCACTGCCAGCCTGATGTTTTCGACCGCCGGAGAACCGTTCGCGGCGTGGCGCACTGCGTTGGTCCCGGTGCTGGTTCTATTGGTGATGACCTCGGCAGCGACGCGTTATGGCCGCGCCCGGAAGGAGCGCCTGGGCACAGCCGAGACGCGCCGTGGCCGCGTGGCCGCGCAGGTGGCATCCAACCTCGGCATTGCCGCGCTGGCGGCTACCCGGTTCGTTCAGATGGGGCTGGGCGATGGGCTGGCGCTTCCCTACTCTCCCACGCTGCCGCTGTTTACATTAGCGCTCGCCGCGCTGGCTGAAGCCGCCGCGGACACCGTCTCCTCGGAGATCGGGCAAGTCCTTGGCGGACGGCCCTTTATGCTGACAACGTGGCGCAGGGTTGAAGCCGGAACCGACGGCGCCATCAGTTTGGCCGGCACCGCTGCGGGCGTCCTGGCGGCTGGAATTGTAAGCGCAGCCGGCGTGCTGGCGTTACACGGCGGCGCGGCCATGCTCGCGGTAAGCTGGGCCGGCGGCGTATTCGGATTATTCTTCGACTCCCTGCTCGGCGCCACCCTCGAACGCCGCGGCTGGCTCAACAACGATGCGGTGAATTTCCTTTCGACAGCCAGCGCGGCGGTGTTTGCGGCGGTCATGCTAATGCACTTCAGATAATGCCGATGAAAATCGTATCCAAGGCCAGAGCTTCGATCACACTCAACGCGAGGCTCCTGCGCGATGTGAATCGGACCGCGCGCCAGACGAAGCAAAGCCGGTCCTCGTTCATTCGCGAGGCTCTTCGGGAGCATCTGGTGAGGCCGGATGTGCGCGAAAAGGAAGAGCGGGAGCGCGAGGGATATGAAAGGCATCCTCAGACTGAGGAGGAGCTATCCCTGTGCGACGCCGAGACGGCGGGCCTCTTGAGTAACGACTCCCCGCTCCGCAGGCCATCCGCTTAACCACACTCTTGTATCATCGTTAAGGCCCTTTAGCGCGCATCGCATCGTGCGGGGGCCTTGACAGGAAGACGATGAAAACCGGCATTATTGGCCTGCCGCAGGTAGGCAAAACTTCGTTATTCAAGATTCTGACCAAGGCAAAACTGGAGGAGCACGGCTACTCCAACCCGCGCGAAGCGCACATTGGCGTGGCCCGCGTTCCCGACCAGCGCCTGGACAAGCTCTCCGCGCTCTACTCGCCCAAGAAAACCACTTACGCCAGCGTGGAATACGCGGACGTGGCGGCCATCGGGCAGGAGGCTCTGAAGGAAACCGCCTTCCTCACCAGCCTGCGCAACGTGGACGCGCTCATCCACGTGCTGCGCGCGTTTGAGGATGACTCCATCCCGCACGTCGGCCCCATCGATCCGCTGCGCGACATCAAGAGCGTCGAGTTCGACCTAATGGTGAGCGACCTGACCCAGGTGGAGAAGCGCCTGGAGCGCGTGGAAAAGGACATAAAGAAGTTGCGCACCAGCGAGCTGGAACGCGAACGGGCCCTGCTGCTGCGCGCCAAGGAGGCTCTCGAAAAGGAGCTGCCGCTGCGCGAGCTGGAGATGACGCCGGAAGAGAAGAAGCTCATCAAGGGCTTCATGTTCCTTTCGCAAAAGCCGATCCTATATGCGGTGAACATTGGCGAAAGCACGTCGCTGGGCGTCGACCTGGATGCTGCGGTGAAGCGCTACATCTTGGAGGAAGTGGCGCACCGGCCGAACGCCGGCGCGACCGCAATCTGCGGCAAGGTGGAAGCCGAGTTGGCGGAGATGGATGACGCGGAGGCGGCGGATTTTCTGGGCAGCTACGGCCTGCACGAGAGCGGACTGGTGCGGCTGATCCGCAAGAGCTACGAGTTGCTCGGCCTCATCAGCTTTTTTACTGCCGGCGAGGACGAATGCCGCGCGTGGACCGTGCCCGTAGGCTCCAAGGCTCCCGCCGCAGCCGGCGCCATCCACACCGACCTCGAGCACCACTTCATCCGCGCTGAGACGATTCGCTGGGATGCGTTGCTGGATGCGGGCTCGGAAGCTGCGGCGCGAGCCCGGGGAACGTTGCGTCTCGAAGGCAAGGAGTACACGGTGCAGGATGGCGATGTGCTGCACATCCGGCATAGCGGGTAAACCGAGTGGTCAGTGGTCAAAGCGGTGCTTTCACTGACAACTGACCACTGATCACTGACCACTTTTATGCTCAAGCTCTCCATCATCCTCGGTATCGTCGCTGCTCTGGCCGATGTGGCCGGCGGGCTGGTGCTGGTGCGCGCGCGCGGTATCGAGCGCTACCTGCGCTACTTTGTCGCGCTGGGCGCCGGCTTCCTGATGGCCGTCGCTGTGTTGGAGATGACTCCGGAGAGTGTGCACCTCAGCCCACGCCTGGGGCCGGTTCTCATCATGGTCGGCTACTGCGTGGTGCACCTGCTGGAGCACACCATCAACGCCCATTTCCACTACGGCGAGGAGACGCATCACGATGAGTTCGTATCGCGGCACACGGGAGATTCGGTGCTGATCGGCCTCAGCGTGCACGCTCTCTTTGACGGCATCGCTATTGGTTCGGGGTTCGTGGTCTCCAATGGGCTCGGCTGGCTCATCTTCCTCGCCATCCTGCTGCATAAAGCGCCGGAAGGCTTCACCATGGCCTCGGTCATGCTCGCCAGCGGTCGCAGCCGGAGCGTAGCATTCGGCGCGGCCGTGGCCCTCGCCGTGGCTACGCTCGCTGGCGTCCTTGTCATCGAACTCGCGCCCCAATGGCTGCCCTATGGCCTGCCTGTATCTGCGGGCGTAGCGCTTTATGTTGGCGCAAGCGACCTGGTGCCCGAGGTCAATCGCGAACCCGGCATTCGCATGGCACTGGTGTTTTTCCTCGGAGTAGGAATGTTCCTGCTGATGCGCTCATTGCTGCCTGCTGTTTGAGGGATGCGCGTCGCACCTGTAGTGGGCGTATCGCTGGCCAACGAGAACCAATTTGATTCAGCTTACGTTAGACCTCATCTGCCCGCACCATTCTCAAGCGAGGCAAAATGCCCCACGCTCGCCATCTGCCCCGTACTTTTCCCATTACGTCCGAGAACCCGCGCCGTCGTATCATAAACAGGAGATTTAAGCCCGAGTGATCAACAACAAAAAGGTCGTCGCCGTGCTCCCCGCCTACAACGCGGAGAAGACCCTGGAGCGCACGGTCAATGAGATTCCGCTGTCCGTGGACGCGGTCATCCTTGTTGACGACCACAGCACCGACGAGACCGCGGCACTGGCGAAAAAACTTGGCCTTCAGGTCCGTATCCATGATCGCAACCGCGGCTACGGCGGCAACCAGAAAACCTGCTACGCGGCGGCGCTCGAAGCCGGCGCCGACGTGGTGGTGATGCTCCACCCCGACTACCAGTATTCGCCTTTGCTGGTCGAGCCCATGGCTAGCATGATCGCCTGCGGTATCTATGACATCGTTCTCGGCTCGCGCATCCTGGGCGGCGGCGCGCTCAGCGGCGGCATGCCGGTTTACAAGTACATTTCCAACCGCTTGCTCACGCTGTTTGAGAACGTGATGCTCGGCGCCAAGCTCTCCGAGTACCACACCGGCTTCCGTGCTTACAGCCGCGAGCTGCTGCTCAAGCTGCCCCTCGATGCCAACTCCGACGATTTCATCTTCGACAACCAGTTGCTGGCGCAGTGCATTTACCTGGGCGCGCGCATCGGCGAGCTATCCTGCCCCACGCGCTACTTCCCTGAAGCCTCGTCCATTAATGTGCGGCGCAGCATGATTTACGGATTGGGCGTGCTCGGCACCACATGGGAATGCTGGCTGGCCAAGCGCGGCATCCGCACCTCGCCGCGATTCCAGTCTGCGCCAGCAGGCAATTCCGCCCAACCCGCCGTCACGGCTGAAGAGCCGCAATAGGACCGAAAAGCAGCTTTCAGCTCTCAGCCTTTAGCTTCCGTAAGGAGCCAGGACGCCCGCATCTACGCATCCCCAAGCTGAAAGCTGAAGGCTACAAGCTGTCTCTATGGAATCCGGCACACCATCACGACATTGTTCCGGTAGGGACAATCGAGTTCAGCGGCATCGCGCTGGCGCAGAATCACCCAGCCGGCGCCGAACTCATGCTTGAGCCGCTCGAAATCCGCCGTGCCAAACCCGTCAATCCCGCTCTGCGCTTTCACCTGCGCATTCCACGAATCGCCGATGTAGGGGAACATCTCCACCACCCCGCCGTCTTTCAGGCCATCGGCAAGCTGGCTGCGCTGGGCAATGGCGCGGAATCCATTTTCGTCTTCGCCCGGAATCGACATGTAATACGGATCGAGGGCGAATATCGCATCCTCGGGCGTGTTCTGGCGAACCCACGCAAACGCCTGCGCCCAGGGGTTGCGCGGCTGCACTCCTGGCCACTCAATGTGCTGGCTGGCCGGGAACAGCGACCGCTGCGCGTAGGCCATGCCGCCGGCCAGGGGCAGGAACAGCGCCGCCCACCGCCAGGCCTTGTTGCGCAGCACGAACTCTCCCAGCAGGCCGCCCCCGAACAACAGCATCAAGACGTAAATCAGTTGCAGGCTGCGCATGGGCTGAAGCAGGGCCAGAACTTCCAGCCGCCGCGGGATCGAGACCACCAGGCCCACCACCAGGTAAATCGCCCCGTAGATCGCCATGCCGCGCGACAGCAGTTCGAAGCTGCGCATCTTGCGCGCGCGCCCCACAAGACTGAAGAGCCAGAAGATCACCAGCGGCGCCACGGCGCCGATCAGCTCATACCACGTCCAGTGCGTCAGCAACTGGTACCGGTGAGACAGCATCACCTTGTCGTACGCATGGTCAGGGGCGTCCAGCAAGCCCCCAATCGGCTGGAAGAGCAGCACCGCAGGAACCGCCATGTCCCGTTGCGGCGTCCCGGCTGTGATTACCTCATCCCGGCCCCATTGCCGCTGCCGCACCGGCCATCGCTCCATTACTACCATCACCACGCAGAACGACCCGGCAAAGGCCGCCATCAGGGGATGGATGGAGGCGGCGAAAACCAGAAACAGCACTGCCTGAACGTATTTCCGCTCCATCACCTTCAGCACCGCGAACACCTGCGCGAACGCGATGATGTTGCGGGGATTCAGGAACGGATCCATCAGGTAGAGCGCCGTGCCCGCCACCGGCATGGTGAATAGCGCCGCCACCAGCGCCACCCCAGCCCAGCAGGCCCGGCGATCGCTGAAAACATGGCACATCAGCTTCCAGCACGCCAGCAGGAAAAGGAAGAAGCTGGCCGCCTGCCAAAACAGGAGAGCCCACGGCAACGGCACGTGAAACAGCCGCACCGTTCCGGCAATGAGTTGTGGAAACAGCGTCAGATCGGCGTGGAGCCGGAAGTATTCCGTGCCGACAGGGAAAAGATGCGGGTGCAGGACCTTTTCAATTCCTGGCAGATACGTCTCGGCGTCCTCTGAGAAAGGATGATAGCCGTGAATGACAAAGGCGGCAGCGGCAAGCGCACCGAGCCCGAGAATTTCCTTCCCTCTGAATCTCACTTCTAAGCGACTCCCCACCCAGACTCAGAACCACGGTCACGCGCTGCCTTCAGCGTCGCATACCCATTTGATTGTACAGTGTGAGTAGGCTCCGCAAACATCCCGGCGCCGGGTTGCAACGAGAATCAGGGCCATGGAGCGGCGCAGCCGTGGGACACCGATTCCTGCCCGCTGTCGTATATTCCACAATGAACACCATTCCCTCGAAACCCGATCCATCGCCGTCCTGGAGGCGGCTGCATGGTTAATCTAACTCAGCGGCTGGTGCTCGGATGTGCGGTACTTGCAGGCCTCACCGTCTGGCTCGCTGTGGCGGCGCGCCGTCCGCTCAATGCCGCCGGTCACCCTTCCCTGGCCCTGGCCCTGGGGGTCGCGGCGATCATCGTCGCCGCCATTACCGTCATCGCTGTCCTCTGGCCCATTCGCAGCCTGGCACGCGATACGCGCCGGATCGCGGAGGGCAACCTGGAGCACCGCTCCGCCTGGACCAGCCGCGACAGCTTTGGCGTCATCGCCGCCGAGCTGAACCGCGTTGCCGTCCATCTGCGCGACCTGCGCGAATCGGAAGCCGGACGCCGCCAGATGGAGTTTCAGCTCTCTGACGCAGTTCTCCAGTCCCTCTTTGAGCCCATCATCGTTACCGACGCCAAGGGCCACATCCTCAAGTTGAACCAGGCCGCAGCGGAACTCCTGGGCCAGAGCGCCACTGACCGCATGGCCCTCACCAATACTCCCGGCGGGGCCAAAATCCTCTCCGCCATCCGCGACGCCATGGCGATGCAGAAAGCCGTGGCCGGCGAAGGCGAGGCCGCCCTGCTTCCCATGCGCTTTGGCAACGCCGACCGCAGCTATCGCCTGCGCACCACCCCCATGCGCGATTCCGATGGCCGATTGCTGGGCGCCGTCACCACTCTTGAAGATGTCACCTCGCTCCAGGCCACTGACCGCTTCAAGACCCAGTTCATCGCCGTCGCCAGCCGCCGGTTGCGCGATCCGCTCGTTCAAGTCCGCCGCGGGCTCTACGCCCTTTGCCACGGCTACGCCGGCGAACTCAGCCCGCTGCAGTCGGAACTCATCTCCTCCGCGGTGGAGGATTCGCAAAAGCTGGACGACCTGATGGCCGACCTCATTGAAGTCGCCGAGATCGACACCGGCAAGCGCGAGCTCAAGCTGGAGAACCTCCTGCCGCTCACGCTTCTGCGCGAGGCCGAGGACCGCTTCGCCGATCAGGCTGCCGAAAAACGCATCCGCATCGAAATCAAGGCCTACGCGGACCTCTCCTTCGTCCGCGCCGATCGCCGCGCCGCCCGCTCCATTCTCGACAACCTGCTATCGAATGCCATCCGTTATACCCCTGAGGAAGGCGAGATCCTGCTCGCCGCCGAAGAAATGAAAAACTTCGTCCAGTTCACCGTTCGCGACACCGGCCGCGGCATTGAGGCCGACCGCCTCAGCACCATCTTCAACCGGTTTGCCAACTACTCTGACCAGGGCACGGGGCTTGGACTCGCCCTGGTGCGCCGCCTGGTCGAGTCCCTCGGCGGCCAGATCGCCGTCGAGAGCCGTATCGGTCACGGCACCACATTTCGCTTCACCCTTCCCGTGGCCACCGTAGTTTCCGATCGCCATCCCGTGGAGGTCGGCTGAGCCATGGCGGAATTGAAGCTCGAACGCCGCGAGGATCAGGGCCGCCTGCGCATTTACATTGGCGCCGCGCCCGGCGTGGGCAAAACCTACACCATGATCAACGATGCCTTCAACATGAAGCATCAGCAGGGCATCGACGTCGTCATCGGACTTGTGGAACCCCACGGGCGCCAGGAAACCGCCGCCCGCATTCGCGATCTCGAAATCATTCCCCAGCGCGTCATCCCCTATCGCGGCGTCGAGCTGAAGGAGATGGACGTGGACGCCATTATCGCCCGCCATCCCCACACTGTGGTGGTGGACGAACTCGCCCACACCAACGTCCCCGGCAGCAAAAATCGAAAACGATACGAGGATGTGCTGGAGATTCTCGAGGCCGGCATCAACGTCTTGACCGCCGTCAACATCCAGCACCTTGAAACGCTGAACGACGCCGTCAACCGCTCCGCCAACACCGTCATCCGCGAAACCGTACCCGACAACTTCTTCAAGCGCGCCGATGAAGTGGTCAACGTGGACGTGACCGTAAACGAGCTCCGCAATCGCCTTCGCCAGGGCAAAATCTACGCGCCGGAAAAGGTGGAGCAGTCGCTGGCCAACTTCTTCCGCATCGGCAACCTGAACCTGCTGCGCGAGCTTTCCCTGCGCACCACTGCCGAGCAGGTCAGCGCCCGCGAGTCGGAATTCCGCCGTGCTCAGGGCCTGGAACAGGCCGCCCCGCCTGAGAAAGTCATGGTCTGCCTCAGCACCCGCCCCGGCACTGAGCGTCTGATCCGCGTAGGCTCGCGTATCGCCGGCCGCCTGGCATCCAACTGGTACGCCGTCTATGTCACCCGCCCCGACGATGACAAAGGCCATGGCGACCCCGAAGCCCATCAGCGCCTGGAAGAGTACCAGCGCATGGCCCGCGATCTCGGCGCCAAGGTCGTCAACCTAGTCGACAAAAACGTCTCTGACGCCCTGGTCCGCTTCGCCCAGCAGGAGAGCATCACCCACGTCGTCTTCGGCCAGCCCGCCCGCTCCCGTTTCGACATCCTCTTCCGCGGCTCCGTCTTGAACCGCTTTTTGAGCGAGGTCCGCGACGTCACCGTCCAGGTCGTCCCCATGCAGAAACCCCTGCCCGCCCGCCGCTGATCCGTACATCTCAACCGAACCCCACACCCCGTCGCGCCGTCATCCTGAGCGGAGTTTCGCGCGGCTTCATGCGCGAAACGGAGTCGAAGGCCTGCCCTGACCTTGCCGAAGGGGACCTGCATTTCGCAGCAACGCGAAGGACCCGCGGTTGTTCTTCGGCGTTGTTATCCGCAATGCTGAATATCCGCCGACAGTTCCCTGCGGCTGTCCTCCCTTCAACGACAGGTAGAATCAGGGACGTAATCTGATCGGCAATGACATCTCTTCTGAACTGGTACGAGGCGTACGAGGCGGGTCCTTCTGTCTGTGGGGGCAAAGGATACAACCTTGCCCGGCTGGCTCGCTACGGCTTTGGCGTACCGCACGGCGGAGTTCTGCCGGCAGGCGCATGGATCTCGGCGATCGGTCCGGACCTTGAGCAATTGGGACTGGAAAACACCAGAGTTGCGGTTCGGTCCAGTGCGACGGCGGAAGACTCTTCGCGGGCTTCGTTTGCGGGCATTCATCGGAGCTATCTCAATGTGCGTGGCCGCGCGGATGTGGAGCGTGCGGCCCAGGGATGTATCGACTCACTTACGACGCCCGAGGCCCAAAGCTACCGTCGACGAATGGGCTTCGCCGACGAAGAGGTACGCTGCGCGGTGGTCATCTGCGAGATGGTGGACGCACTCTGCGCGGGCGTGGCATTCTCCTGCGATCCCGCCAATGGAAGGCGCGACCTGATCCTCATCGACGCCGCGGAAGGTCTGGGGGACAGGCTGGCGCAGGGAGCGGTCAATCCGGTGCGAATGAGCTGGCGCAGGACGACGGCTGGGCTGGTGAGGGAAAGTGGTCCGACGCCTGGCACGTTGCTCCCGTCAGATCGCGAGCAGGAACTCGTTCACATTGTGGAGCGCGTGCAATGGGCTCTGGGTGAGGGCCGGAATCCCCAGGATGTCGAATGGGCATACGACGGGGAGCGCATTTGGATCCTGCAAGCGCGGCCGGTAACAGTCTTACCCCGCGCGGGATGGTCCGCGACGGCCTCACTCGCTTGCTATTGGTCGACTGCCAATCTGAAAGACAACCTCCCGGGAGTGCCATCCGAACTCTCATGGAGTTCGCTGTGCAATGGGATTTCGGAAGCGCTCTACTCGGCGCAACGAGCGGCGAAATACGAAATTCCACCGGGAATGGAACTGATTCGGCGCTTTCATGGTCGCGCATATTTCGATCTCACTGGAATGCAATGGGCATTTTACGACGCCTTCGGAATCTTGCCGGCGGATACGGTTCAAGCAATCGGCGGGTCGCAGCCGCAGATTCCGGTTCCCAAAAATCCGCTTGGTGGTCAAGAGGGACGGCGAAGGCGCCTCGCCAGATTGCGACTGGTCAGGCAGCTCTGGGCATTTCGAGGCAAGGGACGGGCGGCTCTGAAGAGCGCCCTCGCGTACCAGCGTCAACTGCGGGAAGTTGATCGGAGCCAGGCTTCACGCGACGATCTGAGATGCAGGTTCGAGCAGATTGAAGAACTGCAACGGCGCCGTTTAGAGCTGGCCGGGCTCGCTAACAGCAGCCCGGGGCCATGGCGGCTGGCGCTCGATGCGCTCTTGCCAGATGCCGACCTGATTGCGCGGCTGCAGACCGGAGCAGGAGGAGTAGCCTCCGCGGAGACGGGCTATCGCCTGTGCGACGTGGCGCAAGGCAAAGCCTCGATAGAGGAATTCATCGAAGAATTCGGCCATCACACGGCGCATGAAGGCGAGTTTCTCAATCCGCGTTGGGCAGAAGATCGCTCCTGGATTCTCGAACAGTTGGAAATCCTGCGCGCGAATCCGCAGAAAGCCGGTCTCAGAGAAAACGCCGCGGAAAGCCGCCGGTCCGCGGAAGCGGAATTGAAACGGCGATTCGGCTGGCGGGCACCGCTATTGCTTTGGCTGGTGCGACGATACCGCGCAGCGATGGCGGACCGGGAGGCAGCGAAATCGGCATTGATCTGTATGATGCTGCCGGTGCGGCGCATCGTGCTCGAGATTGGGCGGCGCCTTGTGGCGGAGGGCAAACTCGATGCGCCCGAGCAGGTCATGCACTTCGCGTTCAGCGATGTGACTTGCTGGCTGCGCGGATACTGGGACGGCGACGGAGCGCGGGAACTGGCCACGGATCGGATCGTGCGGCGCGAATCATGGCTCCGAGAGACCGCGCCGGACCTTATTACCGAAGAGCCGGACGGCCGAATAACTGTGCCCTCGGCGCAGACGTCGTCTGCTGCTGGGAGCGATACGTGGAGCGGTTTGGGAGTGTCGCCCGGCAGCGCCGTGGGCGTAGCCAGGATTCTTCGCCATCCCGGCGAGTCCGGGCGCCTGCAATTTGGTGATGTCTTGGTCGCTCCCTCGACGGACCCTGGCTGGACGCCGCTACTACAACGGGCTGCAGCAATCGTGGTGGAGACAGGAGGATTTCTGAGCCATGGTTCTATTGTGGCTCGGGAGTTTGGGATTCCGGCTGTAGCCAACATACCGGGGATTCTCGGAGCTCTTCGGGACGGGGAACGGATCGAAGTCGATGGCTCCAATGGACTGGTAATGCGGTTAGAGTCCCGCAGGTCGTAAGCGGAAAGCTGAAGCTGCGGACTCGGGTCAGTGCACTTTCGGTTTGAGGTTTGGGATTTCAGGTTCTTCACTGAGCCGCGACATTCTTGACAGTTCCGTATTGCGGGTTCTTCCACAGCACGCCTTTATATTCCATGAAGTCGGCAGTTCCTTGCGCAACTTCGCTGCCGTAATACCGTTCCACCACATGCAGGGCCAGATCGATTCCGGAACTCAGCCCTCCCGCGGATGCAACATTGCCGTTATCGACATAGCGCAGCCCCGTGACGAATTCGACTCCCGGATACTTTTTTTGGAAGTCCTCCAAAAACATGTGGTGAGTAGTTGCTCTTTGATGGTCGAGCAGGCCATCGGCAGCGAGCATTGCGGCACCCGTGCACACCGACATCGTTAAGTCCGCCGTCTTCGCGTTTTCCAGCAGCCATTTCTTCTGCGCCTCGGTTCGGCCGTCCTGCGCAGGAACCACGATCACCTGGGGTTTGGGAGCATTCTCGAAGGTGTAGTTGGGAACAATCTGAAGACCCTCGGCCGAGATCGCCTTCTGCGAGTCGGAAACGGTGTACACGTTGAAGGGCATGACCATGTCGTCCACGGCCCCGCGCCATGGCCGGCCATCGTGAGTGAGCATGGTATCGGAAAATACTTCCCAGGGTCCGGCGAGATCGATCAGGGCAGTGTTATCGGAAATGATGAAAGCGATGGCGATCGCACCCTTGGCCGGCGGCTTTAGGGTTTGCAGCTGGGCAGAGCTGGATTGCGCATTTGCCTCGTGGATGTGGCCAATCGCGGCGAGCCCGACGCACAGCGCGATGAGAGCGGAAACCATGCGGATTCCTTTAGTCATTGGTGGACCTCCTGCGGGAAGAGTTTGCGAACAGAACCAGCTTATGGCTAAACTGGAATGTCTTAAATGACAATGATCCGGCTTTTTAAGACATTTCGAAGATGAGCGATAAAGCGTTGGCTCTGTGGGCATCGTTAACCGTACGTATTGCTAGCGGCGGCCGCCATTGAAAAAAATGCGGAGCCCAAGAGAAAGATCTAATCGTTCTGGTCGCAAGCTCTGCGCAGTCCGGTCCACAAACCGCCATGCCTGCGCATGGCGGAACCGCACCCCGCAAGAGCTGGCCATCTACGCGTCGGCCGGCTCCCTGCGTCTCGCCTTGGCGCGAAAATAAACAAAGCGCCACGGCATTTCCAAGAAGACCAGCCGAGTACGGCAAATGAGTTCCACTTCCTGTTGGGTCACAAATTTCCCCATGTTCGAATGGGACGAGGGTGAAAAGCAGTGGATGGCCGCGCATCATCCCTTCACTTCTCCGCATGAAGAGGATATGAAACTGCTCGAGGCTAGAATAGAATGGGTGAAAGATCCGCAATCTCCGCTCAGCACCGTACACGCCTTGGCGTGGTGTATATGCTGCTTGACTAGTTTTTATATGAATAGACAGATAACTGATATTCCACTGATTAAAAACCTCATACCATTTCTCCTCGTGATTTACAATACAATCTGGTTATAGCATCAGCAATGTCATTAACGATGTCTTCTGGCAACTGCTATAGGAACTTTGTCTGACTTCAACCCTTTGACCAATTTCTCATGGAGGGATCATCTTGAAGGTGGCACCCAAATATCAAAAATTGATAAACCATCATCTGATAATTGAACATCATGTTGAACAGTAATCAAATGGTGCAATGTGGCACATTCATACCTGGAGCCTTGCCATAAGTTCATGGGTTTTTCATGTAAACACTAAACCTCTATGATACATACAATTTGTATGTGTATGCCTCATCAGATAACATCACATTGTTATCCAAAGATGATGATGACAATGCAAATTTGAAGAACAAATCCTGCAATATTTGAGCCACTCAATCTGCTTTTTCTTCCTTTGAATATTTATTTCTAACAAGCATATTGAGGAGCCAGCTTATACAGATGAAGTTTTCTGGGGATGGGACTCCTCCACATCTTCATTTCTCAACAATGCAATCAAGCAGACAAATGAGCAAAAACTCTATGAAGCAGCAGCCTAAGCTGGCTTCCTCCTCACTTGCTGTGGGAATGCTGGTATCAATAACAAGCCATCAGCAGCCTCGTTTGATTCTGTCTCGCTCTTGGTGAGGGCGATATCTCGCTTCTTGGTGGGGAGATTGTTGAGGTGGCTGAGACGCGCTCAAACTGAACAAGGTCTCGGGCCATCCCTAACATGTCCTCCAGTTCCAGATCCAGTGCTCTCTTCAACACTCCTCCATCAGTTCGTCCTTGCTTCGTGTGGGGCTCATCGAGCGACGCGATCGACTGTTCGACTGGAAGGCAGTGTGGCCTCTATGGTTTTGCCTCACACCGTCGCTGAATCTCGCCGCCGCCGTTGGCGATCTGGTCGAATCGCTGATCAAGCGCGGAGCGGGCGCTGAAGAGACTGGCGCCATTCTCCCCGGCCACGGGGGTATGCTCAAACCATCGATGCTATCCTCTCGCTGGCGACGTGGTTTGTGCTCACGTCATAATAATCGTGCTGCAGTAACACCCAGTAAATATTCAAACACATAAATTAAAAGTGCTATCAAACCATCACAAGTGCTAAATGTAACCGGTTCGGTGAGGCAGCACTCAGTGGCCGAGGTCTATGCAAGTGGCTTCCAATCATCACTCACCCCTAATAACAGTATTTAATTCTAACTGAGCAAGCCGCCAACGCTGGTATCAAATGAGCTCAAATCACTGCAACACGATCAGCTCTGCTACAGCGTGAAGCAGGCAGGCCTGGAGGTGGAAAACAATACGTAACAGGTGGATGTGAAAAACAAATGGAGATGGCCATTTGTTATTTTTTTTTTTGCTTCATTCAAATACATATGCTACGTCCTCGCTCACCTGATTAGGATCGCATTAAGGACCTTGATTGTTCCTTCCGGCTAGGGCTCGCCGGGACCCCGGCCTTTGGAGTCTCCCAATTCCTTCGATACGGCTGATACAAGTCGCTGAGAAAGAGTATATAGGATAAAGGCCTTGCTTCGGATACCCGTCGCTATATGCATTTCCGATCCAGTTGGTCAGCGCTTCCATAATTTTGTAGTTAAAGACTGCCAGTGACGAGCCGCTCCAGTTTCGTCGGTATTCCTCGATCTGTACGCGCAAGACATCTACAATGATACTCGTTGAATAGCGGACGGAATTTTGGAGGCGCTGCGTGACTTGAGCGCCGCTGCTCTTGATGCGGTCGCAGAGCTCTTTCACGGCCCCTTGCGTCAGTTTGATTTTGATCTCCTTCGCATAGAAGCAGAAGAGAAAATACGCCTTTTGTCAGACTCTGCGGTGCGTTCGAACAGAACCTTCTGCGCCTTAGGGAGATCGATGCCCTGTATCGCAGTGCTCAGACCCTCTTAGAACCTTGATATGCGCCCCCTAGCAGCTTAGGTCCGGTGCCTCGACCGCCTCGAAGTGTGTGAAGACAATCGCAAGCCGATCGAGAAACCCTCGCGTTATGAGGTCCTCCAAAAGGATTGGGGCATCTCCTGTCATGGCCGGCATGGACCGATCCACAAGGCAGATAAGGTCTGCACCCGAATACTTCTTCGTCACCTCGGCCGGGATCGTCCTTTGGATATTCGATGATGCCTGCTCATGGCCGACGCCCTGCCCATCGATAAACACCCATCGGCCCGAGGCGCTAGCTGCCCACTCCGGGGGAGAGACGACCGCACACCCTGATGCTTGAACCAGCGGCGTTACCAACACACCGGATCGAGCTCGGTTGTTTATGGTAGAAGTGTTGAAGCTTGCGAAAGAACTCCTTTCTATCGCGCGTCGCTGGAATCTCGTGGCTGACCGGCCAGGATCGCTGACCTGTTGCTGCACGAGCCGGCGTTCGAGTTCGTCAACAATTTCTTCGGTCAGAGCTTCAGCTCATCGTGAGCGATGTACTCATCAGTTGTCGTAGATTGCGCTTCGTCCCGGGGTGAATTCGTCTGAAGTTCGACACCAGCCCTGGCGAGTGCTGCCTCGGTTATCAACAGAACCTCATCAATGCGGTATGCGCCGGCTTCGTCCAATCGTTCGGCGGAAGCGACGCTCAGGTCAAAGTCAGCCTCCTGCTCGTCCGCGTCGTTCTCTTCTTCGTGGGAGGCTTCGATCTTCTGCGGCCACCCGCCTAGAACGTAATTGAAGCGAAATCGCTTGTCCGTGTCGACGAGCAGCTTGAGCACGATGTTCGCCTTATCATCGCCCTGCTGGTACGCGAACGCGCAGGCCTCAACGATGTTCTCCCTCACGATTTGCCGTATCTCATTTTCAGTGAAGAACGTGATTGCAGCGGAGTAATCCACATCATCGACAATCACTTCGGTGTTGGAGACGGTGATTCGTCCGGCGCCGCGCGTGGGGGAGTTATAGCTTGTGGTCTGGAGCAAATGCTGGATGAGGCGGCTTTTGCCAACCCAGTTGCGCCGACGAACAGCACGCAGAGGACCTTGTCGCCCTTGGCATCGCGGCGCTGCAAAGGCATTAGCCGCTCTCGGATCGAGAGATAATCGACCGGCTCCGGCGTCATGCAATCGTGAGAAGGTGTCAATGACGACGCGCGCGTATTTGCCATCCGCGGCCGCATTGCTGCGGGTCGGAAGTCGCGAGGGGCTTTCGTCCGCGATCGCGAGCGACTCGTTCCATCTGCCGCTGACGCGGTAGCCTCGTTCAGAATCGTGGTCTTCAGACTGCGATGGATTTTCTTTCCGATGGTGCCTTCGCGGACGATCGGGTGATGGAAGCTGATGTTGTAGTTGCCGGTTCTTGGACTTGTAGATGTGCGCCGTGTTCGGCATGGCCGCCTCGCTCAATGTCTTCTGATCATTATGAGACGGCAGGTCAGCGGCGGCGTAAGAACGCATTGTAGAACATGACAGAACACTTGAAAAGATAAGTGAAATAATGGCTTACCGAGTGAGCCGCTCCGATGTGCGCGCGACGGCGTCCTCGATCGCCCGCCGCTGGAATGAAGGCCCTCCACCGATCAAGAATCCGGGGCTTTTCTCCGCTGTGGTGGTGGCCGGCGGCTTCGAGCCGAGCCTAGTCTCGAAACTTCGGATTGCTGCTCCTGTGCAGCGCCGACGAGGGCGCCGGATTGTGAGCTACATCAACGGCGTGGATCTCCTGCCCCATCGACCGGCGAATTCACCTACGACACCATTCCCTATCTCGGTCAGCGCGTCACCGAGACGGTTCTGACGCTCGATCAACCGCTATGCCAACGGCGGGCCCGCTGCGCGGGGACCGGCACAACGACCGACTACACAATTGCGCTCGATAACCTGCAATGCGAATTTGTCCGGCTGCGAAACCGTTGCCCTCGTCGTCGCTTGGTTGGGCCGGGTTTAACGACATCACGGCCTGTCCGATTTTATCCCTCGACCACCTACATCGGCGGTACGTTCCAGCAGGCAGGCCGGCGGGTCGGATGTGTGGCGCTGCTCGGGCCTGACGCAATTCAAGCTAGGCCTCATCCGGATCCAGCTGCCGTCGGCGGTACCTTTACTGGTCCCGGCGGCACCATCGGACCAATCGATCGTCCGTTGTATACCGGCGCAGAGAAGCTTGGACGGATGATCGAAAAAGCCGATTCATTGAGTCTCTTTTCCTTGGCTTGCCAATCCCACAACTTGTTCTTGCAGAAGGCACGAAAGCCAAAGGCAAGTTTATTGTGATTGACGGCAAGCAGCGTTTTGATAAGTTATCAAGTCGCTGGCGTTGGGCTTGCTGATGGTCAAGAGCCGTTAGTGCTGTCGGGACTTAAGATTCAACGGACTTGAACAAGTGTACCTACGCATCGATTAAGGGTAAAGCGGAATCTCGAGAACTTGATCTCAGAATTTGAGAACCAACCAATTCGGACGGTCGTAATCAAGGAGATGAAAGCGGGGGCATTGATGGTGGTGGAACTTGGTGGTGCCTGACTTTTACGTATTGCTGTCATCACATTGACAAGAACTGTTCGCACAATAGCCATCGCAGGGGTCGATGCCTTCTGAAATAAGCCTTTAATGTCTCCGCCGCCCCGCGTGTCTTGGCCGTATTCTTCGTCAACTCGGGGTACGCCCGTTTGAGAGCTCCTTTCTCCGGGAGTTAGCTCGTTAGCCTCATCCGTGACCCTACCGAGTTCCTGAAGAGCACTGCTTACCACGGGAAGGGTTCGCCGCATTCGGTGCAGTAGTTCGGGACGTAATGAACCTTGCTGTCGTTGTACTGGATGAAGACACCGCAGCCATGACCTTGCCCATCGTCTTTTCATTCACCCTCGGCACAAGAACTTAGGGAGTGGGATGAGATTACCGTCAGCGTAGGCATCCGAAAGTTACAGCGCGGAAGTCA
>CAWBIG010000145.1:0-3476 GCA_963788435.1 uncultured Acidobacteriota bacterium | reverse complement strand
CTGATCACCAGCGAACACCTCGCCATTCTTCCAGAAGGAACGGGTCCGCACATGCGGCCTCAAATGAACAGTACTATTTTGGGGTGCGCCCTGCGCTGGCTTCTCACCGGCCTCTATTCTTGACAGGAGGCGTCTTGCCTGTTCGCCGGCTATCCTACCCAACCGGACTGGGACGGCATTGCCGATCTGCCGAAACTTCTCGGAGGTGGTTCCCGCGAACCTCCAGTTCCGTGGGAACTCCTGGATTGCAGCTGCCTCTCCAACCGAAATGGCCCGGAGTTCAGCGGGATGGCACATGCTGGTACCAGCATGATTCGGCATAGTAACCACAGTTGGTGAAGGGAACGCAAAGGATAGCTTTCGCCAGTGGGCGCTTCGTCCCCCTTTCAAATACCAACTCTTGCCCATCGATTCCTTTTGTATTTCGAGCGGCAGACTACGCCAGTTCCCTCCCGGCGGTACTAGGGACAAAAACCTCAATTTCCTGGGGCTGAAGTCCATGACTTCTGGGCATGGGTCGACAAACCCTTCCCCGATCGCATCCCCGAGTGTTCGGAATGGTGGTAGGCCGTCTTCTGGGCGGTTGCTGAAGTGTGGCGCAGGAAAAGTCGAAACCAGCCCATGCCTGTTTCCGATGAACACGACCCTTTCACGGATCTGCGGCGCACCATAATTAGCGGCATTGACCACAAAGCAATCGACTCTGTAGCCCAGTTTTGCGAACCGGTCGAATAGCAGATCAATCACCAGGCCGCTTCTCTTCCTCGGGTTCTTCTGAGGGTCGGATTCTGGCGATCGTGTTGTCATTGAAAGCAGGCCGCGCACGTTCTCCATGATGAAAACGTGTGGCTGAAGCTCACGAACCAGGCGCAAATACTCGAATAAGAGCATTCCACGTTCATCCTGGAGTCCTTTGCGATTTCCGATGACGCTGAAGGCCTGGCAGGGAGGCCCACCTACCAAGAGCGGCAAATCGCGATTCGCTACGCCTGAGGCCGACAGGAGTTCATCGCCTGAGACGTCCGCTACCGACTTCGAGAGTACCGGTAATGATGGACGGTTGGTCAGAATTGTATCCACCGCCGCGCGGTCGTTTTCTACGCAGGCCACCGACTCAAAGCCGGCCATCTCAATGCCCAAATCGAGGCCCATTCCACCACTGAAGAGGGAGATAAAAGGAATATTGGTCGGGCTCGATATTTTGGTTTCCATCGGATCTGGCCGTCTTTGCATTTGTGATCAGTGTAGCGATGGAGCTGTCCTCAGGCTGTGCGAAACATGTGCGAAATGTCACCATTTCATAAACGGCACTGCCATCCCGATTTGGTGCATGGGAAAGGCCGACACAACTGATCAACGAGTCACGAGCTTGGGAAGCGGCTGGACCTCGGGCGCTTGTATTCGCTTGGAGATTACATCTAAATAACCGGGCCGGGTGGGACATGGGCACCCCGAGGTCGTTGGGGGAGCGCGCGAAAGAAGGAGACGGGACACGGAGGGTGACGGCCGGTGGGGTTAGAATGGCAGCGACCCGCCCGGGCACGGAACCGCGCCCTATGTGTCTGCGTATAAGCCGCATATGGATTGCGCGGGCACATTGACCTGGAACGCGGCTGGACTAGGCTGGCGGAAGCCGGCGGAGCCGAAACCGGCTCTCGCTCCATCCCGCCGGCCGGCCGGCCAGGCATTCAATGCCGGAGCAGGACGCGAAGGCGTCGGCGCGGGGCGCAGCGAAAGGCGCGGGGAGGTGAGGCCGTTGGAAGTGGACTGGTCCCAGACCGTGCGCCGCTGCATGGACGGTGATTCCGGTGCCTGGGCCCAGCTTGTCCGCGAGCATCACAAAAGGGTGTTCGGGCTCTGCTACCGGTTTACCGGATCGTCCGCCGACGCCGAGGACCTTACCCAGGATGTGTTCCTGAAAATCTATTCGAACCTGTCCAGTTTCGACATGGGGCGGGGCAGCCTGCAGGTGTGGATCACGACCATGACCCGCAACCTGCTGGTGGATAACTTCCGGCGTACCAGGAACCAGCGGGCCACCAGCTCGCTCGACGACGGGTGGGATCAGGCAGAGGAATTGCGGCCGGTGGACCGGCTTGTGGGGCGGGAGCCTTCGCCCCACGAGGCGGCGGCGCGCAAGGAACTGGAGAAGATGGTGCAGGCGGCGCTGGCGCACGTCTCTCCGGAGCTGAGGGAAGCAGTGATTCTGAGGGACTTGCAGGATATGGACTACAAGGAGATCGCCCAGGTTCTGGGCATACCCGAGGGGACAGTTAAGTCCCGCATCAGCAGGGGAAGAGCGGAACTTGCGCGCCTGCTGGAACGTACTAAACGGGAGGTGATGTAAATGGCCGAGCGCACTAACATTCCGGGTTCTCCCGCCTGCGGGCAATGGGAGACGCTTTTGGCCGACGCCCTGGACGGGACGCTTCGGACAGAGGACGAGAGCACGTTCTCCAGCCACATGGCTGGTTGCGCGGCGTGCACGGCTCTGTTTGAGGAAGCGCGGCGGGGACGGGAGTGGCTGGATTTTTTATCCGCTGAGCCCGAACTGCCGGAGGGGCTTCTCGAAAAGATCCTGGCCCAGACCGGACCGGGACAGGCGGCGGGCTACGGCCTGGTGCCCGATACCGGGACCTCGTCGGTTGCCGGCGTTCCCCTGGCACTCGTGACCCCGAAGTGGCAAAGACCCGGGTTCCTTGGGGCGGTGCGCCGCTTTGCCGAGCCCCGGCTGATGATGACCGCGGCCATGGCATTTTTCTCGATAGCCCTCACCCTGAACCTGACCGGCGTCAAGCTGAGCCAGATCCGCATGTCGGACCTGAAGCCGACGGCGGTGCGGTCGTTTGTACAGCGGCGCATCAGCATGGCTTCCACGCCCATCGTCCGCTATTACGACCACCTCCGGCTGGTGTACGAGGTGCAGGCCCGGGTGCGGGAGATGAAACGATCCACCGAGACCCAGGAGCAGCCGCGGCAGACGCAGCCCTCGGGAGAATCGCAGCAGAACAACAAGAATCATAAAGACGGGGGCTCGCGAGTAAGCCCGCCGCAACAGTCGGTCAGCCCGGCCATTCTCAACACTGATTTACTTGAGTCGTCGTTATCACTTCACGATCAGCCAGCGCATTCCGGCTCCGCGAAGGAAGAGGAAGTGGAAGGGAGCACAGTATGGATTGCGTAAATCACAGCGGGGTAACTGCAACTGCCTTCTGCCAGAATTGCGGTCGGGCACTGTGCGCGCAGTGCGTGCGAACCGGGGCCAATGGGCAAATTCTGTGCCAGCCCTGCGCCACGGCCTGGCAGAGCGTCCCCAACCCTTTCATCCCCTTTGCCACCCCGCCGCCGGGTGCGCCCAACCCCTCGGCCGCGGCCGTCCTGGGACTGATCCCAGGCGTAGGCGCCATGTACAACGGGCAGTTCTTCAAGGGATTCATCCACGTGGTGATCTTCGCCGTACTGGTAAGCATCAGCTC
>CAWBIG010000144.1:0-3405 GCA_963788435.1 uncultured Acidobacteriota bacterium | reverse complement strand
GCGCACCGGCCAGCAGGCGGCTGGATACAACCGCGATCTGATGGCGGCTTATCTCACCGCTTTCCACGCCGCGCGCGAAGAGCATGCGCTTACCGGCCAGCCGGACTTGAACGCTATCCTTCGCCTGCCCGGTGCTTTGCAGGCCGACAATCGCAGTGACGAAGATCCGGCCGCGCTGAGTGAGAGCGTGCTCCGCGAGATGGGCCCGCTGCTCGGCCAGTTGAAGACCATGCGAGCCCGCGAAGGCGAAGCACTGGAAACGATCCTGCACGCCTCGCTCGATCGGCTTGCGGAAGCCGTGCAGGGCGTCGCCGAGTTGCGGTCCGAAGTGGAGCAGCGTTACCAGGAACGCCTTACGCAGCGGCTGACGGCCGCGGTCGGCGCGGACTTCACCCGCCAGCGAGTTCTGGAGGAAGTGGCTGTGCTCGTCGACCGCAGTGACATTGCCGAAGAACTGGCGCGCATGGCCACACACATCGGCCACTTCCGCGAGCTGCTCACCGCCGGCGGAGAAGTGGGCAAGAAGCTGGATTTTCTTCTCCAGGAGATGAACCGGGAGGCCAACACACTGCTTTCAAAAACCGGTGGCGTGGCCGGCAAGGGCACGCGCATCACCGAGCTGGGACTGGCTATGAAATCTGAAATCGAAAAAACCCGCGAACAGATTCAGAACGTCGAATGAAAGCATCTTTTAGCCCTAAGCTATTAGCTTTTAGCTCCACGGCAATTTGCCGCAACAGCTAAAAGCTAATAGCTAACAGCCAACAGCGAGGAAAAGACAAAACGTGGCGGGAATCCTCTTCATCATCTCCGCGCCTTCGGGCTCCGGCAAAAGCACGCTGGTCAATGAGCTGCGCAAGCAGGTCACCGGCATCGACTTCTCCATCTCCTGGACCACGCGCGCGCCGCGCGGGTCTGAAGAAGACGGCCGCGAGTATCGCTTCACCACCCGCGAGCAGTTCGAATCCATGATCGCGGAAGGCGCATTCCTGGAGCACGCTGAAGTCTTCAGCAATCTTTACGGCACCGCAAAGTCGTCGCTCGAAGACGCTCGCCGCCAGGGCCACGACCTTCTCCTCGATATCGACGTGCAGGGAGCCGCGCAGGTGCGCAAATCCATGCCCGAGGCGGTCAGCATCTTCGTTCTGCCGCCCACCCCCAAGGCGTTGCGCACTCGCCTGCGCAACCGCTTCCGCGCCGAGGGCCAGATGAACGAGTCCGAACTCTACCGGAGGCTCTCTGAGGCCAGCAAGGAAATAGAGAATTATCGCGATTACACCTACATCCTCATCAACGACATTCTTGACCGGGCGGTAGCCCAGCTTGAAGCGATTGTCCTGGCTGAGCGATACTACCGCAATAGCGAGACGATCCCATTAAACTCGCGCCGTGTGCTTGAAGTTGCAGCGGCCTGTCGCCAGTCCAATTCGCAGGAGCGGTTGAAGCCGGTTCTGGAAGCGTTTGGGATTGGCAGTCCCCCGGAGCAGCAGCAGTTGAACTTTAGCGAGGATCCTGATGAAGATTGAGACGGAGTTTGACTCGAACTACCGCAAGGTTCTAGTCGCGGCGCGGCGAGCCCGCCAATTGCAGAACGGCTCTGCAGCGCTGGTTCCGACGCATTCATCCAAGGCTTGCAAGATCGCCCAGGACGAAATCGAGGCGGGCAAGATTGCTTACGTAAAGAAAGAAGAGACCCCGGTGGTGAAGCCGCCGGTGGATGACAACGGCGTAGCGATTCTGGGGTAAAGCGCGCAAAATAAAAACGGCGATCTCCAGCGGATTCTGCGGGATAGGTGCAAAAATTGCACTGAATTTGACGATGGGTGAACCGCAGGAATGACGGGCCGGGACGCGGAGGCCGTGGCGGCGGGGCAAGCCGAGGCACGCGTAAAAGAAAAAAACGGCGATGTCCAATGGATTCATGGAATTACATGCTGAAACTGCACTAGATTGCACGCGTGTTTCCAGGCTGACTTTCCGCTGCAATAAGGCGGACATGACGGCTCCTTTGCGTACACCCAATTCAGACCCAGGCTGGTTGCGGACGCCAACCGGCTGAGGGTGCCATTTCGGATGAAAAGCTCGGAATGCGGGCAAGAAAAAGGCCCAGCGGTCGACCGTCGGGCCTTTTCTCCCACTCTGATGCCATCTTACTCCCTAAAGAACCAGGATGATTTTGACAAAATTTTGTTCTAAATTTTAGTCAGAGTATTACAACGATTTCCACAAACTGTAACTATTGGCAGATTTCAGATCGGAGGTCGTTTTGCTGCGAAAATGGCGCAATCGTTGAGACGGGAAACGAGGGGGATTGGACAAAGGGACGGGAATGCGGTAATCGAGGATAGGACAAGGGGGCGTTTCGGATGTGCCGGAATATCAAAATGCTTTTCAACTTCGATCCGCCGGTGACGGAGGAGGAGATACTGAAGGCGTCACTTCAGTATGTGAGGAAGATCAGCGGGTTCCAGAAACCGTCAAAGGCAAATGAGGGGGCATTTGCGCGGGCGGTGGAAGAGGTTGCCGCGGCCTCGGCGCGGCTGCTGGAGTCGCTGGAGACCGCCGCGCCCAGGCGCAATCGCGAAGAAGAAGCGGCTAGGGCGAAGGCACGGTTAGCAGCGCGGTTCGGAGACTAGCGGGTTTGGCCAGGCGAGCCCAGCGATAGCAACAATAAAAGAAAGCTGAGCAATATAGGACAACCGCCGCCGAAGAATCAGTTTAAAAGTGGATAACCCTGCTCTTTCTCAAGGCACGCAGGGCACGTCTGCCAAATTCGGAGATCTTCATGCCCTTAGTCGTCGTCCTCGCTGTGGGAGTGGAGCCGTCAGTTCTGGCAAGTCAAGGGTCAGTCTGGCAACTTGCTGGGTACCAGATCACTTCTGTGAGATCGATAAGAGATGCGATTGTTCAATTAAGGGACGGCGATTTCGATCTGATTCTTCTGGATCATTCCATTCCCGTCGAGAGCCGGGAAAGGCTGACTTTTTTGATTCGAACTTCCGGCTCGCGGACACCGGTGGTTTGCGTCACGGCCTCTGGCTGCGACGACGACAGTTTTGCGGACGCGACCCTCCGCAACGACCGGGACGATTTCCTCGAGGTCATTGGAGCGCTTTTGACCAAACGAGTAAATGCGCACGCGATAGCGCAGCTATGCGAGCAAGAGGAAAGGCCGCCGATCCATCTGCTCAAGAACGAGCGCACGTGACATATAGAGTCCTCGCGGAACACTTCAAAGCCGACGGAGAAAATGCGATGAGAAGCACCGCGGAATCGGGTCGGAGCCACGTCTCAGGTGCGGCGAAAACGGGCGATTTCAGTGAGCGCTTGTCACCGGAAGGACGCGTTGAGCTTGATTGCCTTCGGCACTCTTTCGACTGTCCACCCAGCACCACTCTGTTTGTG
>CAWBIG010000143.1:0-4078 GCA_963788435.1 uncultured Acidobacteriota bacterium | reverse complement strand
AAAGGCTACGGCGAGCGAATGTGGCAGAGGGTTGCGGCGGAGTTGCCCGTTGCGGCGGAGTTGCCGGACCGGGTTCTGCGGCCGGCCGGGAGATGGCGGCCGTGGTTGTGGATGGGGCTGAGCTATGCGGCCGGGTGCGCGGTGCTGGTTACGGCGGCATTTTATGTGGGCACGGTGTGGGAGCATCAGCAGCATCTGAAGCGGGAGGCGGCGCGGGAAGCGCAGCGGAAGTTGGCCGCGCCGGAGAAACCCAGGGTGGTGGTTGTTATTCTGGGCGACCATCTGGACCGCTCAGAGCGGCTGCTGGTGGAGTTGAAGCACGCGGACGCCGATAACCAGGAGCTGGTGAAACCGCTGCGCGACGAAGCGCGGGGATTGCTGGCGGCGAATCATGTTTTCCGCGAAGACGCGGACAAGTCTGGCGACGAGGCCCTGGCCCAGGCGCTGGACAAGCTGGACAAGCTGCTGACGGAGATGGCAAACGAGCCCGGCGGGCTGAACGCGGCCTCGCTGGAGCGGCTGCAGAAGCGAAATGACGAATGAGGGGCTGCTGTTCGAGGTGCGGGTGCTGCGATCGAAGAACCCGTATCGGGAGACGGCGGTGCGAGTGGTTGGGAATGGAGGCGCGGCATGAGGACGAGGAATGCGGGTTTTGACGATGGCGCTGGCGGCGCTGGGCGCGCTCGGGCCGGCTCTGGCGCGCGCGCAGGCGCTGCTGCCCAACGGCGTGGCGGGCCAGGGATTTGTAGACGCGGCGACCAGTTTCGATGCGCCAGACGCGCAGCAGTATGCTAGACGGGACCAAAGCCATCCGCGAGAGCCGCTGGGCGGACGCGGTGAAAATCTTCGACAAGGTGGCGGAGGCAAAAGGGGCGCATGCGGCGGGCGCGCTCTACTGGAAGGCGTATGCGGAGAGCAAGATGGGCGATTCAAGCAAAGTGCTGGAGAACTGCGCGGCGTTGCGCAGCCAGTATGTGGGCAGCACGTGGATCGACGACTGCGGGGCGCTGGAGATCGAGTTGGGGGCGAAGAAGCGGCCAGCCGGTGCAGCCGGAGCAGCAGCAGAGCGACGAGCTGAAGCTGCTGGCGCTGGCGGCGCTGATGCAGAAGGATCCCGACGCGGGCCAGGGCGCAGATTGAAGAAATCGTGCAGGGCGACTCGTCGGAGCGGCTGAAGGAAGGCGCCCTGTTCATTCTGGGCAAGACGCAGCCGGAACTGAGCTATCCGGAGATTGTGCGCATCAGCTACCTGGAGGGCGATGTGCGCATTGCCCGCGCCAGCAAGAACGAGGGTGGACGGCAAGGGCGCGACCTGGGAAACGGCGGTGATGAACCTGCCGCTGCAAGAGGGCGACAACCTGGTGACCGGCAAGGACGGGCGCGCCGAAATTGAGTTTGAGGACGATTCCACCGTGTACGTGGCGGAGAACTCGGCGCTGAACTTTGAAGATCTGCACTCGACCAGCGGCGTTCCCCACACGGAGCTGGCGCTGGTCAGCGGCGCGGTGACCATGCATCTGGACTCGCTGATGCCGGGCGAGACGTTCGTTCTGCATACACCGACGAACGAGTTGCTCACGCGCTATCCGCAAAAGGCGAACATGCGCGTCACCAGCTATCTGGATGGGACCGCGTTGACTCCGCTTACGCCGGGCACGCTGGACATTGCGGGAACCGGCAATCTTCAACAAGTGTCGGCGGACAAGACATTCCTGTTTGAGGAAGGACACAAGATGGCGGCGGCGGCGCCGGATCAGACGCTGGATTTGAAAGCCTTCGATGCCTGGGTAGCGGATCGCTACACGCCGCGAAGCGCGGACACGCAACAGGTGATGCAGGAGGCGGGGCTGGAAAGGCCGGTTCCCGGGCTGGCGCAGCTGAAAGGCAAGGGCGCCTTTTACGATTGCCAGCCGTACGGAAAGTGCTGGGAGCCGACGCCGCAGAAATCGCTGGTCTCGAACGGCGGAGGGACCACGGGCGGCGGCGGCGTAGGCATTCCGGATGCATGGGGAATGGATATGGGATTTCCCTGCATGCCGTGGGCGATGGGATACGACTTCTACCCGGGATTCATGACGTTCCAGCCGGCCACGCCGATGCCGGCGGACGTGGCTTACCAGGGAATGTACGGAGGCATGTATGGGGGTATGGCTGGTGGATGGGGAATGATGAATCCGTACGCTTGGGCGGTGTGCCACGCCGGCTACTGGATGCCGCAGCAGAACGGGCGTTATGCGTGGGTGGTGGGACGCCGGATCCATCATCATGCGCCGGTGCGGTGGGTGCGCGTAGGGCGCACTGTGGCCGCCGTTCCCCTGAATCCGCGCGATGTGAAGGGCCAACTGCCGTTGAACCGCGGATTCGGATTTGTGCCGGGAAAAGGCAAGCAGGGCTTTAAGGTGACGCCGGTGAAGTTTGACGGCTCGCACCCCGCAGAGCTGATGAAGGAAGCTCCGCGCGGGTACCGCAACATGGAAGAGCCCAAGCTGGCAAGGGCGGAGGCGCCGCAAATGGTGGCGCACTCGCTCAGGGGCAGCGAAGGCGCGAAGCCTGGCCAGGCGCGCGCGGGCATTCCTCTGAGCTTCAACCGGCAGCAGGGCTTTGTGGCAACGCGGCAGGTGATTCAGGGAGGACGCCCGGTTGCAGTCGCGATGCCCGTAGGTCGTTCGGGGCCGGCCTTTGCCGGACATGGGGGCAGTGCATCGGCGGGATTTGGCGCTACGAACAGCGGGTTCCATGGCAGCAGCAGTGGCGCAAGCCATGGCGGCGGCTTCAGCGCCAGCGGCGGCGGCGCCTCGCACGGAGGCACGGCGACGGCGTCGAGCAGCGGCTCCATCAGCGTTTCCTCGTCGAGCTCGAGCGCCTCGAGCGGAGGCAGCCACAAGTAACAGGTGACAGCAGCACATGTCCATCGACAACGACGAAGATCTTGCCGGGATGGAGCGCGCGGGCCATGCCACCCGGGCGGTGCTCGATAGCATGAAGGCCGCGGTCGAGCCGGGCATTTCCACGCGCGAGCTGGACGAGATCGGCGCCCAGACCATGCGCGAAGTGGGCGCGCGGTCAGCGCCGAAGATGGTGTATAGCTTCCCCGGTTATAGCTGCATCAGCGTCAACGACGAGGTTGTGCACGGCGTGCCTGGAGGCCGGGAGCTGGCCAAAGGCGACCTGGTAAAGCTGGATGTGACGGTAGAGGTAAACGGCTACATGGCGGACGCCTGCGAGACGGTGGCCGTGGGATGGGTGAGCAACCAGGCCCGCCAGTTGATGGAATGCGCCAGGCGCGCGTTCTGGGCTGGCGCTTCCGCGGCTAAACCCGGGGCACGCGCCTTCGAAATTGGCCGCGAGGTGCAGCGCACGGTGGCGGCAGCGGGATACTCCGTTGTGCGCGATTTGACCGGCCACGGCATCGGCCGGACCATCCACGAAAAGCCGACCATCCCCAACCAATTCGATCCGCGCTTTGCCGACGTGCTGCGCGAAGGGCTGGTGTTCACCATCGAGCCGATGATTGCGGTAGGAACATCGCGCACCGTAACCCTGAAGGATGGCTGGACGGTATGCACGCGCGACCGGTCCCTTTCCGCGCACTACGAGCACACGCTGCTGATGCTGAGCGACGGGGCGCGGCTGCTGACGGCATGAAGACCGCGAGCAGGTAGCCGGGATCCCCGAAGGCCCTTCGTAATTCAAATCCACACCAAAATTCGCGCCATTCTATACTCGTTGTGTGGTCCCGATGTTAAGCAGTCTCGATTGGCGAAGCTTCCTGGCGCGGCCCAGGCTGCCATCCCCTTCCGTTGAGGTCCTCGATGCGCTCTATCGCAAGTCCGTCCTGATCACGGGAGCCGGCGGGTCCATCGGCTCTGCGCTGGCCAAGCGCCTGGCGGAATTGGGGCCTCCCGCTCTGCTGCTGCTCGATACTTCCGAGAGCCGGCTCTACAAATTGCAGCAGGCATGGGCATCCGGCGGTATTCCCGGACCGCTGACCCCCATTTTGGGCAATGTCTGCGATGCCACCCTGCTCGACGAAGTGTTTACCGTTCACTCTCCCGGAGTTATCTTCCATACCGCCGCA
>CAWBIG010000142.1:0-7326 GCA_963788435.1 uncultured Acidobacteriota bacterium | reverse complement strand
GCCTCCCACCTGGCAATCCCTCATCGAGGTGTAGCGATAATCGCTGATCGATCGTTGCAGCAAGGGGTGGGGCAGAGCATGGCTGGGTCCGAGAAGCGAGAGCAGAATCGCCCCACCGGCGAGAACAAAAGGCAGCAGCAGCGCGATGGTCCCAACCATCCTGCGCATCGCGTGGTGCGACAGGACCGCGGGATTCTTGTAGGTCGCATGATCCGACATCGAGCTCGTCACGGCGGGATTCCTCAGGACGAAGCAGAATATCGCATTTGCTTCCCGCGCTGCACCCGCCGAATCCCTGAAGACACCCCTTCAATCTCACTCATCGGCGCGATGCCTGCGTGCATTAGCCTTGTCGCGCCTCCACCCGCGGAGCGAATGTCCAGTTGCTCCCCAGGCAGAAATTAAGGATCGAGCAGCAGAGAATCGCGATCGCATTCGATGCCACAACCGGAATGCGTGCGCCGTGCACCAGAACTGGCATCAATGCCAGGTTTCCCGCCATTGAAACCAGCCCATTCGAAAGATGAAAGCGCAGGAATTGACGGGCCAGCGCGCTTCGGTCGCGGCGGTCTCGCCATGTGTAGTGCAGGTGCCACACGAAGTTGTGCACAAGGGTCAGCTCCAGCGCCACAACAGTAGCCAAAAGATACCGGCCCCCGGTCACTCGATTCAGGAGCGCCAGTGATCCGAGTTGTACCGCCATGCCCATGGCTCCCACTACGTTGAACTTGCACCAGCGGATGAATTCGTTCATCGCAACGGCTCCTGCCGGTAGAGTTGCGCTGTGTGACGGACCGTCACTGCAAGCGCCATCCCGGCCATTCCGAACGTCGCGATCACTCCGCCCAGGTCGAAGAGCAGTATTCTGTGCCCGATACCGTCGAATAGGGGCTGCGTGTCGCTTCCAGGCTTCCCGCCGCCATTGTTAGTTCCACGCTTGGCCAGGGCGCTACGGTTCCCTCCTTCGATCCCTTCCTCAATTTTAAGGGCTTCGTCGATCACACGGTTCTCACCGAGGAAAATCCATTCCAGTACGGAGTGCCAGTTCTTGAGCAAAACACAATTCAGGCGCAGGCAGGTTATTCGCAGAACTTTGCATTAGGTACCGGTGTGCAAGTCGGTTATCTGGGGCAACGGCTGGCCAACAATATCCCCTATGACAACATCAATCCCGCGCTGAACTCGTATCTGCAGATTATGATCACCCAGCAGTTGTTAGCGGGCTTCGGACTGGCCAGCAACGAGCACTACATTCATATCGCCAAGAAGAACCTTCAGATCAACGATCTCGCCTTCAAGCAACAGGTGATCGCGACCGTTACCCAGGTGGAGAACATCTATTGGGATCTGGTGAATGGCTATGAAGACGAGCAACTCAAAGAGCGTTCGCTATCCTTCGCGCAAAATACTCTTTCTGACGACCAAAAGCAACTCGATCTCAAGGCGATTCCCGCCATGCAGGTCATGACCGACGAGTCGGCCGTGGCGACCGCCGAAGGCGACCTCACGGTGTCGCGCGCAACCCTCCGTCTCAATGAGCTTCAGATGAAGAACGCCATTACCAAGACCGACGATCCGCTTATCGACGAAATGCCGGTCATTCCTCTCGATACAAAGGGCGCCGCCGATCCCAATGCCACAAAGTCAACCGACGACCTGATCGCCGAAGCGGAGAAGAATCGTCCCGACGTTGCCGAGGACGAACTCGCAATGGAGGTGGAGCAAGCGAACCTCAAAGGCATTCGCAGCGAGTTGTTGCCTACGCTGTACGCCTACGGTTTTTATGAGGGAGCAGGGATTGCCGGTCCCATCAATCCAAACTGCACCAAATATCTGCCCGCCGACGAATGTGCCTCCAATCTTCCCACGGGCTTTGGCGGCATGCTTGAGAACACCTTCAATTACTCCTCGCCGGAATACCAGTTTGGAATGACAATTGCAGATCAATTTGCGCAACCGCGTTGCGAAGGCCGACCAGTTCCGCGCAGGCTTGGAATACCGGCAGAAGCAGATCACTTACGAAGAGCAGAAGAAGAATATCCGTTTTGATGTGCGCAACTCGCAGTTTGCGCTGCAGCAGGCGCAGGCCCGCGTGGATGCGGCGCAGAAGGCGCGCGATCTGGCGCAGCGCACATTCGATATCACCAAGCAGGAACAGCAACTCGGCGCCAAGTCCGGCTACGATACGCTGCTGGCACAAAACGCGCTTGCCCTTGCGGAATCCGCGCTCGTAGCCGCGCAGGCGCAGTATGAGAAGGACAAGGTCGCACTGGACCAGTCCACCGGGACAACTCTGGAACAGATGGGTGTGTCGATCGACGATGCACGTTCAGGCGTCGTGACGCACGCGCCGTAAAATAACTCGATGGGAAAACGATGGAGCGGAGGATAGCCATCCCTAAGCAAGAACCGAAAATCCGCGTTCTGGTGGCGGACGATCAACCGCACATTCTTGAAGCCGTGGAGCTGCTGCTCGCTCCGCAGGGAATCCATGTGGACAGCGTGCGTTCGCCCCAGTTCGCTCTGGAAGCCCTGGGCCAGAGCGAATACGATGTGCTGCTCATCGACCTGAATTACACTCGCGACACAACCTCAGGTCAGGAGGGGCTGGACTTACTTGCGCGTATTCAGGAGATCGACTCCCGATTGCCCGTGATCGTCATGACCGCGTGGGGCAACATCGATCTTGCCGTCGAAAGCATGAAGCGCGGCGCTCGCGACTTTGTCCAGAAGCCCTGGGAAAACGAGCGCCTTGTAAGCCTGGTGAAGGTGCACGCCGAATTGCACCAGGCCTTGCGCCGGGCCCGGCAACTGGAGCTCGAAAACCGGTTGTTGCGCGCCGAGGGCATGCCCGAGTTCGTCGCCGGTGCGCCCGCCATGGGCTCGGTGCTGGAACTCATCGCCCAGGTGGGACCATCCGACGCCAACGTTTTGATCACCGGCGAGCATGGGACCGGCAAGGAGATTGTTGCCAAGCTCCTGCACGCCGCATCGCCTCGCGCGCGCATGCCGCTGGTTGCCGTCAATGCCGGCGGATTGCCCGAGGGCACGTTCGAGAGCGAGATCTTCGGCCACGTCAAAGGCGCTTTCACAGACGCCCGCGCCGATCGCATCGGCCGATTCGAGCTTGCCAATAACGGCACGTTGTTTCTCGATGAGATCGCCAACGTTCCATTGCGCCAGCAAGCCAAGCTGCTGCGCGTACTGGAAACGGGCGAACTCGAGCGTGTGGGCTCTTCGCAGACGCGGCGTGTGGACGTGCGCGTGTTGTCGGCGACCAATGCGCAGGTGCACGAGGAAATAGCGGCCGGCAATTTTCGCGAAGATCTCCTTTTCCGCCTGAATACGGTGGAGATCCATCTTCCCGCCCTGCGCGATCGCCGGGAAGACATTCCCCTTCTGGCCCTGCACTTTCTCAACCGCAGTCGCGCCCGCTATCGCAAGCAGGTTGCCGGCTTCGCGCCCGCCGCCATGCAGCAGATGATGCAATATCCCTGGCCGGGCAACGTCCGAGAGCTGGAACACACCGTGGAGCGCGCCGTCCTCCTGTGTCGCGGCGACCAGATCGACGCCTCCAATCTCGCCATCACCAGCGGGCGAACTCCGGCGCCCTCGTTCGACAATATGAGCATCGACGAGGTGGAGGCGCTCCTCGTGCGCAAGGTGCTGCGCCGCTGCGACGGCAACATTTCGCAGGCCTCGGAGGCGCTGGGGCTCAGCCGCGCCGCCCTGTATCGGCGCATCGAAAAATATGGTCTATGATCGAAAATCGGGCCGCCGCCGTTCCCGCTCCGCCGTGCGCCGCGCCTGGGGCTACTGCTTCTGGCTGTCGCTCCCCGCGTTGCTGTTCGCGGCCATCCTGCTTTATCGCGAAAACATCACAGCGGCTCCGGCAATTCTCCTCGCTTGCTGCCTGCTGCTCTATCTTTTGCTCATGGCCGCGGCCCTGGTAGAGAGTCTCGTCCGGCCGCTGCAAACTCTATCCAACGTTGTTGCCTCCCTTCGCGAAGGCGACTATTCCTTTCGAGCGCGCGGGGCCGGCACGCGCGATCCCATGGGAGAGCTCGCCGGCGAAGTGAATGCGCTGGCCGACCTCCTGCAGCGCCAGCGCGTTCGCTCGCTCGAGGCTACCGCCCTTCTCGCCCGCATTCTCGAAGTCATGCACGCGCCGCTCTTCGCCTTCGACAGGGAGAATGTGTTGCAGCTGGTTAACACCGCGGGAACTGAGCTGCTTGGACGGCCATATGCGCGCTGCTACGGCCACTCCGCCACCGAGCTCGGGCTCGAGGACCTCCTCAAATCCCCCGACCAGAGCATTCATTCCTTCGCGGAAAAGCCCACGCGCTGGCTGCTGCGCAAGGCCTCGTTCCGCCAGGAAGGAGCGCCGCACATCCTCTTGTTGCTGGCCGATGTGAGCCTGCCCTTGCAGGAGGAGGAACAGGCTGCATGGAAGCGGCTGATTCGCGTGCTGGGCCATGAGCTGTCCAACTCGCTTGCTCCCATCAAGTCGATCGCCGGCAGCCTCCTTGCCCGGGTCGACGTAATGGAAGGCGACGCCGACACCCTGCGCGATTTCCGCCGCGGCCTGGGCGTGGTGGAGAGCCGCGCCGATTCGCTGCACCGTTTTGTGCAGTCTTATCGCTTGCTGGCCCAGCTTCCTCCGCCACATCTCAAATCGGTTCAGCTCTCCTCGCTTCTGGAACGCGTGGTCCTCCTGGAACAGCGGCTGCCCATCGAGCTTGAGCTCGGGCCCGGCATCACGCTGCACGCTGATCCGGACCAATTGGAGCAAATGTTCATCAATCTTCTCGCCAACGCCGTGGATGCGACCCTGGCAAATCACTCCGAGCGCGTCCGCGTCACCTGGAAGATTGCCGATTCCTCCGCCTGGGTGAATATTGACGACAGCGGCCTTGGCATCGCCAACACTGAGAACCTGTTCGTGCCTTTTTACACCACCAAGCCCAGGGGAAGCGGCGTCGGCCTGGCCCTGGCGCAGCAGATCGCCCGCGCCCACGGCGGCGAGATCCGCCTGGTCAACCGGGAAAACGCCGACGGCGCCCGCGCCACCGTTCGATTACCTCTTGTCTGATCGGGCCCGCGCAGTACTCCACTGTGGATTGCCATCCGACGCCCCCCGCGATCCGATTCTCATTGTCGCGTCTCCCGCTTCGACGCCGCGAAGGCCTTAAGCAGCGCAACCACATCCCGTGAACCCGCGGCAGCATCGGGCACAAAGCCGAATGTGCCCCCCTCAGCCATCTCTCGCGCCGCGGAAAGAAATGCCCCCAGCGCCGCCCGCGCCAGTGCGCTCCCGGTGCTCAGCCGCCTTACGCCCAGCTCCGAAAGCTCTTCCAGGCTCAAGCTGAGCCCCGGTATGCCCACCAGCACATTCACCGGCCGGTCAACGGAACCAACCACTGCGGAAATCTCATCTCGCGTCGTGAGCCCCGGTGCATATAAGACATCGGCTCCCGCCTCCTGGTAAGCCTGAAGCCGCTGGATAGTGTCTTTCAGGTTGGGCCGCCCATGCATGAAGTTTTCTGCCCGCGCGCACAGCGTGAACGGGAACGCCATCGAATGAGCCGCCTCTGCTGCCGCGCGTATTCGCTCCGCGGCGTGGCTAATCTCATAAATCGGCGCTGTGTCGTCTCCGCTCGCGTCCTCGATCGAAGCTCCGACAAGCCCGTGAGCTGCCGCCATGCGAATCGTCTCCACCACAGCCTCCGGCGCTTCGCCGTATCCGTTCTCCAGATCTCCGCTTAGCGGCAAATCGGTTGCAGCAATAATTTCCGCAACGTGCTTGAGCATCGCCTCCCGTCCCACCGCCCCATCCAGCACGCCCTGCGAAAACGCGTATCCGGCGCTGGTGGTAGCCAGCGCTTCAAAGCCAAGTTGCGTTAGCATTCGCGCTGTCCCCGGGTTCCACGGATTGGGCAGAATGAATGCCCGGCCGCGCTGATGCAGTGCGCGGAACCTCTCTGCCTTTTCCGTTTGTGAGCTCATTACAGTCAATCGCTCCCTTTCATAATCGACGGGCGGTTCAAGGTTCCGTCGACTGCTTCTACGAATGTCCGCTCCTCCCGCAGGATAATGCGAAGACGCTGCGCCATGCGGAAATTATCGATCGCCTCCGCATCGCCTCTCAGCCGCGCGCGGTAGGCTTCGTAAGCGGCAAGGCTGGGGAACGCGATAAGGCCCCAGGCAATGTCGTTGGTCCCTTCCGCTGGCAGAAAGTAGCCCACCAGATCTCCTCCACAGCGAGGAATAATGCGGCCCCAGTTTTCCGCATAATGCTTGAATGCGTCCCATTGGAACGGGTCGATCTGGTAGCGAATAAAGCATGTGATGGTCATACGCGTTCGTTCCTCCGCAGCTTGCATGCGCTTCAAACCGGCGGCCAGCGCACCGGGCAGCGTAACCATACCGCCCAGCATTGAGCGGCGCGAAATGAAATCCGATGGTGCTCCGGCTCCCATGAAGATGAGTATGCAGGTTGCTCTGCCGGGACACTTCGGTTACCGTAAAACAATGAATGTCGAGTCATCCGATGCCGCAGTCGCTCGCATCGCATCCGCTATCGGCGAGCCGGCTCGCGCCCGGATGCTCTTCTGCCTCCTCGATGGCCGGGCTCGAACCAGCACCGAGCTTGCTGTCGTTGCGGGTGTGGCGCCGCCAACGGCCAGTGCGCATCTTAGCCGGCTCAAGGCCGAGAACCTGGTCGCGGTGCAGGCGCAGGGAAAACATCGCTACTACGTGCTTACGTCGGCGCGGGTGGCGCGCGTGCTGGAAGGGATCAGCGTGCTGGCCGGAGCGCCCTGCGCGGATTTCCGGCCGTCCACTCCGGTTCCCTACCGCGTTGCTCGACGGTGTTACGATCACCTCGCCGGCAGGATCGCCATCCTGCTTCTCGATCGGTTCCGCAGTCTGCGCTGGGTCCGCTCCAGCGTAGCCGGCGACAATGCCCTTGAGCTCATGCACGAGGGAGAAACCGGCCTCGCCGCGTTAGGCGTCGACGTGAATGTCGCCGCCGCCGCGCGCCGCAGATTTGCTTATGGCTGTCTGGACTGGAGCGAGCGCCGCATGCACTTGGCCGGCGCGCTCGGATCGGAACTGCTTCGAGTGTTCGCGGCTCGCGAGTGGGTTCGGCAGGAAATCGACAGCCGCGCCTTGGCCATCACCCCACGCGGCCGGCGCGAGTTGCGCCAGCGCCTGCAAATTGAAATCTGAATCCGTCTAGTCCTTGCCCACGCTGAACCGCATGGTCCGGTAATCAAACTTGTAGCTCCGCAATTGGTCCAGCACGTCCACTCCGAGAACGCCGTA
>CAWBIG010000141.1:0-19495 GCA_963788435.1 uncultured Acidobacteriota bacterium | reverse complement strand
TCATCATGAATCTCGAACCTGGGCCCAGCGATGCTCTCCGCGGATGTGCTCAAAACCGAGCACGACATCGACATCGCGCGCGAGAGCGTAATGCGCGTCTTGCGCGAGCATTTCCGGCCGGAGTTCCTGAACCGTGTCGATGACATCGTCATCTACAAACCGCTCGGCCATGCCCAGTTGAGCCAGATTCTCGACATGCGGCTCAACGACCTGCGCAAGCTGCTTGAAGATCGCGCCATCTCGATCGAGCTCACCGAGTCGGCCCGTCAGCTCATTCTGGCTGCGGGTTCGGATGCGGCTTACGGTGCGCGTCCGCTCAAGCGCGCGCTGCAACGCATGGTGCAGGACCCGCTCGCCATCAAGATTCTCAATGGCGAAATCCTGCATGGCGCGCACGTGCGCATCGACGCAGACCGCAACGAACTCACTCGTCTTCGAACCAATGGGCCGCGAAGCCATGGCGTGAGAGTGAAAAGGCAAGCGCCGCATCCAAGCTTTGCTTGGGTGGGGGCGGGGTTCAACTCAGCACAGAAATCAGGCGGCTGTTGTCCCATCCTAAACGTTCGCGACTGCGGAACGTTTAGGATGGGATTCCCATGAACCTCACTTCGCCTGCGCCACAAACAGCGTGATCGACATCGCCGGGAACACCTGATCCTTCAGAATGCTTCCTTCACCCTTCCCCCGCTTGATTTTTTCTTTGTCACGCGCGCCACATCCGCATCCGGCATTCTCTGAATGTCTTTAGCAATACGTACTCTGAAGCTGAAGAAGAGGACAAGAAGGTTACGTATTGCTGGAAATTGATGAAATACTTGGGAACAAGCCAGCGGAGATGACGATGAGATTCGACTGAGGCACGAGATCAACACGTTAGGATATAGGATCGAAAATTTCTTTCATCAAAACCTTGGCATCGAGACACTATATTCAGACATTTTCCGCTATCATACAATCCCAGCACTCCTATGTACCACTACAATTTTGAGTTTTCAACGCCACTCCCAAACCCTGTTACCTCACCACAGTACCATCCTGCTCAGACAAGCTCCCCGTATGGCTTAGAAGTCTCCTAGTAGACGAGAACCTCTCTGAAGCCACAACAGCGATATCCGGTCTCGTAACCCCAGCAGCACCCCCAGGTACAGAATGCTCGTTGTAGCCAGGTGGATGCTCAACGTCCCCACTCATCCGCCGCAGCTCCACAATTTCTCCTCCGGCGAGCTCAGAGCTCGGCCTCGTCTCCCTCTCCACACTTCTCAAACTCGGAGGTTTCGTCCCTGGCACATAAGGTGGAGGAGCTTCGCCCCGGTCGTCCAATCCCTCTTCAACATCTCTCCTTACCCTCTGCGTCGCGGTTCTTCTCTGTCGGCTTGCTGGTCGAGTTCTTTGCTATTGGAGCTTCCTCCGCTCGATCTCCAGGTCAAGCGACCAGGTTGTATCATTATTAAGGAGTGCCCAACCGCCGCCGTCCGTTTAGCCGTCCGGGCCTGTTTTCCAAAACCTTGTCGCAGTTTTTTGCCCATCTTTCCATACTAGATATTTTAATAGTAGTCAAATGGCAAGGACTGTAGAAATTGGTCGCAATCAGCAACTAATACAAAGTTGCATTCATAAAGATACTAATATAAACTCCTTCCGATTATTTTTACGCGGAGGGAGAAATGCGACCACCTCGACCTTTTCCAGAAGGAACGCTCGAGCGGTTACAACAGGGGTTGAAGGAAGCGCGCAACAAGGCCGAATTTCAGCGGGTGCAGTGTTTGTGGCTGCGAGCGGGTTGGGTACAAAGCCAATCAACCAAGTGGCAACGCCAGCCGCACCGGCGCGGCGTTGCTTTACACCCTCGAGGGCTTAGGCGGCGGACCATGCCAGTAGAGTTGCCCACCATTCACCAACAACCGCGAATCCCTCACCACCGGCCAGCCAGTCACCGTGTCATCCCGAAGGGCCGCACGCTTGGGGCCCCACGCAGTGGGGTGGCGCTGCCGGGGGCCCGAGGGACCCGTGGTTGCTCTTCGGCACGCCAACACAGCCGAAACTCCGGTTCTCTCCGGAATGCCGACTTCCCGGGCAGAACAACAAGGTGGGATGATCTTTCGTTTGCGGACCAGCCGCCCGGAATGCAGAAGAACGCTTGCGTGCGGAGGAACTATTCTCTTTTCGGTCAACTGAATCTGGGCGCTTGAATGGTTCCCATGAGCCGCAACCTCAATCCGGGCATCAGGATTGAGAATTTTCCGCTTGACCGCACGGGTGGGTATAGTGGCAGCAGCGGCTTTCCCCATCTGATGAGGTTCTTGAATGGCTCGACGATTCGGTCTCCCGCTAGTCTTTCTGGCACTCTGCGGACTCGGCGCCATCTCCTCCGGCCAGCCAGTGGCAGCTCCGAATCGAGCGCCCGTCACGCTCGGCCAGTCCGCGGTTCCGCTCAACGGCCCGTGGAAGTTCCACACCGGCGACTCACCCATCGACCCCAAAACCGGCCAGTACCTCTGGGCCGAGCCCAACTTTTACGATTCAACGTGGGAGACGATGGATCTGACTCCGGTTCCTGGTGTTGTCGACCCATGGAATGGAGACCCGCGCTGGGTTCCAGGCTGGACTAAAAAGGGCCATCCCGGTTACATGGGCTGGGCATGGTACCGGCTGCGCGTGCCCGTAGAAGAGAGACCCGGCGAGCGACTGGCCGTCAACGCGCCGATGCAGGCAGATGACGCCTACCAGTTCTTTGCCGATGGGGACCTGGTCGGCAGCCTCGGCAAGTTTGACGGCCATGGGAAACTCCTCGCCATTTACTTTTCGCGTCCAGATATCTTTCGACTGCCGCTCGCGCAGGCGCCGGCAAATGGTTCGGTTGCGGCGACGCGCATTGTGACGCTCGCTTATCGAGCCTGGCTGGGGCGCGTGGGGATGAGCTATTCCATCGCTCCGGGTGGGCTCCATTACGCTCCGCTGCTGGTGGCTGCCGGCAGCATGGAAGCGCAGAGCAAGCTGGACTGGTATGAATACACCGTCGAAAACATCTACTCGTTGGTCGATGGGTTGGTGTTCCTGCTGCTGGCCATGCTGGCAGCCAGCGTGTTGCTGTTTGACCGTTCCGACATGGTCTACCTTTGGGTGGCCGGCGCCCTGATGATCACCGTGGCAGACGACGCTTTGACTTCTTTGATGAATTTCACTCACCTGCTCGATGCGAGAGTCTTTTTCCTACTCATCTACGCGGTGCTATATCCCATTCTTCTGGGCGCGTGGGCGATGGTGTGGTGGGTGTGGTACCAGTTGAAGAGTCCTGCGTGGGGTCCAAAGACGGTCCTCGGGTTGACCATTGGGAGCATGGCTACTGCTGCAATGGCCTCAGCGGTCTCCTTCAGCTACCTTCCCCGTGCGGTTTGGTCAGCATTCGAGGCGGCCGGTTTAGTGGTTCGGTTGGCTCTGCTGCTTCTCCTGCTGCTGATCGTCGCTCTGGGGATTCGTAAGGAGGGCAAGGAGGGCTGGCTGGTGCTCCCCGCCGCGCTGGCAATGGTGTACGGCCTTTTCGGGCCTGAACTCTCGGAGCTGGGAGCGGGATCCGTCCTTCATCCGTTCGGAATCACGTTCTTTATCAGCTCACTAGGCGGACTGTTCCTCGTCGCCGCTCTGGGCGTACTGATGCTTCGCCGATTGCGGCAATCCCTTGAGCGCCAGCGGCGGATGGCGCTGGATGTGAAGCAGGCGCAGGAGGTGCAGCGGGTGATTGTGCCCGAAGCGCGCAGTTCCTTTCCTGGGCTCGAGATCGAAAGCGAGTACCGGCCCGCGCGGGAAGTCGGGGGAGATTTCTTCCAGATCATTCCCAACAAGGCAGAGGGCAGCCTGCTCATCGTGGCCGGAGATATTGCCGGCAAGGGCCTGCAGGCGGGAATGCTGGTCGCCCTTACCGTTGGAGCCATCCGCACCGAGTCCAGCCACACCCATGATCCGGTGCAAATCCTCAAGTCGCTGAACTTCCGTCTCTGCGGCCGTGGAGTGGCCACCTGCGTTGCCCTCCGCATTACGGAAGATGGCGCGGTCATTCTGGCCAACGCAGGCCACGTGGCTCCTTATCTCAACGGCCAATCCCTGCCGATGGAAGGCGCACTACCGCTGGGCATCCTCGAAGCTGCAGAGTTCTCCGTCATGCATTTCCAGCTCGGGCTCGGCGACAAATTGATGCTCATGTCAGACGGTATTGCCGAAGCCACCGACGAGAACGGCCGGCTCTTCGGCTTCGATCGAATCCACGATTTGTTGCGTTCCACACAAACTGCTGCCACCATCGCCGAAACCGCCCAGCAGTTCGGCCAGCAAGACGACATCAGCGTCATCTCCGTTACACGTACGGCAGTCTTGCAACCTGTCGCGGCATAAGCGAACCGAGTGGCATCGCCCATGCTTGCTAAGTTCTAAGCTCGGATCGAGCGACGCAAGCGACGGGTGTGTGCCTCGAAGAACATCGGCAACCTTGGGTTATTGGGGATTCAACGGCGGCGTGACCTGAAACCCGAGTTGCTCGGCCATCGACATACGGTCGTATTCAGCCCAGTTCTCACGAATGCGGCCACCAGAGACGCGATAGATATTGAAGTAAACAAGTGTGAGAGGCTTCTGATGGAAAGAAACGCCGTGGGTTGTGCCGGTGTAGAGACCGCTCCAGGTGGAACGAACGGAGACCAGGTCGCTCTCAGCGACGATGACGTCGATGACGATCTTGCGTTGTTCAAGCGCGGCGCACGTCGGACAGGACTTGGCCAACTCGGTAAATGGCCCGCCCTGGGGGATGGTCTTCCCATTCGGAAGATGCCATGGGCCATCGGGATCGAATAACTCGTTCAGTGTTTTGAGATCTCCACCGTTGAATGCGGCAAAGGCGCGCTTGACCACGGCTTTGTTAGCCTCAGCCGTTGATTTCCGTCCAGCAGAGTGGGCAACGGCTGCGGCGGTGAAGAGCACGATGAGGCTTGCACAGAGCAGTTTGTGCATCGAAGATTTCCTCCAGCATGGTGCGAGGATGCCGCTAACAATGGCTCGACGGAAGTTGAAGGCGGCCAATATTGGGAGGATACATGGCAGCGCGCATGCGAACAGCTCAGATCGACCGCGCATCCGGACCCAACCATAGAAGTAATGCGGCCAAATGACCGTTCTTAGATATGCACATTCCACGACAAGCCAGCCTAGCAGCATAAACCCTTGCAGTGCGGACCACAGTCCGTAGCGCGGCCCGCGCCTCAGGGTTAGCAAAAGTACAAAGAGCGCCAGCAATCCGTTGGCGACGAACAGGATCATCCCCGGGATCAGCCAGGAGTGGAAGGGCGAATGTACGAGCAGGCTCAGCGGCATGATTCCCCAGGGATTACCGTGGGCGTTTACGACCAGTACGGCGCCTCCCCAGAGTGCAGACGCCGATACAAAGAGGAGAACGAGCATTACGAACAGTCGGAGAATTCTCAAGACATCAGCCGCTATGAATCCGTAAACGGGCGAGACAATGTGATTCACCAACATTGCATCGGAGGGCACAAGCCATGAGTGCAAAATCAACCTGGGTTGCCACTGCAGTCGGCACTGCGGTGGGTACGGGTGGCTGGATCATTGGATTGGGCAAGATCCTCTGGCCGGTTCATCCTCAATGGGCGCTCTTTTCCCTCACGATTGCGTCGACCATTATCACGGCATTGGTCGTGGAGCAGGGGGTGGGACGCAGCACCACTCACGCAGGAAGCTAACGGCTCCCGCCTTTGCAATTCGACTGCTCTCCGGGTGGGCCAACTCCAGCGCCATGCCAGTTTTCATGCCTGGAGTAGAATAGTCAATATGTATACCGATGCGCAGTACGCGACCGCTTCGGAACTTCGTTACATCCTCAATGTAATGGAAGAGCGTTCTCATCTGGGATTGGACCAAGAATCCGCGAACCGAATCAAGCAGGTGCTTGGGCGCAGGATTGCAGATGCAGAGGACAGGTCCGCCAAGAAAAGCGCATCCTCGACCGTAGCAGCCGTTGAAGATTCGGAATTGCTGGCTTAACCGTCCGTATCGCTAGGGTCGAGATTTCGCCTCACGCGCTTTTGCGGAATGGAGCAATCGATTCCTACCTTCAGTCCCCAATTTGGGGAAGCAGACTCCATAAATCCGAGATTTGTCGATTTGTCCACGAGGCGCTCGACAGGTTACACGGCGATGCTGCGCTTACCGATTGTGCCCACGAAATCAATCCACGAACCTTCGACGATTCACGCGAATTACGGCAAACACTTGCTCTTCAATCGTTCATCCCTTTAGTGAGCGCCACAATACCAGAGTTGCAGACCGTCGATAGAAGCTCTCAATTGATCGAGTGCGTGAAGTCACTGAACTGTTCAACCGCCGAGGACCATGGCCGATGCGAATTCGCAGCCGTTTTTTGGCGTCGCGACATTGGGCATGCTTCGGCGCGCGCCGGGGTGTGATTCGAAAAAGGGAGGGAGCGTTGCACAGCTACGTTCCCGGCAGCGGGCCGCTCTGGGGAGTGGAATCCTCCGGCTGTTCGTTGGTGCAGACGTGCTCGAATTCGAGCTCCTCTAGGTCGGCTATGTTGCGTACTCTTGCGATCGTGGCAAAGCATTGGAGACAGATCGATTCAGTGTTTCCAACTTTGTCGCGGATTCGGGTGAAGTTCGATTCCCACGGGTTCATGCATCGCTCCAATTCGCGAGTGAGGAGCCCTGCGACGGGGGAAAGGGGGAACGTGACGCCGGTTCGATTACGGAGAGTGTATCGTGCTTTTCGGCGCCACGAAACTGTCTTGCACGGCAGGTTGTTCGAGATCGGGTTGGTCAGGATGAGTACGCGCCCCCACATAGCCGGGAATAATCAATGCACGAGGTATATAATCTCGGACACGTGGCCGCTCTGGCGCTTGCCCCTCGGGGGTTCACTTTCATCAAGCGTCAGGCTCTGATAAGCAACATGGTTGATTCCAGGCAGTCTGAGAACAAGTTTGTGCCGAAAGCGCCAGGTTCTCCAGGCGTCGGAACTCCGTTTTCTGGTGAGAGCTCGTCGGGCGATGTTTCGAGTCCTCCAGAACAGCCCCCTCAGTATGATCAAGAAGCAACGATCGTGGATGCTGGACCACGCTTCGATCCCAACCAAACGCTGGTAGGCCATGACGCGACCTTCGCCGATCTCCGAGCGGAGGCGCAGGATTCCGACGCTGCGATTGCGCCCGGAATGCCGTCCCGCCGACAGCCTCTGCCACGGTCTTCCGATGCGCGAGCGAATGCGGGCGAATTCCAAATAGGCGATTTACTTGGCGGCCGTTATGAACTTTTGCATTTGCTGGGCGAAGGCGGAATGGGCGCTGTATACAAGGCTCGAGACATCGAACTGGGGCGAGAAATTGCGCTCAAGGTGATCAAGCCGGAACTGGTTAACAACCCCGAAATCCTGCAGCGCTTCAAGCAGGAGCTGATTCTGGCGCGCCAGGTAACGGACCGCAACGTTATCCGTATCTTCGATATTGGTGAAACAGGCAACACCAAGTTCATCACCATGGAGTACCTGGAGGGCCAGAACCTCAACGAGATTCTGAGGCAACGCGGCAAACTCGACATCGCCGAAGCGGTCGACATCATGGCGCAGGTGGCCAACGGATTGGCTGCGGCGCATCGTGAAGGGATCATCCACCGCGATCTCAAGCCGGGAAACATCATGCGCGACAAGACCGGCCGCGTGGTGGTGATGGACTTCGGGCTGGCTCGCACAGTTGGCAGCGATGGAATGACTCGAACCGGCGCGATGCTTGGCACGATTGAGTATATGTCTCCGGAGCAGGCACAGGGACTTGAACTGAAAGCCAGCTCCGATATGTTCACCGTCGGGCTGATTCTGTATGAATTGCTTGCCGGGGTTACGCCGTTTCACTCGGAAAGCGCCATCGCAAGCCTGATTATGCGCACAAAAGAGCGCGCAATACCTCTGGTGGAGGTCGACAAGAAAATCCCGGGCTCTTTGAGCAACATTGTCAGCAAGTGCCTGGAGAGAGAACCGGCGAATCGCTACCAGAGCGCGGATCAGCTGGTCAAAGATCTTCGTGCGTGGCAAGACACGGGCGGCAAATCACGTATTTCCGCTTCCTCTGCTCAACTGCGCATGAACCGGCTGCGCGAATTGCCCTGGCCTCGGATCGCCATATCGGGCGTCTTGATTTTCCTCCTAGCAGCCGGAGTTTCATGGTTGATAATCAGGACGCAACGGCACGCGAAATCGGCAGCCCATGGCCCGGTTTCTGTACTCATTGGCGACTTTGAGAATCATACCGGCGATCCGGTTTTGGACGGCACCCTGGAACCGATGCTGGGCGTGGCGCTGGAGGGCGCCAGCTTCATCAACGTGTTCAATCGCGGAGATGCGCGCAGGCTGGCCATGAAACTGCCCACTCCCTCGAACAAACTTGATGAGCAGTCAGCGAGGCTAGTCGCCGTGAACCAGGGGGTGAATGCGGTGATTACGGGCGAGATCAGTTTGCGAGGCGATGAATACGATATTTCTGCGATTGCCCTGGACGCAGTCAGCGGCAAAGAGATCGCGAAGGCGGACGTCACCGTCAACAATAAAGAGAAGATTCTGAGCAGCCTTCCCAAACTGGCAGCGCCGATTCGCAAAGCCCTGGGCGATGCCACGCCCGCCTCGGTGCAGTTCGAACAGGTCAGTGGAGGTTTTCAAGCCGCGTCTCTTGAGGCTGTTCACCAGGAAGCCCTCGCTATTGACGAACAGTTCGCAAGTAAGTTTCAGGATGCGTTCAATTCCTTCAAGAAGGCTTCGGAACTGGATCCGAAGTTTGCACGGGCCTACACCGGCATGGCGGCCATGTCCCAGAACCTGGGAAAGCCAGAGGACGCAGTAAAGTACATGAATCTGGCCATGGAACACGTAGACAGCATGACCGAGCGGGATCGCTATCGTAACCGCGGCATGTACTATTTCATCAAAGGCGACTGGCAGAACTGCGTTCAGGAATACACGCAGCTCATTACTCACTTTCCCGCCGATCGCGTCGGTCAGTGGAACCTTGCTAGCTGTTATGCGCAGTTGCGCAACGCGCCGAAGGCATTGGAAGCGGCGCAGCAGGCAGTTGCGATTGTCCCCAAGGGGGTTGCGCAGCGCCTCAACCTGTCATTTATCAGTTCCTTTGCCGCAGATTTTGCCGCGGGCGAGAAAGAGGCGCGCGCCGGGCTCGCCATCAATCCCTCAGCCGCGCAGGGATTCTTGGTGCTCGCCGAAGCTCAACTTGGGCAGGGGCAAATCGATAAGGCAACGGAGTCATACCTGCAGTTGGAAAAGTCCGGCGCCTCGGGGGCTTCTACCGCTACAGCCGGATTGGCTGATCTCGATGCCTATCAGGGCAAATATGCAGAAGCGGCGGCCCTGCTTAGAAACGGAGCCGCTGCCGATGTTGCGTCAAAGAATGCCGATGATGCCGCAAGGAAGTACGCAGCGCTGGGAAACATCGAGGAAGTCCAGGGCAAGCATGCGGCAGCGGTTTCCGACATTGACAAGGCGCTGGCGAATAGCCAAACTACCCAGATTGAGTTTTTGGCTGCAAACACCTATATCGATGCCGGAGAGCCAGCCAAGGCTCAAAAGCTTGCGGCAAGTCTCTCTTCCGCGCTGACAAGCGAGTCGCAGGCTTACGGCAAGATCGTGGCGGGCATGATCGCTCTGAAGCGGAAAGACACGAATGAAGCCGTCCGGCAAATCGCAGCCGCAAACAGCCTGCTTGACACCTGGATCGGCCACTTCGATCTGGGCCGGGCGTACCTGGAAGCAGGAGCGTTCACTGAGTCTGACTCAGAGTTCGATCAATGCATGAAGCGGAGAGGCGAAGCCATCGAATTGTTTTTGGACAACGTGCCGACTTATGCCTCTTTCCCGCCCGTGTACTACTACGAGGGGCGCGTGCGGCAAGGGATGAAAAGCGAAGGTTTCGCCGACTTTTATAAGAGCTACCTTGGTATTCGCGGGCAGTCGTCAGAAGATCCCATGGTTGCCGATATCCGTCATCGTCTCGGGCAGTAAACAGTTTCGATCCCCTCTTTTTGAGAGACCAGGCGACCGGGCGTCCTCCTCCTTAAGAAAAGGCCACCCGGCACGTTGCGGCAATGCCGCGGATGCAAATCGAAGATACTTTAGAAACTCGCGCATTGGCCTTCCAGTTTGGAGGCCGTGTCTCCGCTACCCGTAATAGAAGTGTTGCTTTGGCAGAGCAAGATGCCGGTTACCTTGTTGCCGGTCACCTGTGTCGCGGCTGTGTTGCCCTGATCCGTTAGGCTGCTGCCAACCGTATTCTGCGTCAGGATGGAGGAAGCAGAGTTGCTCTGGACAAGGAGACTGCCCGTGATCGAATTCAGCGATATCACGGATGGTCCAGAGTTGCCTTGATCCGTCACGCTCCCGCTGACTATGTTTCCGGACATTGTGGTCGATGCCGAGTTACTCTGGTCGACCAGGTTTCCCTTGATCGTGTCGCCGTCCAATGTGATGGCGGCGCTGTTGGTCTGCAGAGTTACGCCGCCACCGACCGTGCTGGCCGAGCATAAGGTCGTTCCGGAACCGACGGTGGCGGCTGTTCCAACACTTTGAAGCACCAGGTTACCCCCAATGCTCGTCCCGCAAATGTGATTCTGAGCGGAGCCCGTGGGGATGCTTTGCACCGTAAGGTTGCCTTTGATAGTTGTGGAGGGCCCGATCGAATAGGTGCCTCCATTGACCTGGACGTTGCCGCCGATTGTGGCGTTGCTGAACGCGCTATTTCCGCCCGTTTCCGTAATATTCCCGGTGACGCCGCCTTTTTCGAAGATGCAATTCTGTCCACTTGACACCGAGATGTTGCCGCTGAAGGTTCCGATGTAAACGCCGTTGCACGTGGTGCTGGACGCCGGGACAGTGGTCTCCGATGTGAGCGTGAAGCTTTGCGTCGCCGCTGCCCCCACTCCATTCGACGCCGTGAAGGCGATGGGATAGATGCCGCTGACGGTCGCCTTCCCACTCAGCGTGCCGGTGCCATTGGCATTGTTGACGAAAGTCACGCCGCTAGGAAGCGGCCCAGACTCTGTGATCGTGGACGCCGGGTAGCCCGTTGTTGTCACGCTGAACGTGCCTGCTGTGCCCACAGTGAACGTTGCATTATTCGTACTGGTGATGGCCGGAGCCTGATCCACTGTCAGCGTACCGTTCACGTACAGGAAGGAGTAATTCGCGGAGGCCAGCGTGCCGGTGGTTACGGTAATAGGATAGGTGCCCGGACTGCTTCCTTGCTTAGCGGTCGTAAGCAGCACCGGTGCGCCACTGACCGCCGGAGGGTTGGCGCTGGCATCATTGCCCACATAGCCGGTGAGAGTGTAAGTCAGCGCCGGAATCGCCTGCCCATACGGAATTGTGGGGCTAGCCGCAACCACCCGAAGCACTGCTTGGTAAACCGTGAACGACTGGACCGCGGCGGCAGTGTTATAGGTGCTGTTCCCCAGCGCCGTGGCTGTCACCGTGCATTTGCCGGCCCCGGTCGTGGCGCCGGCGGCAGTGCATGGCCCAGTAGTCGCAAAAGTGACCCCCAGCCCGGAAGAGGAAGTCGCGGTCAGCGTGAACGTCCCGCCATACTGCATATTAGCCAATGGCGAAAAGTTGATGGTCTGCGATTGCCCGCTGGAGCCCGATTGGATTGTGAAAGATCCTGACACGGGACTGGCCGCGTCGTAGGAACTCGAACCCAATTGCGACGCGGTGATGTTGCAGCTTCCCGTGCCGTTAAGGTTCACTCTGGCCGAGGAAACCCCGCTGGCAATCGACTGGCTGGCGATGGAGCAGGATCCGGTTGCGACAAAATTCACCTGCAACCCGGAGGAGGCGGTCGCGCTGATGGTGACTGGCGAACTTGCAATGGAGGCGGATCCCGGCAAGGAAAGCAAGATTGTCTGCTCGGTTTTCATCACCGCCGGCGGCGAAGGTGGACTTTGGCGCTCCGTGGGATCGATTGGCACGGGAAGAAGGGTGGTCGTGATGGTGTAGACCACGGTTCCGGAAGCAGGATTCCAATCGGTCCATGTTGTACCCGGCGGATTTCCGTTCACCCCGCTCACGTTGCCGACCGCGACCGCGGGGGCGCCGTTGACACTGCGATAGATGGTGTAGGTCTCAACGACGCCGAAGGCCGGCGGATTCCAGCTGACGATGACGTAGGCCGGGGTGACGCCTGCCGGCGAGGGTGTATAGCCAGGTGACGTGGGGGGGCGGACGACTGCGTTGGCAGTTACATAATCCAATTCGGTTGTGGCTCCGCCACCGCCGCCGATGGTGACACCGCCGCCACCACCAATGGTGACACCGCCGCCGCCGCCGATGGTGACACCGCCGCCACCACCGATGGTGACGCCGCCACCGCCGCCGATGGTAACGCCGCCACCACCGCCAATGGTGACTCCGCCGCCCCCACCAATGGTGACGCCCGCGCTGCCATAAGAAGTCGAGTTCTGCAGCGAGGCGAACTCATCGCTGGTGGCGCCCACCTGACGCAGGTCGAGGTTGGTCAGGTCGTTGTATCCATGCAGGGTCGAATACGCCGGGCCGTCGAAGGTAATGTTCTGGCTGTCAGCCCAATTCGGCGAGAGGGGATCAACAGTGCCATTCACGCGAACCGCCAAATCGTTCGCATTATTCAGGGGAGTGCCGTCGCAATGCATAGTGGCAGGGCTGGCCGTTGTCGTCGCCGCATTGTATGGTTCGTACCAGGAGGAAGTTGAATAAGTCGCACTGGCGCCGGAGCTATCGGTCAGCGAAGTCACGTTCCCCAACGTCGCAAAGGATAAGGGGGTTTGAGTTTGGTCTTCTAAGGTCTGGTTCGAGTAGGTAATGGCGCCATTCGTTCCCACACCATCCAGCTGGAACAGATAGTTCATCGTGCTTTGGTAGTTCGGCTTGCAATTGACTTCATAGGTCGGAATGTAGCTTCCCGGCGTCGTGCTGTTGTAGTAGGTCCCGCCGTGGGTCAACCCAAGCGTATGGCCGATCTCATGGAACAGAGTGCCGGCGACTACGGTGGCCACCTTGCTCATGTTCTGGTTCACATTCTGTTTCCATTGGCCGAGGCTGACGACAGAATCGGAGCCGCCCACATCGGAGTAACCGGAGATGCTTGTAACCGTGCCTGATGTCACTCCGATTGCGGGCTCATGCGTTGTGCCGTAGGTATAACTCCAGTTGGGCACGCTCGAAGGTGTTGTCAGGTAAATTGTCGTCAATCCGCTATCGCAGCTATTGGTGTTGTAGACTCCGTTGAGGCTTGGGTTCGTAAGCACGCCGGAGATTGTGACGCGGGTTGGGCAAGAACCGCCCAAGCCGGTGGTAACGAGAGTCGCGGCGCCGCTATTCACCGTGATTGACGTCAACGATCCAAACCAGCTGTTCCAGGCCGGTATCGCAAGAGAGTATCCGAACATTACGTAGTGGTAGCTGTCCTTCTGGCCAAAAGGGAACCGGGGTGCGCAATTGGCGACCGACGGGCTCGCCGTGCACGCACTAAAATTGGCCGGCCATATCTTCGAGAGCTCCACGCCGCCATTCCAGGCAACTACTCCCGGCTGCGGGGCAGATGCGGTGCTGGGGAACTCGCAGAGCGCCGACCCAGTGTCGGAGCACGTGTAGGTGCTTTCGAGAATCGCATTGCCCGGTTTGAGATGCAGGTGCACTCCGTTATTGAGGAAGGCCTGCGTGACCATCGCCAGTGGGTCGTTGCCCTGGGCGTCGGGTGAGGGGTACAGATTCGGCTGGGCGAAATCGCACGTGACGCCGTCCGAGAGCAACGCGGAACACATGTAGTCGAATTGAACGAATAGGTCCTGTTCGCCGTGCACTGCCCCCGGCAATGCCACCCATGCTCCCGTATTTACGTCGTTATAGCCTGGCCCTAAAGTGGGAGAGCCGGTCTTCCAGGCGTCCAGAATTCCATCGCCATCGCTATTGTTGACCGGCGTGCTCAGAACCACCGCGGCATAGGCGTTGCCGGTACTCAGCGGGTCAGTATATTGACTCGATTGCGTAATCGTAGCGGTACTTGCGCTGTCATTCCAGGTTTGGCCGCCGGCGAAAATGTTGGTCAGCTCTCCCGTGCCGGTCGGAACGCCGGCCGCGTCATAAAATCCTTGTAAGGTTTGCGGAATGGACCCGGTAGTTGCCGTTGCGACCACTGAACCGTTGTAAAGGACGACTGATTTGAGGGGGATATTCTTAGACCTTATGCGATAAACCACCACGAGGCTTGCACCCTCCGTGATCGGCAGCGTGCCTCCTCCTCCGTTGGGCAGAGTAACCGGAAAATTCCCGGAGGCAACCCGCACCCCATTCATTGACCCGGCCAGAAGAGGCAGATAGGTGTTTACGTCGGCCCGATACGCCCGCAGTGTTCCTGTATAGATGCCATCAATATAGCCGGGCTGGTCGCTCCCAATCTGCTGCCCGGTGATGTTGTAACCCAGGAAGGTCCCATTCATGCCCGAAGCCGTCGCCGAACTCTCCACGGTTTCCCAGTACAGGTAGGCCGCAACGATGTCGGCGCCGTCAGGAACGCCCTGCGTACCGGGGCTGGTTGTGCTATCGGAAATGGTGATGGTCCCCGTCCCCGTCCCGCGCAGAGTCACTCCCCCCGTGGCGTAGTCACCGGTGACAAAGTAATTGTTCTCCAGCGAGAGTTGAGGCTGCTGGCCAATTGAGACGACGATGTTAACATCGGTTCCGCTGTTGACGGTTGTCCCGGCGGCAGGACTTTGGCTGATCACAAGGCCGGATGCCACGGAGCTGCTGAACTGGGTGGTCACCGTTCCCAACGCCAGACCCGCGCCGGTGATGGCCGTCGTTGCCGCCGCTTGCGTCAGTCCGACCACGTTGGGCGCAGATACCTGTAATGGTCCGCTGGAGATCACCAGGTTCACTTGCGATCCGGGGTTGACTTGCGTAGAGGCGGACGGGCTCTCGCTGATCACATCGCCTGAGGGAACGGAATTGCTAGCCGCCATCGTGATAGTGCCGACAACCAGGCCTGCGCCGGTGATGGCCGTCGTCGCCGCCGCTTGCGTATCGCCCACTACGTTGGGCACCGCCACCTGAGGTTCGATCCCCGCGCCTTGCACTGAAACGCTTTGCGTCGCATTCGTTGCATTGAGAGCGTTGTCGGTGAGGCCAACCGTTTCGCTGAGCAGCGTGCCGCTCGGAGGAAGGCCGCCTATGGTCGGTGTGAAGTCAATGCTCAGCGTGCAGGCTCCGCCGGCATCCAGAATGCTGACACTCGAGCAATCGCTGGTCATTCCGGAAGCTTCGGGAAAGTCGGTCGGGTAAGAAATCGCGCTGAAATCGAGCGCCTGGTCGCCAATGTTCTCGACCGAGACCGTCTGCGGGCTGTCGCTGCTCTTATTTCCCTCAGTCGTCGAGGCAAAGCTCAACGACGGCGGCTGGGAGCGCTGAAGCTTCAGCACTTGGCTGGGATTGGCATAGGTGTTGTCGATAAATATGTTGCCCGCTGCATCCACCGCTGCACTGAGCGGGTCATTGAGTCCGCTCAACACGGTGGTCTGGACGCCGCCAGGCGTGACCTCCACTACCCGGTTGTTGCCGGAATCGGCGATGAAGACATCGCCCGCTGCGTCGACCGCGACACCATAATCTGAATGCAACCCGCTGGCCGGCACTGGAGTCTGAACTCCACCGGGAGTAACCTCTACCACCCGGTTGTTGCCGGAATCGGCAATGAAGACATCGCCCGATCCATCCACTGCCACGCCGGACGGGTAACTCAGTCCGCTGCCCAGGGTGGTCTGTACGCCGCTGGATGTAATCTCCACCACCCGGTTGTTGTCGCTATCGCCAAAGAAGATGTCTCCCAATCCATCCACTGTCAGGCCGTTTAGAACAGCAGACAAGCCGGTGGTCGGCACCAGGGTCTGGGTACCATAGGTCCCGCTGCCAAGAAACGGAACCTTCACCACCCGAGCGTTGGAGCTGTCTGTGATGAAGACGTCGCCTGCGCCATCCACCGCCGCGCTGGACGGTCCGATCAGGCCGGTGGCGGGAATCGTGGTCTGAACATTGCTGGGCGTGATCTTATACACGCCGTTATTCTGGGAATCTGCAATATATAAATTGCCCGCTGCGTCCGCCACCGTTTGATACGGGAGGCCGAGTCCGCTGACGGGAACCGTGCTTTGCGCACCAGGTCCAAAGGCAACTGCTGGCCCCTGGCCAACGCCGTAGACCAACGCGGTTGTCAACACACTGTTGCCGTCGAGCAACTCCACTGCGCCCATGCGTAATCCGGGGGCAATCGGCGCAAACGTGACATTCACTGTGCAGGGACCGGCTGTTGAGAAGGTGCCCGTACAGGAGCCGCCGCTCGCTTGCGTGAAGTCGAGGCCAGACACGCCTTGCGTGACTACTTCGACCGAATTAATGGTCGTACTTGCCGCGATGTTGAAGGTGATCGGGAGCGTGTTACTGCACGGCGCGGGCGTGGTGGCATGCGGCGGGCAGACGTTGACATTCCCGAAACTACTCGGCGTGAAGGTCCAGTTCAAGATGTCGTGGTTTTCATAATCAGCACCGGTTGCCGCAGTGAAGCCGACATAGGCCGAGTTGCTGGTCAAACCGATCGAGGTCATGCTGAAGGATACGCCACTGGGAAACAGGTCAGTGCCATCCAGAATCACGTCGAGGCATCCTGAAGAACTGGAGCAATTGGTTTGCGATGCTGACGGTTGCGTGGTGTAGGTAACCGTCGCCGTGTGAAGGCTGCCGTTCGCCAATGAAATGCTCGGGCTTGTCAGAGTGTTTTCCGCGATCACGCAGCCAAACGAGCCAGCGGCCTCCCCGTTGGGCAGGTTCTCGCAGTTCGCGCCTGCTCCATTGCTCGCAATGAATACGCTATTACCCGGAGGATATTCGGTCCCGTCGTCAAAGGTCTTGAACCCTATGGCCAAACTGTTCTGGATGCCGCCGGTTGCACCTCCGCAAAAGTAGTCATTTCCAGAGAGGGGATCATCGGCGAATCCCATCGCGCAGCCTCCCGGACCCAGCGCGCTCGTTCCGGCAGAAGAATTTTGGACCAAGAATGCAAAGCCGTCGGCAGAGCCACCTGTCAACTGAAAGGTGAAAGTGCTGGAAAAGGAACTGCCAACGGGCTGTGCGGCCATGTACCAGGCAGAACCCGCTTGAGTCGTCATAGCCGCGGTGAGCTGCAGCACGTTCCCCTGGAAGCTGGAGTTTCCGTTCAACGCAAGGCAAGTTTGGTTGGAAGTAAAATCCGGCGAATAGCTGGGAGCACTTGGGCAGGTCTGCGCGGTGCTGGGGGCGCCCCCCGCAATCAGAGTCAGGGCGGCCAACGCCGCCGGCGTCATCAACCACGCACCGCCCCGCCGCAAACTCTTGCCTCGGGAACTGCATTTAGGATCGCCAGAATTCTCAGAAGCGATGGACGGGGCTGCGAGACACACTTTGGAAGACGAGCCAGCGGAGCGGCTAAACATATTCGAGAACTCCTGGGGATCGGGACTGCGGGGGAATGTGCAGCGAACTCGCGGATCGTTGAGAGCAAAACTCCGCCAGTGAATCACAGTCGCCCGAAAGAGAAACTGGCCGCGACTGACTTAAATCGAAGTTGGGGGTCCTTCCCTATTTGCTCTGGATATTATTCGCATTCTGATTCTTGGCTCGCTCGGCCAACTAGCGTTTCAACGAAATCGGCAACCCAGCAGCAACTTGATGTTGAGAGCGTAGTTTAGTGTATGAGAGGGCTTTTGAAAAGTTAAGATTGCAACCTGAGAAATTTCAGTGGTAACCGGTGGCGGTTACGTTCACTGGACTCTGGTACTGCTTGCCGCGCCTTGTGCGACCGCCGACGGAGTGTGCGAAGAGATTCTCTGGCGAGGGCTGTACATCAGGCCGTTTCCTGCCAATCCCTTGCTGGCCATTGTTTACCCCTCGCTGGGGTATGCAGCCTGGCACTTTGTCCCGCAGATGATCTTCCCTGCGACCGGCGGGACTCTTCGCTTCGTGGTCTCAACATTCTTTCTCGGATTGGCATACGGCATCATTGCCTACCGCACAGGCTCTGCCAAATGGACGGCGATCTCCCACAGCCTGAACGGGACGTTGGCTTTGAGCGGAAACGTAGCGAAGAGCCTGTTGTCGATCTTCTGACCCTCAAACTAATGTGGGCCGGCCATTATCGCAGCCCCAAGCTGCGTCCCCGTCATGATCGCCACCCCAATGTCCATCGGCCAATGCGCAAGAATCAGTGGCGACAGCCGGCGGATACGCAGATAGACCAACATGCACCACACCACAATCGGAAGCATCATGAGAGATCGATACGCCACGAACCGCCAATCGGGAATGAAGGGGAACATGCAGTGTTGCACGGACCACCAGAACCCCACCACTGAGAAGGCGATCCAGGTGCGGCCGGTGAGCGCCTCGAGCCTTGGGAGCACATACCCGTTGTAGGTCATTTCCTCGGTGGCCGACTGGATCACCCACCACACGGTCAGGCTGTACACCGTGGCCCAGAAAGGCAGGGCGTGAGCTTGCATAATGAGCGCCATGGGAGTCTTGGCCGGGGAACCGTACACAAACACCTGCGCGAGATAGCTGCCGGCCATGGCGCACGGAAACGCGAGGAGAAGAATCCCGAGCCCGAGGAACAGGTCGCGTCCCCAGCGCATGCGGATCGCGCCGATGAGGTCGCGGAGACGGACGCCTTCCTTGCGCGTGAGGTACCTCATGCCAAGCAAACATCCGAGGTCGCCGAAGTTCGCGTAGAGTGGCCACCATTGGCCGGCCGTCCGGAACGGGGAGGGGCGATGCAGGGCAAGAAAAACCAGCGCCAGCAGCGATTGCAGCGCCAGCCAAAAGGCGGAGCGCGCGACAACCAGCACCAGCGGGCCGGTCCATGAAACACGCCCGGCAGCCATACGCTTCTCGATCTGAGAACGCGCGTTGACCGAGATAGGAATTGCACTTTCGATTTCGGACGCGGGCAACATGGCGTAGAATCTCTCGCGAAAAAGCTACCATGGGTCGCCCGCAAAGGTCTGTGACGTGTCCAGGACAAGATCCTCCCGGCGAACACGGGACGCGGCCCGCCCGAGGACGCCATTCACCTCGTGAAGACCAAACCAAGCCTATAATTGCGCTGGGCCGAAAGACTGAGTCGGCGGGCTTGGCTCAGGCTGGCCGGTCGGGAAGTGCGTTATGGCAAGTGATAACGCCAGAATCCTCGTGATCGGGGCTGGGGTGAACGGCTCCGTCTGCGCCGCATGGCTGTTCAAGAGCGGCGTGGATGTTACAGTGTTGGCGCGTGGCAAGCGGATCGCCGAGATTGAGACGAACGGCCTCCTCATTGAAAACGCGTTAAGCCATGAGCGCACCGTCGCAAGGGTGAGGGTCATCGGCGAACTAGTGT
>CAWBIG010000140.1:0-7720 GCA_963788435.1 uncultured Acidobacteriota bacterium | reverse complement strand
ATGATTCTCGTAGTGGCGTGGCGGGGTTGCGGATAGGGCGATGCGCAGTTTCACTGGTGTGACCTCCTCTTTAGCTTTGGTTGAAGGCCGAGAGCGCAATTCAGTCCCCGGAGAACCTCGGAAGTGAGCTCAAATTTCGGCTTTCATCTAGTGCTGCGCAATCGGCGGCAAAGAGAGCTCATTTTTTGTAAGTTTTTTTGCGCAACCAACCAGTTCTCTGAACCAACTCCGGAGGTTTTTCGCTTGCTAAGCATTCAAAGCAGCATCCGTTATCACCAGGCTGTTGCCCGATGGGAGAAGTTGACGGCACATGCCTATTCATGAGGAAACAAGTATCAGAGATATTTGTCCCGAGCTCTGGCGTCGCATCCCGTTCCGGAGACAATCACTGCACCTGCAATTGCCGATAGTCTGCCGTTGGCGCATCGGTTGCATTCACCACCTGCCCCTGCCCGTTCACCCAGTAATTTGCCTTGGTCCCGGTCCACACATCCCGTTGCTCGCCGGTCAGGGGATCGGTGGTGGGCGTAACGCCGATGAGTGCGTTGGTGAAGTCCTTAACCTGGCCCGCCTGAGCGGCCTGCCGCCGTTCAAACGCATTCACCTGGTTCTGCATAGCCTGTATTTGCGCCTCAAACTGGCGCATTTGCTGCTGGATCGCGGCGATGCGCCCCTGCTGCCGCATCCTTTGATATTCCAGCCCTTCCGCATCCATCTGCTTCTGGTGCTCTATCCATGCAGGATTCAGGCGAAACGAGCTTGCCATCTGCGAAGCGATGCTGCGCGCCAGCGACGATTTATCTGCCCGGGCGATGAAGCTCACGATAGTCGGCGCCTGCCAAAGCCCGTTCCCGTTCCCCTGCGCCGTCCGGGCGTAGGCAAACGCGACTCGAGGGCCGTTGGAAGTGTTACACCGCCAGGCAATTTGCCCTGCCGATGTGGTCCCGGACGATTGCATTGGAAGATAGTCGGGAATGGCCAAGCCGGCGTCCTCGGTGTCAGGCTGCGGATCACCGCACAGATCATGAAAGCGCGCCTGCGAATAGAGGACGGCAAATTCCGGACCGGTGCGGTACCGGGCCACGACCAGGTGCGCCTGAGCTCCCAGGTCGTAAACCTCGCCTTCCCGATGTTGCGCATTCGGCAAAGCGTATGGCGGAATGGCCACATCGCCGAGCCGTACGGCCATGGTTCCGTCGGCAGAGCGCGCTTCCACCATGATCCGCTCATCGGAGTAGCCGAGCCGAAACAGGCCGCCACGAACAGTCCACCCTTGTGGAACCGATACGGAAAAGGCCTGTTCGAAGGGATCCTCAAACTGGCTCCACGCGCCTCCCGTCTTTGCATCGTGAGATTGGCCGGGGGTGAGCGCATTTCCACGGCAACCGGCTGCGATGAGCAGATACGCAGGAGCCGCAACCAACATAAAGGCAGGTAGAATTCTCCCTCGATTTATCACGGCGATTCCTCTTTCCTTGTCTGAATATGCGGAATCGGAAAGAAAACCGGCTCAGTGTGGCAAAGAATGTCGGGCAGGAGGCAAGCGATTCCCTAGCGGTGAGGCGAGGCCGGCGTTCCGGCCTTCGCTCTCGCCAGCAGCGCCTGGAAGCGCGGGTCGCCGTGCAGTGCCGCAAGATCAGGGTCTTTCGGCATGTCGGCCCGAATCCAAAGGGGCAGCTTGTGATCCAGTGCGTCCTCGAGCAGTCGGAGCGCCTCGTTGGGCTGCTTGCGGCGCAGGGCCAGGCAGGCGAGATTATAGGTTGCCAACGTGGCCTGGGGACTGTCCCCTCCCATCACGCGCGTGGCTGTTGCTCTTGCCTGCTGCAGCTCATCCTGGGCTCGGCTCAAATCTCCTCGGCGCATGAGGATCTCTCCGAGGTTGCTCATGGCGGTGATGGTGACCGGATTGTCGGGGCCGAGCACGCGGATCCGGGCAGCCAGAACCTGCTCACCTACCGACTGCGCCTCCGGTAACTTCCCCTCATCGGTAAGAATTGCCGTGAGCGCGTTCATGGTGCCAATGGTCAAGGGATGGTCCGGCCCCAGGATGCGGCGCTTCGCCTCCAGCGTCTGCCGGTCTAGGGCTTCGGCATCAGCAAGACGTCCTTCGCGATAGAGATCGATCGCGAGGTTTCCGGCGGCGAGAAGGCCGCGCATGGAGTCGGCGCCTTCAACCCGCTGCCAGCCTGCAATCTGCTGCCTATCGAGGCTTTCGGCTTCCGCCCATCGTCCCTCGCCTTGCAACGCCAGCGACAGGTGATTCATGCTCACCAGCGTGTCCGAGTTGTCCGCTCCAAATTTCTGCATGCGAAAGGCAAGTGTTTTCCGTTCCAGAGCCTCAGCCTCGGTGGAATGGCCTTCCTCATTCAGAACAGCTCCCAGGTAATCCATCACGGTGATGGTGTCCGGATTGTTATCGCCCCATCGGCGCTTGCGAATCTCCAGCACCTTCTTGAGCAGCAACTCCGAATCGTGGTAATGCCCGCGGCGGTAGAGCGTCCAGGCGAGCGATGCTTCAGAATGAAGGGTCTCGTTGTTTTCGGGGCCAAGCTTCTGTGCGCGGCTGGCGGCGACTTTGCGATACAGCGCCTCCGCCTGCGAATAGATGCCGAGATTCTCGTACACGCCGCCCATCACCATCATCATCTGAGCCTGCATATCCGGATCGCTCGCCAGGCCGGGGTCGATCTGCGTGTAAGCGCGGTCCAGAATCTCTCGGGCGGTCACCTGGTTGCCGCGCGCCTCGCTGGGATCGGCGACGCGAAAGCTGTTCACCATGAAATTCGAGATGCGGGTGGCGCGATCGCGTTCTCGCGCCACGCGCCGCAACGCCAGCGTTTCGAGCACGCCCGCTCCGGCCAGCACCAGCATCAGCAGCACCGCCATCGCCGCTCCCACGCGATGACGCCGGAGATACTTCTTGAGCGAGTAACGGGTGCTGGGAGTATGCGCCTCAACGGGCCGGAACTGAAGGAAGCGCCGGATATCGGCGGCCAGTTCCGAAGGAGTGCCATAGCGGAGATTCCGGTCAGATTGAAGCGCTTTCCCGGTAATCAGGTCGAGATCGCCGCCCAGTTGGCTGGCCAATTTGCGCTGGGTGCAGCGCCGCGCCTGCGCGGCTTCGCTCCCGCCGGAAGCCACGCGACGGCTGGGCGGAATCACAGGTTGTTCCCGCGCTCGTGAAGCCAGCTGGGACAGCGTTTCCTCACGCCATCCGCCGGTATCCACTGGAAGCGCTCCGGTCAGTAACTCGTAAAGAACGACGCCCAGAGAGTACACATCCGTGCGCGTGTCCAGGTCCACGCCGGCAAGCTGCTCCGGGCTCATGTACCCCGGCGTTCCCGCCAGGGATTCGCCTGCGTTCGCGCGTTCCCCTTGTTCGGCGCCCGGCCCGATCACGCTCGCCAGTCCGAAGTCGATGATTCGCGGCGCCGGCTGCGAGTCGATTTCGACCACAAGAATATTGGCAGGCTTTAGATCGCGATGGAGGATGGCCTTTTGATGCGCATGCTGGACACCGTCGCACACTTCGGCAAACAGGTCCAGCCGTTCGCGGACGGTCAGCCGCTTGCGATCGCAGTAGCGCGTGATGGGTTCCCCATCCACGTACTCCATCACCAGGTACGGCTGGCCCGCATCCGTCATCCCGGCGTCAAACACTTTCGCAATCGCGGGATGTTCCATCACCGCCAGCGACTGGCGTTCCGACTGGAAACGCTGCAGCAGAGACCCGTCGAAGAATCCTGTTCGGATCAGTTTCAGCGCCACCCGTCTCTGCAGCGGTTCCGTCTGCTCGGCCAGCCACACCTCGCCCATGCCGCCCTGACCGATCCTGCGGATCAGGCGATAGGGACCGATGCTCTCCTGTTCCTGCCACTCCACAGGCACGGGGACGTCGGTCGGCCCCCGCGAGAGCAATCCGGCGCTGGCATGGGCCACCAACAACGATTCAATCTCGGCTCGGAGCACGCCATCGCTTCCGCAGGAGCGTTCAAGGAATGCCGCGCGCTCCCCCGGATCGCAATTGAGCGCTGCTTCAAACAGCTCTTTAGTCCGGCGCCATTGAGTGGTTTGTGTCAAGGTCGCCCCTCCCCATTTCCCGCGTCAACCAGGCCTTCGCCATACTCCATTCGCGCTTGACCGTTGCCGGGGAGATGGCCAGAGCTATCGCCGTTTCCTCAACTGTGAGGCCTCCAAAAAATCGCATCTCGACAATTTTCACTTGCTGAACATCCCGGCGGGAAAGACCGTTAAGGGCGTCGTCGAGAGCGACGAGGTCGATCGACTCTTTTTGCGGCAGGTCGAAATTTGCATCCAACTCCACCTTATAGAGGGGGCCACGTTTGGCCGCACCCTTGCGGCGTGCGTAATCCACCAGGACTTGCCGCATCAGCCTGGCCGCGATTGCCACAAAATGAGTCCGGTCGTCAGTGGAAAGCGGTTGTCCCGCGGCAAGGCGCAAATAAGCTTCGTGGACCAGTTCCGCACTCTGCAGGGTATGATCGGGCCGCTCCGCACGGAGACAGCGTCGCGCCGCAAGGCGCAGATCCCGGTACACCAGCGGAATCAGGGCATCCAGCGCTGCCGGATCGCCGTTTCTCCAGCGTAGGAGCAGCTGAGTCGCCATGTCGGAAGACGGTGGCACGCGAGCCCCCCTTTTGTCGGTGCTTGCATGTACGATAGCCGAGCGTTTCCGGCCCGGTCAATCGAGATTCCACGATCCGGCCTCGGCTCGTTTGGGCGATTCGGAAAGAAAGGGATTCACCGCAACATCTAAGTTTTCAATTCGATGAATTCCAATGGAATGAAGCAGGGATTGGTGCCGAAGGAGGGACTCGAACTTGAGCCGTTTTGCGGGCGTGAGGTTGAGCGAAGCGAAACCGTGAGCCCGCAGGCGAAATCCTAACCTTGAACGAAGAGAAAGGGAAGGGCCAGAAGTTATTGGTGCCGAAGAAGGGACTCGAACCCCCACACCCTTGCGAGTACGTGGACCTGAACCACGCGCGTCTGCCAATTCCGCCACTTCGGCACGGGTACAGTCTGGGCAAGGAGCCCGACCGGCAGCATCTCTGAGTCTCGCAAAAGGCGGGCGGCGTGTCAAATTCTCTTCAGCAGCCTGCCGAGTCAACTCACGCGCTTTCCTGCGCCCAGATTTGTTCGATGAAGCCGTCGGTCATGCCGGCAATGTAGTCGGTCACGGTGCGGGCCAGTCCTTCGCCGGCAATCTGCGCGCGATGGTCCTCCGGCAGCAGCAGGGGATCGGCCATGAAGCGCGCAAAGAGGCCTTCGATGATCCGCTCGGAGTGGCGATGAACCTCCTCCATACCGGGTGAATTGTAGAGGGATTCGTAAAGGAATCTCTTGGTCTGCGCACGTTCCGTTTCCATTTCCGGGCTCAGCGCCGCCAGCCGTCGCGGGGCCCGGCGCACCTCGTCCAGCGTAGCGATGCCGGTTTCTCGAACGCGGATGTCAACCTCGCGGATCAGGTCGGTCACAAATGCATTCAGCACGCGGCGAAGCGCCTCGCTCGAGAGAATCCGCGGCGCGGCGCCCGGGTAACGCGCATGAACGCCCTCATAAAACCTCCGGAACAGGGGCACCGATTCGCGCACCTGTTCGAGGGCGAGAATGCCGGAATCAAGTCCGTCGTCGAGGTCCGCGGTGAGATAGGCGATCTCGTCCGCCAGGTCGATCAGTTGTGCCTCCAGCGGCGGCCGCAACTCCAGCATGTACTCCGCCAATTCGGGATGCTTCGCAGGCTCGTAATCGCGGGAGTGCTTGATGATGCCTTCGCGCACGGCAAGGGTAAGATTCAGGCCGCGAAACGCCGCATAACGCTCTTCAAACCAGGTGACGATGCGGAGCGCGTGCAGGTTGTGGTCAAAGCCGAGGCCGAAGGCGCTCAGCGACCGGTCGAGGGCTTTTTCGCCGGCATGCCCGAAGGGCGGATGGCCGATGTCGTGCACCAGCGCCAGCGCCTCTGTGAGCGCGCCGTTCAGGCCCAGGGCCGCGGCCAGCGTGCGGGCAATCTGGGTCACCTCAAGCGTGTGCGTCAGGCGGCTGCGAAAGTGGTCTCCGGTGCGGCCGCCTGGAAAGCGGGTAAAGACCTGCGTCTTGCCGGCCAGGCGCCGGAATGCACGCGCATGAAGCACGCGGGCGCCATCGCGCGCAAACGGCGTGCGATAGGCGTGCGGCGGCTCGGGATGGGCGCGGCCGGTTAGCTCGCCGGAATCAGGCACGGCGATAGCGGCAGGCAGGTATGCGCTTTCGGAGGGCCCACTCATCATGTCTGGTTATAGCCTATCGCCCGGAGCAGCCGAACTCGATGTGCCGGAAGAAGCCTCCCCACGGAAGGACAAGCGACAATAGAGCCAGTTCGAGGGCGCCGTGCGCGCGGTCACCTTCGCGCGCTGGATCCCGGTGCTATAAAAAGAGTCGCGTAGTTTGCCGTGGACAAGGTTTGCCAGTCGGGAGGATAATCCACCCGGAAAAAGGACTGGCGCCGAAAGGACTGGACCGGAGGGAGTTTATGAGAACAATCGAGAAGTCTCTTGTCACTTTGCTGGGAATTGGAGTCGCCGTTCTGTGCGGATGCGCGAGGCATTCCACCAAAGAGGTGTATTACCTGGTGACGGCGAATTCGGCTCTGCCTTATTGGCAGACCGCGGCGCAGGGATTCAACAAGGCGGCCGCGGATTACCAGGTTACCGCCAACGTTGTTGGCCCGGAAGGATACGACGCGCAGGCGGAACTGACCGAGCTGAACAAGGCGGTCGCCGCCAAGCCGTCGGGCATCCTGATTTCGGTGGCCGATGCCTCGGTGCTCCAGCCGGGTATCAACGCCGCCGTTGCGGCCGGTGTTCCTGTCATCACTGTTGACTCCGATGACCCCGCGAGCAAGCGCCTCTACTTCATCGGCACCAATAACCTTGAGGCGGGTCGGATGGGCGGAAAGCGGCTGGCGGAGAAGCTGCCCGCCAAGGCCAATCTCATCGTCTTCACCATAACCGGCCAGCCCAACACCGACGAGCGGCTGAAGGGAGTCAAGGATGCCCTCAGCGCCCGGCAGGATGTGAAAATCGTGGATGTGATCGACGTCAAAGGCGATGCGCGCGAAGCCTTCGACAAGGCACAGGTATTGCTGGGCGAAACCGGTCCTAAAAAGATTGATGGATTCGTCTGCCTGGATTCGGCCTCGGGCAAGATGGTCTCCGACGCCATCGCCCGCGCCGCGGATAAAAACCGTGTGCTGGTGGCGTGGGATGTAAATCCGGACACTCTGGATGGGATCAAGGCCGGCACCATCGACGCCACCATCGCGCAAAAGCCCTTCACCATGGGCTACGTGGGATTAAAGGCGCTCGACGAAGTTTTTCATTATCCGCCCAAACAATTGGACAAGAATTACGCCGTCGATCCCTTCTCGATTTACCCGGTGTTTATCGACACGGGAACGTCTTTGGTGGACAAGAACAACGTCGATCTCTACTCGGCGGCCTCCGCGGCGCATAACAAATAGGCCCGCGGGAAAAAGGCCCGCATCCCATCCGGGTGCGGGCCTTCTCTCATTCTCGATAAGGAAACATCCGCCGCGGGCCATCTAATTCCGCTAGCACCGCTGACTCCGCTAAGGTCCCGTCCCTGAAGTTCCCAACAAAAACGCTGCCATCCCAATAAAAACGGTGCTGTTCCTACAAAAACGCTGCCGTTCCAACAAAAA
>CAWBIG010000139.1:0-14004 GCA_963788435.1 uncultured Acidobacteriota bacterium | reverse complement strand
GGGCGATCAGGTGGATGGCTTCGGGAGGCAGCGGCTGTACCACTCCGTTGGTGTTCACCGAGGGCATGAGGGGTACGTCGCGATAGAAAATCGGGGCGCCGACGGGGTCCGTCGACGTGCTCACCGAGATACGGGCGGCAGGCGAATCCGGGACTCTGTTATTCAGTCCCGCAATGGTGAAGATTGCCGGCGCTTTCACCGAGTGCTGCTTGATGGTTTTCCACGTCGCCGCATCGGGCTTCCAGGTCCATGCTGCGGCTTCTTTCGGCGTCAGTTTGGGCAGCTCGTTGGTGGAGGCAATACAGCGCGGGTCGATTTCACCCACTTGCATGCGCTGTCCGTGGGTAGTGACGTGGATGGGGGGTGCGCCGTCGGCGAACTTGACCGTGATCTGCCACTCATCGGATCGAGCGCCGTCGCGCCATTCGACCGTCGGTGCGGCGATATCGGGGGGAAAAATGGAACCGTCTTCGGGATAGTCGATGGTTACCCGCGCCGGTTCCCTGCGCTCGGTTGCACTGCGACCTACGTCGCTTCTGGTGGCGGCTCGGGGGCCGAATGGCGCCAGCCAAGCTCCCACGACCAGGACTGCCAGAGCGGCTGCTCCAGCGCTCAAAACCCGTGTATTTCGCCTCACAAACACGACGATTCGCCACCTTTCCGCCAGCGGGACATGGACCGAAATCTGAGGTTCGGCCTCTACTGCTCAACTTCTGGAAAAGTGCGGGGCCGGGCCAATGTTCCCCATCACATCAAGCGCGCGATGGCGGGCGGAACAGGTGAAAGCAAAAAACGGCGATGTTAAGTGGATTCACAGAGTTGCGCTCTATAAATGCACTCAAGTTGCGCACCTTTGTCCGAGAGGTTGGCTGGCTCCTGTTCGAGGAAGTAAATGAAAACGCCTGCCTTGACGGACGGGCGTAGTTCCAAATGTGAGATAAGTCTACTCCTCCGGGAAGTTAAGACTGCTGTCTGGAATGGCTCCGGAAGGATTTTTTTGCATGAACTTGGGGCTAACGGAAAGAAAAGGTTACGGAAAACTATGCACCAGCGCTGAGGCACACCTGTTCCTTCTAGGGTATTGACAAGATTTCCGCAGACTGGGTTTTGCACTGATTGTTGTGCAAGTGACCACCGGGAATCCTTTCCATCGGTTTTCGGCCCTTGGGGCAGGCCCAAAAGGCCTCCTGCCACGTCACGCGGTGAGAGCGTCTTTGGTTTGCGCCAGAATCTCGTTGGCGATGGCGAGGCTGGCGGTGGCGGCCGGGCTGGGAGCATTGAGAACCTGCAGGGCCTGGGGCTGGCGCACGAAATAGAAGTCCTGCAGCAAGTCGCCGCCCGGGGTTAAGGCTTGGGCGCGCACGCCAGCTCCGCCGCGAATCAAGTCTTCGGGTTGCAAGGCGGGCACCAGGCGCTGCAACGATCGGCAGAACAATTCCTTGCTGAACGAGCGTCTCAGCTCCGCCCAGCACATGCCGGGGTAGCGAAGCAGGAAATGCCAGAATCCGGGGTAGGTCAGCGCGTCGATTGTGTCGCGCAGGGAGAAGTCGGTTTTGCGGTAGCCTTCGCGAGCGAGCGCGAGAACGGCATTGGGGCCGGCTTCCACCCCGCCATGAATGAGGCGGGTGAAGTGCACGCCGAGGAAGGGAAACGCGGGGTCGGGGACGGGATAAATGAGGTTGCGGACGAGGTGCTGGCGCTCCGGCTTCAACTTGTAATACTCGCCGCGGAACGGCACGATGCGGGTGGAATCGCGAGTGCCGGCCATTCTGCCGACGCGATCGCAGTGCAGGCCGGCGCAGTTGAAGAGGAAGTCGGCGGAGAATTCCTTTTGCCGGGAACGGATGGTCCATTGGCGATTCAGGCTGAGTGCTACCACTTCCGAGGAGAATTCGAGATCGCCGCCTCGCGCGGCAATTTCGTTGGCCATGGCTTGGGCCACGGCGGGAAAGTCGACGATGCCTTCTTCGGGGATGCGCAGAGCCTCGATGCCTGCAGCGTGGGGTTCGATTTCGCGAATCCGGTTCCCTTGCAGGAGTTCGATTCCCTTGACGCCATTGGCAGCGCCGCGGGTCCTCAAATCATGGAGGCGAGGGATTTCTTCGGGTTGAGTGGCCACAACGATCTTGCCGCACAGGTCGAAGGGGACATTGTGCTCGCGGCAGAACGCGACCATCTGGCGGATGCCCTCGACCGCCAGGCGGGCCTTGGTGGAACCGGGTTTGTAATAGAGGCCGCAGTGGAGGACGCCCGAGTTGTTGCCGGTCTGGTGGCGGCCGGGGCCGGCTTCTTTTTCAATAACCGTTACGTGATGTGCGGGGAACTGCTGCTGGATCCGGTAGGCCGTTGCCAGGCCCACTATGCCACCGCCAATCACTGCGACTCTCATGGCTATTTGCTGAGCGGCTTGCGGGCGAAGTGGTAGAGCGAGTAACCGAGGAGGGCGAAGGCTATCACGGAGACTATCGGGTTATTCAAGAAGGTGTGGGGGACGTTCAGTAAGTCGCGGTTGTCGAAGTAAGTGGCTTCTACTGCCTTCAGGGCTACGCCGATAAGTCCAGCTATTCCCCCGGCGGCAATCAAGCCCGAGGCGAAGAGCGAGCCCGAGGAGATTTCGCTTTCTTCTTCGCCGGAACCGGAGCGGCGGGCGGCTAAGTCGACTAACCAGCGGACTACGCCTCCGCAGAAGATGGGAAGTGTGGTTCCGATGGGGAGATAGGCGCCGACGGCGAAAGTGAGGGAGCGGATGCCGAGCAGCTCCACGCCGATGACGAGCGCGACCCCGAGAAGGACCAGTCCCCAGGGCAATTTACGGCTCAAGATGCCGTTGATGACGGTGGCCATGAGGCGGGCCTGCGGCGCGGGCGCGCTGGGGCTGCCGATGCCCTGGATCCATGCAACTTCAATCTCATGCGTGGAGGGCGAGTAGAGATACTTGCCGTCCTGCAGCTCGGTGCTGCCGATGGAGTTGAGGACGAGGTACTCGGATTTGTGATGGGTGGACTGGGACTTGCCGTCCTCGGATTTGACGGCGATGTTTTGCGGCAGGTGCTCGGTGTCGGACTGGACGGAGACGCCGGGGTGGGAGGCGGTGAGGCTCCACGGCTTGGACATGGCGTGGAATTCCTGGAGGCCGGTGTTCATCAGGTTGAGAGTGAATCCGATGATGACGGTGGAGACAACGACGCCGATGATGAGGGCGATCTGCTGGAGGCGCGGGGTAGCTCCGATGATGTAGCCGGTTTTGAGGTCCTGGGAGGTGTCGCCGGAGTTGGAGGCGGCGATGCAGACCACGCCGCCAATGGTGATGGCGAGGGCACCGAATGCGGGCGCTGTCCAGCCCTGGACGAGGAAGACGGCGGCGGTGGCCATGAGGGTGGCGATGGTCATACCGGAGACGGGGCTGGCGGATGAACCGACAAGGCCGACGATGCGGGAGCTGACGGTGACGAAGAGAAATCCGAAGACGACGACGAGGAGCGAAGCGGCGAGATTGGCGGGCCAGCCGACAAAGGCGCCGGGGACGGGCTTGAACTCGAGGAAGAGGAACATGCAGAGGACGATGAGGGCGGAGCCGATGAGGACGACTTTCATGGAGAGGTCGTCTTCAGTGCGGATGGGCTTGGCGGCAGCGGCGCCAGCCTCGCCGGCGCGGATGTTGCGGAGGCCGGCGGTGAGTGCGGACCAGATGGTCGGGAGGGTCTTGACCAGGGTGAATAGGCCGGCGGCGGCGACGGCACCGGCGCCCATGGGCTTGATGTAGGCGGCCCAGAGGTCGCTGGGGCCCATTTGGGCGATGGGAACCTGGCCGGGGTAGACGGGGTGGGGCAGGTCTTTGCCGAAAAAGTAGATAAGGGGCATGATGACCAGCCACGACACCACGCCGCCGGCAAAGATGATGCCGGAGACGCGGGAGCCGATGATGTAGCCGACGCCGAGGTACTCGCTGGTGGCGTCGGCGTTGATGCTGGCGCCTTTAAGGATGTGTTGCGGGCCGAAGTCGGGGCGGTATTCGGGTTGGTGCGGCCACACAGAAAAGAGATTTTCGTTCTGAAGGAAGGTGTAGAGGCCGCCGAGGCCGAGTCCGAGGAAGACGCGGGTGGCGAGCGAGCCTTTTTCGCCCGCCATGAGGACGTCGGCGCAGGCGGTGCCTTCGGGGTAGGGAAGGGTGCCGTGCTCCTGGACGATGAGCTGGCGTCGCAGCGGGATCATGAAGAGCACGCCGAGCCAGCCGCCGATGAGGGCGAGCATGAAGATGCGGGTGTATTCGAGCTCAAAGCCGAGGAAGACGAGCGCGGGCAGGGTAAAGATGACGCCGGAAGCGATGGACTGGCCGGCGTTGCCGGTGGTCTGGACGATGTTGTTTTCAAGGATGGAGGTGCGGCCGAAGGCGCGGAGGATGCTGATGGAGAGAACGGCGATGGGGATGGAGGCGGCGACGGTGAGGCCGGCGCGGAGGCCCACGTAGACGGTGACGGCGCCGAAGACGATGCCGAAGAAGCCGCCGAGGAGGAGAGCGCGGAGGGTGAATTCAGGCAGGCGCTGCTCGGGAGCGATGAAGCTCTTGAAGGCGGGGCGGGTTGCAGGCGGCTGGATTTCAGTCTGGGCCATGGGTTTCTCCCGGTCTTACAAATATGGAGGAGTTCTGAAAGGGGGAGTGTAGCAGGCGGAAGGGAGTGGGGGACAGGGAGCCTGGAGCAGCGAAGTGGGGACAAAACGGCCCTGACGCTGAGTGCAGAGGAAGCAGGCGGGTGGAGGCGTGGGAACTCGGCGGGAAATGGGAGAAGTGCCTTGCCGGCGACATTTCCGACACGGAAGGATGGGCGGAGACTTCTCCATGGTTCCTGCTCCCACTTTAGTAACAGGTTCCATAAGTGTGCTGAAGCTGATTACTCTAGACATTCACATAAGATTTGATTCAGAATTCGAGCCACAATCAGAATTGCGAGCGGTTCCCCGGGTGGGCCCGCTTTCTCGATATTCCCCAACGAATAGGAGAGCGGCCAGTGAGACGTATCGCTATAGGGATGGTGATGGGATTGGTGTCGGCGGCGTTGTGCCTTCCGGCGCCAGGCGTGGCGCAGAACCTGCAGACGCGCCATGTACGCAACGTGGTGCTGACCGGAGATGCGACGCCGGTGGGACGGCTGCCGCAGAATCAGGTGCTCGAACTGGACCTGGTGCTGCCGTTGAGCAATCCGGACGGGCTGAAGAGTTTTCTGGCCGACGTGTACAACCCGAAGAGCCCGAATTACCGGCACTTTTTGACGCCGCAGCAATTCACGGCGCGCTTTGGACCGACGGTGGCGCAATACGACGAGGTTCTGCGTTTTGCGCATGATTACCAGCTCGAAGTGGTGGGCGGATCGCGCAATGGAATGGACGTGCAGGTGAAGGGCACGGCTGGCGCGATCGAGACTGCGTTTCACGTGAACATGGTGAATTACCAGCATCCGGTGGAGAACCGAATTTTCTACTCGGCGGACCGGGAGCCGACGCCGAATCTGTCATTCAGCCTGTGGCATGTTTCGGGGCTGGACAACTACTCGATTCCCAAGCCGATGCTGGAGAAGCGCAGCGATTTTGCGGCGAAGCACGGGATCGACGCAAGAGAAGTGGTGAGTCATGCCACTACGGGGTCGGGGCCGTCGGCATCGTTTTTGGGCAGCGACATGAGGGCGGCCTACTATGGCGGGACGGCGCTGACCGGCGCGGGACAGAACCTGGGGCTGCTGGAGTATTACGGCACGGACCTGACGGACCTGACCACCTACTTCACCAACGCGCACCAGACCAACAACGTGCCCATCACGCTGCTTTCGACCGACGGGACGAGCACGAGTTGCGTATACAGCCAGGGTTGCGACGATACCGAGCAGACGCTGGACATGACGCAGGCCATCGGGATGGCGCCGGGGCTGGCCAGCCTGACGGTGTACATCGGTTCGACGGACACGGCGATGATCAGCGCGATGACGACGCACAACCCACTGCCGACAACAATCGGCTGCTCGTGGGGCTGGACGCCGGCGGATCCTTCGACGCTGGATGTGTACTTTGAAAAGATGGCCTCGCAGGGGCAGAATTTCTTTGCCGCGAGCGGCGACAGCTCGACCTGGTCAAGCCGGAACGAGGCATGGCCGGCGGACGATGCCAACGTGGTGAGTGTGGGCGGAACCGACCTGTCGACCGCGAGCGCGGGCGGAGCGTGGAAGTCGGAGACGGCTTGGTCGGACTCGGGCGGCGGCATTTCGCCGGACAAGATCACGATTCCCTCGTGGCAGCAGATCTCCGGCGTGATCAATTCGAGCAACAAGGGCTCGACGACCTATCGCAACGGGCCGGACGTTTCAGCGAACGCCAACTTTACCTACTACGTGTGCGCGGACCAGACCACATGCACGGCGAACGAGTATGGCGGAACGAGTTTCGCCGCGCCGTTGTGGGCCGCGTATATCGCGCTGGTGAATCAGCAGGCGGGCGCACCGATCGGGTTCATCGATCCGACCATCTACGCGCAGAACGAGTCGGGCGGCGCGCTGACCTCAGCGTACGCGGCCGACTTCCACGACATCACCAGCGGCACGTCGGGCAGCTACTCGGCGGTTACGGGATACGACCTGGTGACCGGGTGGGGCAGCCCGAATACAGGTTTGCTTGCGGCGCTGAGCGGACCGGCGGTGCCGGGATTCAACCTGTCGGCTTCACCGTCGTCGGTGTCGATCCAGCAGGGCAACGCGGGGAGCACGACTATCACTAGCACCGCGGTGGGAGGATTTAATGGCGCGGTGGCACTGACCGCGAGCGGCCAGCCGAGCGGCGTGACGGTGAGCTTCAATCCGGCGTCGATCACCGGGAACGGCACCTCGACGATGAACATCACGGTGGCATCGACGGCGACCGCGGGGACGTACCCGATCACAGTGACGGGGACCTCGGGGGGCACGGTGGAAACAACGACGGTGCAGTTGACGGTGACGGGGACGGCGCCGGCCTACTCGCTGAGCGCATCGCCGACAACGCTGTCGATCAAGCCGGGCAGCTCAGGCAGTTCAACCATAACGGTGGCGGGGACGGGCGGATTCAGCGGATCGGTTTCGCTGTCGGCCTCGGGTGAGCCCAGCCGGGTGACGGTGAGCTTCAGCCCCAGCTCCGTGACCGGAAGCGGCAGCTCGACGATGAAGGTGACGGTGAACAGCCGGGCGGCAGCGGGAACCCATACGATCACCATTACCGGAACCAACGGAAGCACAAAACACACGACGACCGTTTCGCTGACTGTCCAATAACAGCGGAACGGGTTGGAGGGGGCAAAGGCCCGGACCATTGGTCCGGGCCTTTGCTGTTGAGGGAACGGGGAACAGGGAATAGGAATCCGTCGGCTTTCGATGTTAACTGGAGTTATCAGGTGACTGCTACGGATGGCTGACAGGCCGCTCGGGAAGACGCTGCTGGCATTCTCGATCGTGTACTTCGTGTGGGGGTCGACGTTTCTGGCCATCCGCATCGGCGTGCGCGAGGTGCCGCCATTGGTGTTTGCGGCCATGCGGTTTACGGCCGCGGGCGTGCTGCTGTATGGCTGGACGCGAATGCGTGGCGAGCAGGCCCCCAGCCGGCGCCGGTGGCGATCGGTAGCAGTGGTGGCGCTGCTGATTTTTGTGGGCGATTATGGGCTTCTGTTCTGGGCCGAGACGCGGGTGGACTCGGGAATCACCGCGGTGATGATGGCGACGATCCCCGCATTCATGGCGATTGCCGACATTCTGCTGCTGCGCACGCGGCGATTCACGCTGGGGCTGGGCGCCGCGCTGCTGGTGGGGCTGGCCGGGGTGGCCGTCCTCACCCTGCGTTCCGGGGCGCCGGGTGGAGCAGCCATCAGCGGAGCGGGCGCGGCGGCGCTGGTGTTTGCGGCGATGAGCTGGTCAGTGGCTTCGGTACTGACGCGCCGGCTGCCGCTGCCGGAATCGAAGATGGTGAGCTCCGGCGCGCAAATGCTGGTGGGCGGAGTGATGCTGGGAATGGTGGCGGGAGCGATGGGTGAGTTTTCGCGGTTTCATCCCGCGGATGTTTCACGGGAAGCCTGGATTTCGCTCGCGTACTTGACCGTGGCGGGGTCGATCGTGGGGTTCACGGCGTACCTGTGGCTCATTCATCATGAATCGCCCACGAGGGTGGGCACATATGCGTATGTGAATCCCGTGATCGCGGTAATGATCGGGCACTGGTTCGGCGGCGAGGCGCTGGGAACGCGGACGCTGGTGGGAGCGGCGCTGATCCTGGCCAGCGTGGTGGCGATCATCAACACAAGAACGAAGAGCGGGGCGTGACCGCTCGCCGGCCGCTCGGATTCACCTGGGGTTTTCGAGAGCGTCCAGCCAGGCCGGGGCGTTGTCCGGGATGCCGTGGAAACAGTCGAAGGAGGCAATGACGCGGCCTTTAGCCAGATCGTAAAGATTGCATTGCAGGCTGAAGTGGAGCGGTCCGGCTTCGTACGCGACCTTGCGGCCGTCGTCCCAGAAAATCCAGTGCCAGATGAAGGCGTCGCCGGGGATTTTGCGCAGGGCCTTGCCGTTGCGGGCGATGACCAGGGTGAAGGGGTAGCGTTCACCGGCGTTCTGATTGTCGGGCAGGGGCGAGTTGAGGGTCCAGCCTTCGAGGCCGTGCGGGCCGGCTACGTGTGGGGATTCGACCGGGCGGTCATCGGCGGCTTGCGCGGCGCCGGCAAGGAGCACGCCGGCGAAGAGGAGCGGGGCAACGAATATGGATCGCACTTTCACGACGGGCTCACGCGCATACGATCTTAACCGGAGCTGCGCGCACTTGGCGAAGCATGGGCTTTGCGCGTAAGGTGAGGGGCATTGGAATCGCGGCACGGATCGATTCCCCGATAGAGACGGAGACACTGCATGAGCAACACTGGCGTAGCCGCACACGGTGAAAAGTCATTGAGCGATCCGAAACTGGCGCCAAGCCCGATGAAGCGGTTGTTGTCGCTGGACGTGCTCCGCGGCATCACCATCGCGTTCATGATCATGGTGAACAACAACGGCGGAGAGGGCTCATGGCGCTTCATGAACCACGCGCAGTGGAACGGGTTGACGCCGACCGACCTCGTGTTTCCCACCTTCGTGTTTGTGGTGGGCGTGTCGGTGGTGTTCTCGACTGAGTCGCGGCTCGCGCGCGGCGCCACGAAGACCGAGCTTCTTCGGCACACAGTGATGCGGGCGCTCATCCTGGTGCTGCTGGGGATCGTGGTGAACAGCTTCCCATTCTTCCATCTCGATCACATGCGGTTCTACGGGGTGCTGCAACGCATCGGGATTTGCTACCTGGTGGTGGCGCTCTTCTACCTCTTTGACCGCCGCGCATGGACCAAGTGGGCGGCGCTCGCCGTCGCGCTGGTTGGTTATTGGGTGCTGGTGCGCTGGGTTCCGGTGCCGGGACTGGGCGTGCCAGGGCGCGACGTTCCCTTTATGGACATGAACCGGAACCTGGTTTCATGGATCGACCAGCAGCTGTTTCCGCACCACCTCTATCTGTATGCGCCGGACTTTAACACGCGCGACCCGGAGGGTCTGCTGAGCGATCTGCCGGCGATTGGGACGGCGCTGATGGGTGTGCTGACGGGCATCTGGCTGCGCGCGGGACGAAGCGTCTATGCCAAGCAGCGTGGGCTCGCCGCAGCTTGCGCGGCTAGCCTGGTGCTGGGGTACCTGTGGTCGCTGGAGTTCCCGCTGAACAAGAACATGTGGACAAGCTCGTTTGTGCTGGTGGCTGGGGGATACTCGCTGCTGGTGCTGGCGCTGGCGTACTGGGCCGTGGAAGTACAGGGCTGGCGCAAGGGCTGGACGTGGCCGTGGCTGGTGTTTGGCTCGAATGCGATTGTCGCTTACATGATCAGCGAACTGCTTTCGAGCGCGCTGTGGACGATTCCCGCGGGCACGGTGCACGGGCATGCCGAGCCGCTATCGGGGTATCTTGCGTTGCACACGGTGCGGCATATTGCCAATCGCGGATGGTCGGCATTTGCGTGGTCCGTGTCGTTCACCGCGGTGTGCTTCCTGCCGGTGTGGGCGATGTGGCGGAAGAAGATCTTTGTGAAGATCTAAGGTCAGGCTTTGAGGGTGCGGTGAGGATAATCGACCGATGAGCGCGCCGGCTATCGACGACGCGGACGCCGGAGTCCGGGGCCGTCGGCGCGCCGCATTGGAACTTGCCATTGCCTATGGCCTTATCGTGGGTACCATCTGGACACCGCGCCCGCAGCAGGCATGGATGTGGTGGGTGTCAGTGGCGTGGATCGCCGTGTCCACGTGGTGGTCGTTTCCCGGCTGGGCGGCAATGGGATTCCGGCGCGGCGGATTGGTGGCTTCGTTGTGGGTTGTGGCCGCGGCGGGAGTTTTCAGCGCAGCGGCGGTGGTGGCGGCGGTCCGCCTGCACACGCTGCACGCGCCGCGCGGCTTGGCACATTGGGTGCTGACGTTCGGCGGCTACACAGTGTGGTCGTTCGTGCAGCAATACCTGCTGCAGGGATATTTTCTGTTCCGTTGCCTGCGATTGCTGCCGCGGCGCGAGTGGGCGGCAGTGGCGGCGGCGGCGATCTTTGCGCTGGCGCATGTGCCCAATCCGATTCTCGTTCCGATCACGCTGGCGTGGGGTATGGTGGCGTGTTTTGTATTCCTGCGCTGCCGCAACTTGTATCCGCTGATGTTGGCGCACGCCATTCTGGGCATTACAGTGACGATTACGGTGCCGGGGCCGGTGATCCACAACATGCGCGTGGGAATTGGGTATTTGAGGTATCACGTTCCGACGAGTGTGAGCGCGAGTCCGGCGCTTATTCCACCTCAGTCCCCGCGGTAACGGGCCGGAACAGCCACACGTTCAGCAGCGTGAACAGAATTCCGCCAACGGCGAACTTGAGCCACGCGGGCGCGTGCGAAGGCGAGAAGAATCCCTCGAGGGCGCCGGCGATGACGAGCAGCGGAATGATGCCGGAGACCAGGCGAGTGGCCTCGATGCCGCCATTGGCGACGGAGTCTTTCCAGCGGTAGCCGGACGGAAACAACATGGCGTGCCCGAGGCGCAGGCCGGCGGCGCCGGCGATGAGGATGGACGGCAGCTCCAGCGAGCCGTGCGCGGCCACGAAGCTCCACAGCGCGAGCGACATGCCGTAGTGATGACAGGCCGCGCCGATGACGCCGAGCTCCATGCCGTTGTTGAATAGCGAAAAGAGTGTGAGCAAGCCGAAAGTGATGCCGCCGGCAAAGGTGATGAAGCTGACCGTAAGGTTGTTGGTCATGATGGCGCTGGTGGCCATGGGCGCGACGCTGACCACGGACTTGGTCCACATTTCGTGGCGCTCCATGGTGGCGATCATTTCCGGACCGACGTAATGCTGCATGAATTCAGGCCGGGCGCTGGTCAACACCATGCCGAGCAGTCCGCAGGCGAGTGAGATGAGGAGCGATACCGTCACGTAGGGGAGATTGCGGCGGAAGATGAGAGGGTATTGTTCGCCGAGAAAGCGGAGCAGGGTGAGGAGGTTGGTCTTGCGGCGCGAATAGATGATATGGTGAGCGCGAGCCAGCAACTGGTTGACGTGGGCGGCGTAAGTGCGGGCGGTCGGATCCTGGCGCAGTCGAGACAGGTCCGCGGCCACCTGGCGATAGAGCAGAGCCAACTCCTCGAGTTCGGCGCGGGAAAGCTTTCCGATGCCCGCGGAATCGGCCTGGCCGAGGAGCGCCTGGAGACGATCCCAAAGCGGGCGGCGGCGGGCAAGCCACAGGTTGGAAAGGACAGCAGCCATGGACCCGGTGTCAGATCAGCTTAGCATCGACACGCCGGAGCTGGTGTCCATTGACATGCCCCTGGCCGGCATTGGCAGCCGGTTCGTTGCGGTGCTGATCGATACCCTGTTGTGGGGCGTTGGACTTTTTGTGCTGATCGTCCTGTTTCTCATCGCTGCGCCATCCATTCGCGCATTCAACAGGCTCTCTTTTCAATGGAGCGTCGCCATTGTGGTGTTTCTGGTGTTCCTCTTCAACTGGGGCTACTTTACGCTGTTTGAGGCGTTCTGGAATGGACGCACGCCGGGCAAGAAAATCGCGAAGATCCGTGTGATTCAACGGTCCGGACGGCCGATCGGGCTGTTCGAGTCAATGGCCCGCAACTTCATCCGCTATGTGGACCAGTTGCCATCGTTCTACGCGGTGGGCGTGATCATGATATTCACGACCAAACAGCACCAGCGGCTGGGCGATCTGGCCGCGGGCACGCTGGTGGTGCGGGATCGGGAGCAGGAGACGCCGTTGTGGGACGGGTCTGGCTCGCGTACGTTTACAGCGGCCAGCTTTGCTCCCGTGGCGGCACCTCCGGAACCGCAAATGCTGGTCACGCTTGCGGCCGAGGGGATCTCCAGGCTCTCTCTTGCCGACCTGGAAGTGCTGGAAGGGTTCTTCGCGCGGCGGCTGGACATGCCGCTTTCTATTCGCCTGAGGCTTGCCGAACGGATTGCCGCTTCGATCCGGACCAAGTCTGGCCTGGAGCAGCCTGCCGGAGTCAGCACCGAGACATTTCTGGAGGCAACCGCGCGCAGCATGCGGGATTTGGCCCGGATCAGGTAACCCGGCGTTCTGCATTTGGGATGCCTGTATTCTCGTAAATATATGTAATTGCATATAGTTATTATCGATTTCCGCGAGAGACTAGCCGGTCCGCGGCAATAAACATGTGCGAGTGATGGCGAACACATACAGCTGTTTGCCGAGAGGCGTTGAATGTGTCCCGGTTCGAGGATAGGAAAGGTCTGCCCACGTGATTGAAATGATTGAGCTTGAACTTTCCAAAAGCTGTAAATTGCTGAAAATCCTCCTACAAAACCACGGAGAATCCGCCCCCGGCTGACGGGTGTTTGCGGAGCAAATCCGCGGTACGAAACGGCACTGTCCGCCGCATCCATCGGGAGCCCAGCGACGGAAATGACTAGGGAGAAAAACCCGCAAACGGCAGCAAGCCGCGGCGCCGGCTCAATCGAGAGCCGGGTCGAGACGGGTTCGCAGCGGTTCAAGCGCATGAGAACGACTTTTACGCGCTGACGGCAACGGCAGCGGGATGCGTGCGGAGGCTGCGGAATAACAGCAGTAGCTTCAAAGGAAGGTCACATGAGACAAACGCTTTACAGGTCCATCCTGTTGCCGTTGTTTCTGGTATTGGCCTGCGCAGGGTTATACGCACAGGCGAACTCAGAATTGACGGGCATCATCACAGACCAGACGGGAGCGGTGGTTCCGGGTGCATCGGTTACCATCACCGATCCGGCTACCGGATTTACCAAGACATCCCAGAGCGGAGCGACCGGGCTGTACGATTTCAACGGTCTGAACCCCGCAAACTACAACCTGAAGGTGGCCGCCAAGGGCTTCCAGACCTACGATGAAAACGGCATCGTGGTGAACGTATCGATGACGTTCCGCCATGACGTGAAGCTGACGGTGGGCGCCGAGAGCCAGACTGTTACCGTGAGCGCGGATGCGCTGACGGTGCAGACGGACTCGAACGTGGTGAGCACGCTGATCAACTCCGAGCAGATCAGCGAGATCGCGACGGAAAACCGCAACTTTGCCGCGCTGGCGGCGCTGGGCCTGGGCGTCAGTTCCTCTCTGCCCGACTCCAACACGCCGACCTCGGTAGCAGCCAGTTTCACGCTGAGCATCAACGGCCTGCGCCAAAGCCACAACATCTGGCTGATCGACGGCGGCGAGGCTGACGATCGCGGCGGCGCCGGCGGCATGGACATCATGCCTTCGCAGGACGCCATCGCCGAGTTCAACGTGCTGGCATCGAACTATCCACCGGACTACGGTATTTCTTCGGGCGCCACCATGAGCCTTTCGCTCAAGAGCGGCACGCAGAAGTTCCATGGCGAGGCGTGGGAGTTTAACCGCACCACGGACTACAACGCCAACACCTTCTTCGACAAGTTCACTTCCGGAACGGCGACTC
>CAWBIG010000138.1:0-43723 GCA_963788435.1 uncultured Acidobacteriota bacterium | reverse complement strand
CTGTGACTCAGAGCCTCCCATTTCCTTGTTTGCCACCGTATAAAGGCCGGCACGTAAGCTGTCCGGTATCGCGATTGCGTAACCGGACGCTGTCACAACACGCCGGGTCATCAACTCGACGCGAACGGCCAGGGGAGCCACCGGGTAGTCCGCTTGCGATGTGGGCATGGAAAAGCTCAAATCGTAGTCGTAACGGGAATCTGACACAATGTCCTTCATCGCAGACGACAGCTTCACTTCGTGCATCACGCCTTCGTGAAACACGCGCTTCGTGACAGTTTTCCAATTCTCCCCTTGGACGAAGACTGTCCCGCCCCCGTCAAGCGTAGCGAAATACACTCTCTTCCGATCGCCGCCGTCCACTACGTATACCAGCGCCAGTGCCTCGGCTGCGTCGCTTACCCACTTGGGAAGAGGCCTGTTTTGTTCGTTTACCAACAAAAATACGCGACGCCCCGGAAGGTCCTCCAGGGTTTCAATCGCTTCATTCAGGCCGCTCTCACCCCCCGTGTCGCTCAATGACGTCGCCGAAGTCCTGGCCAGGGCCCGAGCCAGAGTATCTTTGCCACAATACGGGGTAAAGCTCCCGTCTTTGCGTGCCACGCTCACCAGCCACCCCTTGGAAAGCGGCTTGTTGAGCCTGTTCGCCAGCTCGGTGTTTCCGGGCCGCTTGACGCCAGCGGCAAACACCACCAGCAGATGTGTCGGAAAGTCCGGTTTGTCTCTTCGGATCACTTGAACCGGGTACTGGCGGCCATTCAGGAAGGCCGTGACGTCTTTGTCGCCAAAATTGGAAAACAGGTTGTCGCAGCCGCTTTGATAGCAGCCCGGCAACGTGTTCAGTTCAATATGGAAGATCTGTTCCCCAGACTGCGGCGCGCCAGGAATTGGAGCCGCGCCAGCAACTCCGGCAAGAACTTTGGCGAGAACTACAAGCGCTGCGAGGGATTTCACCTTACCCCTCCCGCTGTCTTAGACCCCAGCAAGGTCCCCCCGGTTACGCTCCTGGGACGCGCGAACTTTTCGGATTCGCCAGTCTGTTTTTGTGTTCCCTGATCCCTTTTCCCTGTTCCTTGTCTTTATCCCCGCTGCTCAATCGGAATGTACGGCGACGGATACTCCGGTCCGATATACTCCGCCCGCGGCCGGATCAGCCGGTTGTCGTCCAGCTGCTCGATCACGTGCGCGGCCCAGCCGGCAATGCGGCTGATGGCGAAGATCGGCGTGTACAGGTCGATATCGATGCCCAGCGTCGCGTACGTCGAAGCCGAGTAAAAATCCACGTTGGCGTTCAGCTTCTTGTCCTGGTTGATGTAGAGCTCGATCGCCCGCGACATCTCAAACCACTTGGGCTGTCCCGAGTCCTTGCCCAGCTGCTCGCTCATGCGGCGCAGGTGCGTGGCCCTTGGATCTTCGGTCCGGTATACCCGATGCCCGAAGCCCATGATCTTCTGCTTGGCCTGTAGCATGCCCTTCACGTACTCCACCGGGTCCGCGCCGGCCTTGTCGATGGTTAGCAGCAGCCGCATCACGCCCTCGTTGGCGCCTCCGTGCAGCGGCCCTTTCAGCGCCCCCAGCGCGCCGGTAATCGCCGAGTGAATGTCAGAAAGCGTTGCCGCGATCACCCGAGCCGCAAAGGTGGACGCATTCAGCTCATGATCCGCATGAAGAATAAGCGCAATATCCAGCGTCTTGGTGGCCGTGGCAGACGGCTTTTCTCCGTTCAGCATCCAAAGGTAATTGCCTGCGTGCGACAGCGTCCGATCCGGAGGAACAATCTCCTTGCCCTTGCGAATACGGTCGTAAATTGCCACGATCATCGCGATCTGCGCGGTCAGGTTATAGGCCTTCCGTACATTCGCGTCGTGCGAATTGTCCTTCTCGTCCGCGTCGTAAAAGCTCAACGCCGAAACAGCTGTGCGCAGCACCTCCATCGGCGTTGCCGACCGGGGAAAGCTCTTCAGCATATCCACGATGCGCTGGTCCAGCTCCCGCGCCAGCGCCAGTTGCTGTTGAAATTCCCTCAGCGCCAGCTCCGTCGGCAGAATCCCGTTCCACAGCAGGTAGGTGCTTTCCTCAAAAGTCGAGTTTTCGGCCAGCTCGTGAATGTCGATCCCGCGGTAGGCCAGCACTCCAGCCTCGCCATCGATGTAGCAAATACCCGAATTCGCGGCTACGATGCCTTCCAGGCCCTTCCCCACGACTGCAGTGGACATAATGACGGTTCTCCCAGTTTTATGGACGTTCTTGCGGTAGCCGCGGTCGCGCGTTCCCGGCTGGCCAGATCGGGCCCGAAAATCCGGAAATGGAGCAAATCTCTTTATAATGCAACGGTTCGTCGGTTGTCACGGTGACCCCCGGGGGCGCAGCCCGTTTTATATCGATGACGGCGTATCTCGGGGTTCTATAATCTTCTCTATATTCCCGGCGCAGCACTTCCGCGCGGGTGGAGAAGAAAGCAATCCATGAGTGAAATCGACGATACCCCCAGGTCATATTCTGGCGCTCTGCTCGGCGCCATTGCAGTCGCGTTGCTGTGCGCGATCATCTCCCTGGTCTGGGCCTGGAATCTGAGCAGCCGGCTATCCGCTCAGCAGGCGGAACTGGCTGATGCCCGGCAACGCAATGTGCAGCTTGCCGCGGATTTGCGCGAAACCGACGCCCGCCTTCGCGTCACCGCCGATGAGCTGGGCAAATCCCTCGGCCTGACCCAGAGGCAGTTGGACGCCCGAGCCCAGCAGCTGCTGTCTCGCGAGGCCGCCGACGAGGCCGCCTCCAAGCGCCTCGAGACAGCCCAGCAGCAGACCGCACAGCAGGTCAGCTCCGTGGCCAGCGACGTCACCTCCGTCAAGTCTGATGTGGGCGGCGTAAAGACCGATCTCGGCAAAACCCAGAACGACCTTGCCGGCGCCCTCGCCCAATTGACTTCAATGAAGGGCGACATGGGCCAGCAAAGCGGCCTGATAGCCAAAACCCACGACGAGCTTGAACTGCTCGAGCACAAGGGCGACCGCAATTATTTTGAGTTCACCCTCGACAAGAACCACAGAAAGCCCGTGGGCACCATCAGCATCGAGCTCAAAAAGGCCGATCCCAAGCACAACCGGTTCACCATTCTGGTCACCTCCGACGACAAAACTGTGGAGAAGAGGGACCGCAACATTGACGAGCCGCTCCAGTTTTATAGCGGCAAAAATCCAGCCTTGTTTGAGGTCGTGGTCAACTCCATCAATGGCAAGGACCACGTCAGCGGCTATCTCTCTACGCCCAAATCCGCCCCGGTCCCGCCCGTAGGCGACTAGCCAACGCACTCGCCCTGAAACTCCAATGGCTTCTTCGCTTGCCGAGGAAGCCATTGGACTTTTTTGCGGATTGTCTGAGATCTGGCTGCGCTGCTTTACTGCTCGATCACGGCTCCCGCCGGCTTTATCGTCAAATCCGGCAGGAAGTGGAAGCTCACGTTCAGGTCCAACCCCGTGCGCGTGTCGAACTCCGCCTTCGTCATCCGGAACGAAGAAACAACGTCGCCATCCAGGTCCTGACCGGGGTTGACGGTCGCGTCCAGCGCCAACGGCTTGCCATGCAGCGACGCCAGGTCGGGATACGCCGCAAATAGCCGCTCATAATCCGATGGAGTGGCCGCATAACTCGAATGGATACCATCCCCCAGCGTGATATTGGTCAGGATCTGGCGCAGAAACACCGGATTCTTACCCTGGTTGTGGAGCTTCAAGTGCGTGAACACCAGCACCTGGTCAAACTCCTCCTTGGGCATCACCGCCCCGCTGGCGTCGAACCCGGAGGTCTCCCGGTGCATCATGTGGGCCACCACGCTGCTGGCCACGCCGGCGGTCGGTTGCGGTTTTGGGGCGCTGAGCACGTACGTCGCAACCGCCGCTGTCAGCACGACGGACGCGATGATCGTTGCCCAGACGATGTGGCTGGTTCCCTTGGTCAGCTCTTCACCACGGCCGACATCGTCAAGAATGGAGGAGGAGGCATTCTGCTGCAACAAACTCATAACCACACCATGATAGCCGCATTTCAATACAATAGGCGACTTAAACCGAAACACTTCCCTGCCCGGGACCTTCCATTTTGCTACCGGCTTCGGACCTGAAGCTGTTTCGGGAATGGCGCGGGAACCTACCGGAAGCCCTGTTCAGGGCACCCAGAGGACAGGGTCCCCAGCGACCGCCTGCGTCTCCGGGTTGCTCCAAGAAGACGCGAAACCCACGCCGTTGCCGCGGCGTGGGTCCGGTCTTTCCTAGCTATATTTATGCCTCCGCGGGGCTGAAGCCGTGCTTCCCTTGCGTTTTAGCCCTTCCTTTCGGAGCTTGATCCCCCGCCGCGCTCAGTGCCCGACTGCTGCGAGTGCTGTCCGCCGCTGGTTCCAGTGTTGCCCTGCTGTGAGCCCGTGTTGCCGGGGCCGCGTTGCTGGTCGCGCATGTCATCCGGCCGTCCGGTTTGTGGCGACGATTGGCTGGATCCGCCGCCTTGCTGCCCTTGCCCGCCCTTCTGTGGGTTGGTTTGCGTGCTGCCGCCGGACTCTGAGCCCCGCTGGTTCTCCTGGTTGCTTCCAGACTGATTCGCCATTGAATTTCCTCCTTGGGACGAAAACCGGCTCGCTCCGCAAAAAACGGCGCAAGTCCGGTATCGTGTGCGATGCCCTTCGTCCGAATGGAGGTTGTTTTGGCGAGTAATTCCCGCGTAATCCCTCAGGAAACGCGCCTGGACTAGACCAAAACCTCTTTAATTAGAGAGGCGGCCGGCGCAAACTCCAGCGTCAGCACCGTGATGTCGTCTTCCTGGCCGAACCGCTGCGCCGCGGCCGCAATCTCCGCAGCCCCGCTCATGCTCAGCTCGCTCGTCCGCTCAAACCCCAGCAGCTCCCCGGTCGCGCTCCGGGCTTCCACCACCCCGTCCGACAAAAACGTCACCCGGTCTCCGGCCGCGATCTGCGCCGCCGTCTCTTCGTAGACCGCCCCCCAATCAATCCCCAGCGGCAAGCCCGGCTCGCCCGCCAGTTCCTTCCCATTCCAGTAGGGCGCCAGGTGACCGGCATTGGCCAAGGTCAGCTCGCCTTCCCGCGAGATCCGCGCCGCCACGCAGGTCACAAATCCGCCGTCCTGCGCCTGCGCCATCTGCCGGTTTAGCCGCTCCAGCAGTTCTCCTGGCTGCAAGCCCTCCGCGGCCAGCGTGCGCAGTGCGCCAATCGCCAGCGCTCCCGTCATCGCCGCCTTCAGCCCCTTGCCGCTTACATCGCCAACCACAATCAGTGTGGATCCCTCCGCCTGCTCCAGCACCTGGTAGAAGTCCCCGCCCACTTCCTGCGCCGGGATATACGCGGCCTCCACGCGCCACCCCGCCACCGGCGGCAGCACCGCCGGCACCAGCCGCTGCTGGATCTCCCGTGCCGCCTCCAGCTCCGCCGCCGTTCGCGCCTGCTCCCGGCTCACCCGCGTAAACCGGAAAAACATCACCACCCCGATCGCCAGGAGAAACAGCAGCGTGCCCAGATCCATGGAGTAGACGGAAACCGAGCCAATCGGAATCAGGTTCGCCAGGAAATCGAAACGTCCCCACCCCGTGTAAATCGAAATTGACCCGACGTTCGCCAGGATTCCGGTGCCCGCCGGCAGCATGCTCGGAAATATCAGCAGGGCTGCTTCGCGGTTACCGCGCCTCCACCACGCAAACAAGAGCACCGGAAGCACCAGCGCCACCGGCAGCGTAATGCACGCCTCCACGATTTCATACGTGGAATACGGAAAGTGCCCGCCCCACGCCAGCGCGACCAGAACCAGCGGGCAAAGCAGCAGGACCTCGTAGGTTCTCCATCCCCGCCCGACGCGCCGCCCCGCAAACGCAAATGTGAACTCGATCTGTGCAATCGAAAACAGAAACGTCAGCGGATCCCCAAAGAGAAAGCCCGCGCTCGTAGGCAGGACCCCCGTCTGCTCGCACGCTACCAGCCCGTCGGACAGTCCTGAGAGCAGAAGGTAAAGCCCCAGGTAAAGGTACTCGCGATGCGTCTGCTGGTGGAAGAACAGCGCAAAAGCTCCAAAAGCCGCCAGGCACAGCGCAAGGTTGACCGCTATCGACGGAAGCACCGCATACAATCGCTGACTCCCCAGCGCTTGCTGCTCATAGTCGATCGCCGTCGGGTTGCCGAGCGTCACCGTCATAAACGGCGGCAGTTGAAACGCCGCATAGTTCGCCGGCGTTCGCGTGCGCAACGCCAGCTCGTACCCGCTCGCGTCGTCGTCCAGCGGGAACACCTGCTCCGTCGGCCGCTTCACATCGAACGCCGAACCCAGCCGAGCTCCATCCTGACGCTCGCCGTTCACATAGAGTTCGTAAGTCCCGTCGCCGCCCTCAATCAGCAGATGCACATGCGGATGTCCCGGTGCCAGCTCCACCCGCTTGCGATACCAGCGCCATCCCACCTTCGCCGGGCCCAAATCCTCGATATCGTCCATGGCCGTCCAGCCGGCCTGATCTAGGTCCCGCTGCGCCCACTCCAGGTTGTCTCCGTCGTGCTCCAGCCAGTCTTCGTTGATCTCAGACAGCCCCGACCGCCACGTCATCGCTGGCGCTGCGCTCTGTGCAACGCACACCGCCGCCCCCGCGCAGAAAACCACACCGATCGAGGCCATCCAGATTGAGACAATGAGCCGCGCTACGCCGGCTCCGCGGGGAAGCATGACGAAATCATAGCCGCCAAGGCTTTGTTTTCACTCGCGATTTCCTAATTCGTCATCGCAGCGCCATTTTGTACCGCCGATCTCCAGATCGGCTGTAGCGAGGATCTCCAGACCCGCGTCGGACGTCCCTAACTCCGCTAACCACGCCAACTCCGCCAGCGCCGCTACTTCACCTCAAACCGGTAATCGGAGTACACAATCGTTACTACCGTCCGCCCAAACAGCCCGCTTGACTCCGCCCGCGCATGCGTCGCCATCGCGTAGCCGTCCATCATCGCGTAGTCCCGCAGCATGTGCGTGGTTCCTGCAAACACACTCGGCGACTTCGACGCGATCCCTTCGACCTCGCAGATCGATCCGTCTGCCGCATACACCCACAACACCCCGTCGATCATGTTCGGCGCCTTGCGCTTCGGATGGATGGCAACGCCAATGCATGTGCGTCCCCCAACCATCCGTTGCTCTGCGGGAGATACGAGCATCTCGTAATTCGCGGTGGTAAACCACGACTCCGCCACCTTAGCCGGATCGTTGATCTCCCGCTCGTTTTCAAGCAGGGGCTTCAGCCCGAAATGCTGGATCAGCCCCGAACCCGACTGCGACAGCACCTTGTAGCTCTTGCCCACGCCCTTGCCGTACGCCACCCGCACCATCATTTCAGCCGCTGGACGAGTTTGGTCGGCTCCGCGATACACCTTGTATTGCTCGGTATCGCTGAATCCCACCACATGCTCGTAACGCGCCCGCGCCGCCGCATCTATCTTCTTCAGAATCGATGCCCCATCCTGCGCTGCAGAAAGGCCCATCGCCATCAAACCAAGCGCCATAGAGCCGACTGCGATCGAACAAAGCTGCACTTTACTCCTTATTGCCTGCTCCCTTGCCGCTGCAATGCCGCCAGAAACTCCCCGGCCCCCTGCGTATTCAGCACGTCCCCCGGCTCCAGCCACGCCCGCCGCAGTTGCCGCACGCCATACCCGAATTTCCCCACCGTGCGCGTGTCGTGCGCATCCGTGTTGATCACGATCCGGCATCCCAGTTCCTTGGCCAGCCGCAGGTCGCGATCGCACAGGTCCAGCCGCTCTGGCGCCGCGTTATGTTCCATGGCCACGCCCAGCTCCGCCGCCCGCCGCATCACCGCCGCCATGTCGATGGCGAACGGCTCCCGCCGCAGAATCAGCCTTCCCGTCGGATGCCCCAGAATCTTCACGTGCGGGTTCTCAATCGCCCGCAGCGTCCGCGCCGTAGTCTCCTCGCGGCTCTGGTCAAACCGCGAATGAATGCTGGCAATCACCACGTCCATTTGCGCCAGCACCTCGTCGTCCATATCCAGCGCGCCATCCGCCAGTATGTCCACCTCGATCCCCGTGAAGATCCGTATCCGCCCCTCCAACTCCCGTTCCACTTCCTTGATCCGCTTCAAATGCTCCAGCGCCCGCTTCTCGTCCAACCCCCGCGCCATCGCCAGCGCTTTGGAGTGGTCCGTGATCGCGATGTACTCAAACCCGCGCGCAATCCCCGCCTCCGCCATCTCCCGTATCGAGTTGCGCCCATCCGTCTCCGTCGTGTGCATGTGCACATCGCCCTTCAGGTCGCGCTCTTCAATCAGCAGCGGTAGCTTGTGCGCCGCGGCCGCGTCAATCTCGCCCAGGTTCTCTCGCATCTCCGGCGGCATCCAGTCCATCCCCAGCGCCGCATAAATCTCTTCCTCGGTCGCCGCCGCCACCACTTGGGTCTCGTCCTCCAGCCGCGCCAGCGCCCATTCGCTCAGCGTGTAGCCCATCTTCAGCGCCCGCTGCCGCAGCGTCACGTTGTGCGCCTTTGATCCCGTGAAGTACTGCAGCGCCGCCCCGTAACTCGCCCCGGGGAGCAGCCGCACGTCCACCTGCATTCCCGTATCCAGGTGGAAGCTCACCTTGTTCTCGCCTTTCACAATCAGGTCCGCAATCCCCTCATAGGCCGCCACGTAATCCACCGCCGCGCCCGTCTTGTCCGGCTCGCAAGCGGGTCCAGTCACCAGCAAATCCAGATCCCCAGCCGTCTCCCGCCCGCGCCGCAGCGACCCCGCCGGCGTCACCCGCTCCACTCCTTCCAACTTCATCAGGTACGCCGTCAGCCGCTCCGCCGCCTCCTGCGCCTGGTCAATGCGGAACCGCCCCGAACTCCGCCGGTAGTCCTCAATCCCTTTCTTGATTTTGTCCAGCGCCTTCTGTCCCATGCGCGGCAGCTCCGCCAGCTTGCCGCCCTCAATCGCTGCCGCCAGCGCGTCAATTGAATTGACCTCGGCCGCACTCCAGAACAGCGCAATGGTCTTCGGACCCATCCCCGGCAGCTTCATCAGCTCCAGGATTCCGGCGCCGTACTTCGCCAGCAGCTCGTCCCGCACAGGCATCGTCGCCGTCCGCTCCAGCGCCTGCAGATTTGCCGCCATACTCTTGCCGATCCCCGGAATCTCCAGCAGCTTCGCCGTATCGTCGCAGCACGCCGCAAGGTCCACGGTGGTCGCGTCCACCGCCTCCGCCGCCCGCCGGTAGCTGCGCACGCGAAACCCATCCGCCCCATCAATCTCCATCAAGTCCGCGGTCTGCTCCAGCAGCCGCGCCATCGTAGCGTTATCCATCGCCCACTTCTCCGCTGCCAGTATAGGGAATCAATTCCTGGAGGGTGTCATCCTGAACGCAGTGAAGGATCTGCGGTTGCTTTTCGGTGGCTCCAAGCGGAGGCACTTCCGAATTGGCCAAAATACAACCGGTACTCAGGATTCGCTCTCAGACACGCCGGCGTTCATGTTGTTTGCGCTGAGCATTAATCGAGTTTATAGACAATCCGTATACATTCCTACGACCTCTGGATCGGATACGACGGTTCCGTTTTCATCAACATCAACCCGAACGCCGACCATTGCTGAATCGTCGCCACATGCGACGCTTGCACATTCGGCGAGGCCCTTGACGTAAATCTGGCCAACGACCTCGTTCCGTCCCGCGATCTGATAGGAGCCCATCGGGATTTTCTCGGACGCAAAGAAGGCTGTTACATCGGCCTTCCTGGTTCCCGGTTTGAGCGATATTTTGGCGTTCGCTTCGATTCGTTTCTCCCTCGCCTCAAAGTCGGAGGCCCTCTGCTTGCAGCGAGTTGGAACCGGGCGAACAAATTGATAGGCTTCCCACATCCAAAACCGGCAATAGGCGCTTGTAAAGCAGCAGACCGCACCAGCAGCGAGTAATGTCGTCGGCAGTGCGATTCCGATCTTCCATCTCAATTTCACTCTAGGACGAACTCCTTGCCGCGAAAACTATGCTCCACAGCCAATTGCTTGATCTTCGGGTTCTTTGCAATGCACCCAGCAGATCCAGATTGTAATCCGACTTGAAAAACATGCGTTCCGGGCGAATCACCGCCAATGCGGAAGTTTCGGGGCACAAGTTGTTCTTATCTGATCACCACCTCTGAGGGAGAGTCCCGTTGCTCCGGCCCACCCCCAACCCCACCCACCCATCCCGATGCGCGAAAATGTAACCGAGGGAGATTCCCCCTACGGAGGTTCGAGTGAAAGTTCCGCATCCTGTCCGGTCTCTGGTTGCACCCGCGCTGGCCGCCCTGGCCTTACTTGCCGCGCCTCTCGCCCATGCATTCCAGCAACCAGCTGCCCCCACGCCCAAAGCCGAACCTCCCCTCAGAGCCACCTTGCCCAACGGCATGAAGGTCGTCATCGTCCGCAACACCCTCGCCCCCGTCGTCACCGTGGAGACTAATTACATGGTCGGCGGCAACGAGACCCCCGCCGACTTTCCCGGCATGGCTCACGCCCAGGAGCACATGGCCTTTCGCGGCTGCACCGGCATGACCGCCGATCAGGCCGCCGCCATCTTTGCGCTCCTCGGCGGCGACTTCGATGCCGACACCCAGCAAAACATCACCCAGTACTTCAACACCGTTCCCTCCGCTGACGCCGGGATCGCCCTGCACGCGCAGGCCGCCTGCATGCGCGGTGTCGACGATTCCGAATCGGAATGGGACCAGGAGCGCGGCGCCATCGAGCAGGAAGTCGCCAGCGATCTCTCCAACCCCACCTACAAATTCATCGACCGCATGAACAAGGACATGTTCGCCGGCACTCCCTACGCGCACGATCCCCTGGGCACGCGTCCTTCCTTCGACAAGACCACCAGCGTCATGCTGAAAGAGTTCCACGACAAGTGGTACACCCCTTCCAACGCCATCCTCGTCGTCGTCGGCGACGTTGAGCCTGCGGCCACTCTGGCGGAAATCCGCAAGCTCTACGCGGACATTCCCAGCCATCCCATCGCCGAGCGCCCCGCCATCGACCTCCAGCCTATGAAGTCCGACACCTTCACGCTCGATAGCAATCTGCCTTATGTGCTCGGCTTCATCGCATGGCGTATTCCGGGGACAGATTCCCCGGACTGGGCCGCTATCAACGTCCTTGCCGACGTGCTCGCCAGCCAGCGCGCCGACCTTTACGGCATGGTCCCCGCCGGCAAGGCGCTCGCAGCCGAATTCGGCCTGGCTGAGGCCTACCGAAAGGCGAGCGTCGGCTATGGCGTGGTGGTGCTGCCTGCCGGCCAGGATGTAACACCGGCCATCGAGGAGATGCGCCAGATCGTCAACAAGTACGCCACCAACGGCGTGCCCGCCGACCTCGTCGACGCCGCCAAGCGCCAGGAAGTCTCCCAGGCCGCGTTCCAGCGCAACTCCATCTCCGGCCTCGCCGACGTTTGGTCCAACGCGCTCGCCGGCGAAGGCCGCAATTCGCCGGAAGAAGACCTCGACGCCATCCGGAAAGTCACCGTCGATGACGTGAACCGCGTGGCCAAACAGTACCTGCTCAATGCGCCCACCATCACCGCCACGCTCAAGCCCGCGCCCAACGGCGCGCCCATCTCCGCCAAGGGCTTCGGCGGCGCCGAGGCGGTCACCAAGGCTCCCACCAAGCCTGTCGAGCTCCCTGATTGGGCTGCGGCCAAGCTCAACCAGATCCAGGTGCCGGAAGATTTCCTTCAGGTCTCCGATACCACCCTGCCCAACGGCATCCGCCTCATCGTCCGCACCGATCACACCAGCCCCACCGTGACCGTGATGGGGGGCGTCAAGCACAACCCCGATCTCGAAATGCCGCCGGGACAGGATGGCGTCGCCAGCGTGCTCGATGGCCTCTACTCCTACGGCACCACCACCCTCGACCGCATCGCCTTCCAGAAAGCCCTCGACGATATCGCCGCCAACGAGAGCGCCGGCGACGGCTTCTCCCTGCGCGTGCTCAAGGAGTACTTCTCCCGAGGCGTCCAGCTGCTGGCTGACAATGAATTGCACCCCGCGCTGCCTCCCCAGGCATTCAAAATCACCCAGATGCAGACCGCCCAATTCGTCACCGGCAATCTTCAGTCGCCGGGCTATCGCACCTCCCGCGCCATGGACCTCGCGCTGCTGCCCGCGGACGACCCCGCGCTCCGCGAAACTACTCCCAAATCCGTTGCCGGCCTCACCCTGGATGAGGTCAAGCAGTATCACGACACCACCGTGCGCCCCGACCTAACCACCATCGTCGTCATCGGCGACGTCACCGCCGACGAAGCAAAATCGGTCGTAGAAAAATGGTTCGGCGACTGGAAAGCCGACGGGCCGAAGCCCAACACCGACTTGCCCCCGGTTCCTGAAAACAAGCCTTCTGCAGCCAACGTTCCCGATGCTCAGCGCGTGCAGGATGAAGTCGCGCTCGCCGAGCAGGTCGATATCAACCGCTTCAGTCCCGATTACTACCCGCTTCAACTCGGCAATCACGTTCTGGGCGGCGGATTCTACGCCACCCGTCTCTATCACGATTTGCGCCAGGAAGCCGGCCTCGTCTACAACGTCAACGTCTCCCTCAGTGCCAATAAAACCAGGGCCAGCTATTCCGTCGACTACGGATGCGACCCGCCCAACGTCTCCAAGGCCCGCGCGCTCATCGTTCGCGACCTGAATGCCATGCGCGACGCGGATGTCTCCCCAGGCGAGCTCCACCAGGCAAAGGCCCTTTTGCTTCGCTCCATTCCTCTGGGCGAATCCAGCGAAGAAGCCATCGCCGGCGGCTTGCTGGGCCGCGCCCAGATCGGCCTGCCCCTCGATGAGCCGGTGGTGGCCGCGCGCAAATACGCCGCCCTCACCGCCGCAGATGTAAAGGCCGCATTCGCCCGCCACATCCATCCCGAAAACCTGGTGCAAATTGTCCGCGGCCCCGCCCCGCAATAACCAACCGCCGGTTTCCAAATCGGCTGTAGCGGGGGTCTCAAGACCCCCGCATCGGTCCCGTTCAAATCCACCCACGACGCGGTCGGCAAAGTCACCCGCGTCCAGGCCAACTACGACCAGTAGTTCCAGTCATCGGCCCGTATACTCAACTTGGACCACGCACTCAGGAGATCCCATCAATGCCCAAGGCGAAAAAGACCGCCAAAGCAGCAAAGCCCGCTAAAGCAGCTCCCAAGCCCGCCAAATCCGCCAAGCCCGCCAAGCCCAAGGCCCAGAAGAAGAAACGCATCCCGGCAGAACCGGCCGAACACGCCCGGGTCCTCAGCTCCGACGTCGTCTACCAAGGCCCGCTCTTCCGCGTCACCAAAGACAGCATCGTCGAGCCCGGCGGCAAGCGCTCCATCCGCGACGTGGTGCGCCACAATGGCAGCGTGGTCATCATCGCCGTCGATTCCGGCAAATCCGGCAAGAAGAGCAAAGATCCCTGGATCGTCATGGAGCGCCAGTATCGCCACGCCGCAGGTCGCTACTTGTGGGAGCTGCCCGCGGGCAAAATCGACGCCGGCGAAGAGGCGCTCGACGGCGCCCAGCGCGAGCTCGAAGAAGAAACCGGCTACCGCGCCAAAAAATGGAAGCCATTGCAGGAGTACTTTGCCAGCCCCGGCTTTTTAGGCGAATCCATGAAAGTCTTTGTCGCCGAAGGACTTGAACCCGGCAAAATGCATTGGGATGACGATGAGGAAATCGAGATCCGCCTGGTCCGGCTCTCCCAGATCATGAAGGCCATCGACAAGGGCGAGATCATGGACGGCAAAACCCTCTCCTCCATCCCCATTTACGCCCGCTTGCGCAAGCGCTAAGCCGCCATTCATGGATCCGCATACACTCGGGTGCCCGATAAAAACGCTGCCGTCATCCCGAGCGGAGGTCGCCGCGGCGACCGTAGGCGAAGGACCTGCATTTGCTCTTCGGTCGCGCCATCACAATGATCGGGTGCCCCGGTGCCAAGGTCCCCGGCCTTGGGTCCCGGTAAACGCAGAATCCCACTCAACACAGCTAGGGCGGGGGCTAGGCGCACCACTGCCCATCGATCCCTAACACCATGATTTCTCAGGTAGAAAGAGCGAGCGCAAAGCCCGCGCACACATCCGCTCCCTCGCCCAACGGAGGACTCTCAACTTCGCCTTCGCTCCAACCAGTTCAGGCTGCGGTATTGTGGGCCGCCGCATCCCTCAGTCGGATCACCGCATCCGCCTGGGGCCCCTTCTGACCCTGGACGATGTCAAACTCCACATCGTCGCCCTCCTTCAGGGTTTTGTAGCCGTCCAACTGGATCGCAGAATAATGAACGAAAACATCTGGCCCGTCTTCACGCCCGATGAATCCGTAGCCCTTGGCGTTGTTGAACCACTTCACCTTACCTTTGTACTGAGCCACAGGCCCCCGCCTTCCTTACAGTGAGGAGTGCGCAGCAGGGCAGATTTTTGAGGAAGATTACCCCACCACTACCCCTATGACGGGAATTCGGGGGCAAAGGTTTTTCCCTTTTCCGGGTTTCTAGCTCACATCGTGAAACAGGGACAAGGGGCAGAGAGTCAAAGGGACAAGGGGAAACGGCGTGAATTGAGGCAATATTGCCGAACCGCTCCCTCGCGCCCCTCTGCGCGCCGTCTAGTCCCTTGTCCCTTATCCCTTGTCCCTGCACTTCTGCATCGCCCCTCCCCGCCGTGGCATCCTTATCTCATCCTGAATCCTGCGCGGCGGGCCGCGCTCCACCATCACCCCAGCCGAAAGGCATCGCCTTGCCGACCGCCGAGTGTCATCCCATCACCGTGGTTCCGGGCCTTACCCGGCTCTTCCTGGATTTCTGCACCGGCGCTCCCTCTGCCCGCGCCTTTTATGGCTCCTCTCTTAGCGGCTCCGGCTGGCAAACCCCGCCTCCCCTTACCGCGCATCGGCCTGCAATCATTGATCTCCTGGCCGCGCAGAACCTGCATTCGGCCGCGCTCGACGCCTTCCGCGCCGGTGCCGGAACCGTCGTCACCGGCCAGCAGGTGGGCCTGTTCGGCGGCCCGCTCTATACGCCCTTGAAGGCCGCTACCGCGCTGGCCCGCGCCCGCCACGCCACCGTCGCCGGCCGCCCCCACGTAGCCATCTTCTGGCTCGCCGCTGAAGACCACGACTTCGCTGAAGTCAAACACGTCACCTTCCCCGCCCGCCGCGAGCTTCGCACCCTCACTTACAGCCACTCTCCCGCCTCCGCCGCGCCAGTTGGCAGCATCGTCATCGACGACTCCATTCAGCCCCTTCTCGACTCCGCAAGCGAGCTTCTCGGCTGGTCCCCCGCCCTTGAAGCCCTTAACGCCGCATACCAGCCCGGCCGCACCTTTGCCCAGGCCTTTGCTGACTTCTACTCCCGCGTCTTCGCGGCCCAGGGCCTGCTCATCTTCGACGCCTCCGGCCGCGCCGCCCATCGCCTCGGCGCGCCCATCCTCAAGGCAGCTCTCGAACGCGCCGACGAGCTGCACTCCGCCCTCGATGCGCGCGACCGCGAACTCGCTGCCGCCGGTTACCACGCCCAGGTCGCCGTCGCCGGCCAATCCAGCCTGCTCTTTCTCATCGACGCGAAATCCGGCGCCCGCCTCGCCCTCAAGCGCACCCCGCCCTCAGCCGCGGAGCTCAACGGCCTGTGGCAGGCCGGCCGCGAGCGCTATTCCACCGCCGACCTCGCCGACATCCTCGCCTCCGAGCCCGAGCGCATCTCGCCCTCCGCGCTCCTGCGTCCCGTCTTCCAGGATTTCTTGCTGGGCACATCCCTGGTCGTCGGCGGCCCGGCGGAGATCGCCTACTTCGCCCAGTCTGAAGTGCTTTTCCAGGCGCTCCTGGGCCGCATGACGCCGGTCCAGCCCCGCTTCTCCGCCACCCTCATTGAGCCCGCGATTGCAGAGCTGCTCGCCCGCCATGAGCTCACCCTGGAGCGCATTTTCACTGGGTCGGAGGACTCGCTGTCCCAGCTCCTCGCCGGCCGCGACATCCCCATTGAAGGCAAGCGCAAGCTGGCCTCCGCCGGCAACGCGCTCGACGCCGAGCTCAACGATCTGGTGGGCTGGATGGAGGCCATGGACGAGGGTCTTGGCCGCTCCGCCCGCACCTCCGCCAGCAAAATGCGCTACCAGATGAACCGCCTGCGCCGCCTGGCCGCCAACTTCCAGATGCGCAAGGAAGACTCGCTACGCCGCCACGCCCAGACCATCGGCCAGGCGCTCTACCCCGGCGGCCATCTCCAGGAGCGCGTCCACGGCGCCGCCTTTTACTTCGCCCGCCACGGCTTTGAGCTGGGGGAAACCCTCGTCCAGCACGCCGCCGACTCCTGCCCCGGCCACACCGAGCTCTGGCTGTAATTGCAGGGACAAAGGACAACGTCCAAGGGACAACGGATCTGCGGCGGAGGACCTAGGGAAAACGAAGACTCGGGATCAAGTGCGTCCCCATCCGGCATTCCTATTAGGCTGCGCTTCCAATCACAAGACGCTCATCGGTGCTTGCAGCCGGGCCAGCAACACGGCCGCCGCATTCCTTCCTTAAGCTCGGAGCACATCCTCTCGACGTGCTGCCGCCTGGTCTCCGCTTTCTTCACCGAGACGGTCCAGCAAATCCACTCGTTGCGTGCAAGAGGCGTTATATCTTCCCATGCCGCCAGGGCCTGGGCGTCGGATGTGAGGGCCGCTCGCAGATCGGCCGGAAGGTCATGGGCCACTCCACCGGAGATCCGAAGGCTCGCCATAGGTTTCCTTTGCTTGATCCTACCTTGTCTCGATTCCTGCGGGCCTCTTATGACGAAATGCCGGCGGGCTGTAACGCGTAGATGCACCCAGATCTCAGTGAATTTACCCCCCCACCGAGATCTGGGCGTGCCCCACAGCCCCTCTCTATTTCCGGAGATGTGGGAAGTCAATCCCGGATGATTGCCTGGATGTCGATCCGTTTGTGGTTGGTCGGGGTTCCGACCAGGCAATGCCACGTGAAGGCGTGAACAAAGCCGGCGCGGGCGCGGCTGAGTCGGACCTCGTACAACCGGTCGGCGGCCTCGCTGAACGACTCGAAGTATTCCGGCTCCGAGAAGGGTCCTTGATCGAGGCTTTTCTCGCCGGTCTGACTATTCCACCAGCCGTGTACTTCCTGAACTGCGGTGAGCTGGCCTGGAGCCTCCTGCAATTGAATGGAAACAGCGTAGAACTCCACCATGCCCTGCTGGGCCGCGGGTTCGCTTGTCTTGAAAAGAACGCTCTGCATGAAACTCAATCCCCTGATGCGGTGAACAGTGTCCGGGCCGGAACCCGGATTGCACACAAAATCCCTACCGCCTCCTTGCGGACAGGCGGCCAGATGCGAGGGTCTCCTGGACAGAGCACTGCCGGGGTTTTGCTGCCCTACGATGCTGCCATGGAGAGCGGATCAGGGGTAGGTGGTTTCACCGTTATTTCACGGTTGAACGTTGTAACTCCTTCTTTTTCTGTTTGGTAACGGTCGGCACGGGCCGCCCACACTCCGGCTCGCGACGTGCGGAGCTTTCCGTCTCACGAAATTCTTGGATCAGTCCAGGCTGCTGGGCGCTAGAATCCGCGGTAGATGGGAACCCGAGCTCAGCCGGAGAATGGGTCAGAAACGTCCCTTGTGGACGATCCGCGGTGGCAACTGGTTCTACGCGTCGTAGCCAGCCCGGGATTCGTCAATTCCCAGCGCCTCGCCGCCTTCCTGTTGTATGTGACCCGGCAAACCTTAACGGGAAAGGGCGACGCTCTCAATGAACGGCTCATTGGGGAGACCGTCTTTGAGCGCTCGCCCGACTACGATCCCCGCGACGACAATATTGTCCGTTCCCATGCCAGCCGGCTCCGCATCCGCCTGGAGGAGTACTTTCGCGGGGAGGGCGCTTCTGAGCAGATCCGCGTCATGATTCCCCGGGGAAGTTATGCGCCCGTATTTGAAGAGGCGCCGGGCGAAGGCGTCGGGGAACAGATGGTTCGACATGACGGAAAACAGCGCAAGCCGTCGGGAGCAATGTACTGGGGATTGGGCGCGCTCATCGCGTTGGCGATTGTTGTAACCGCGGTAGTCCTCTATCGCCGGGATTTCATCCAGCAGACGCCCTCGCACAAGCTGTGGTCGCAACTGTTTCGCAAGCAGCAGCAGACCCTCATTGTTCCCGCCGACAGCAGCCTGGTCATCGTGCGCAGCCTCACCGGCCACCAGGTTCCTCTTTCAAGCTACGCTGCAGGACTCTACAAAGAGGATCCTCAGTGCAGCAAACCCTGCGATGTCGGGCTCATTCAGATGGTCGCATCGTTGCGCTACACATCCATGAGCGACCTCGAGTTCGCGGTAAAGATTTCGCATCTTCCTGAAGCCATTCCCGACAGGACGGAAATACGCTACGCCCGCGACCTCGAGCTCAAGGACTTCAAGGAATCCAATCTGATTCTTGCCGGATCGCAGGAGGCGGATCCGTGGATGTCGGCCATTAGCGGCCAGATGAATTTCGTGGTCCACGACGACCCGGATGCGGGGCCGCTGCGCGTGGAAGACCGGCATCCTCAGGGTGCGGAAAAGAGCGAGTACCCGTACGATCGCCATGATCCGCAGCACCGTGGTCTGGCTACCGTCGCTTTTCTTCCCAATCTCAGCGGCAAAGGAGACCTGTTGGTGGTTCAGGGGTTCACGCTTGCGGGCACGCAGGCGGCGGCAGAATTCGTGACCAGCGGGACCGACTTCGATGCGCTTCTGCGATCGTACGGGGGCAAGCACGCGCCCTTGCCGCACTTCGAAATTCTGCTCTCGACCGTTGAGATCAACGGAATGGCATCGCGCGCCGTTCCCGTGGCGTGGCATGTCTATCCGTGATCCGGCTCATCCATCACGGCTCTTATGAGCCTCGCGCGACAGCTGAGTTCCGGAGAGCCCGCGCAGCGCATTGTTATTTCGGTCAGGGCCGCGGCGATGGTATCGTGAGTGCGTGTCTCCATCAAGCCAGCGTTTTATAAAGGTACTTTCGCTTTGTCTCACCTTCACGTGTTGCAGTCTTTACGCGGAAACCAATCCTGGCCGCGAGGTTTGCCGCGGGATCGACCCAGACGCCGTTCCAACCGAATGCGCGGGCGACCCGGGGGGCCTTCCCGCGAGCCCGCGGGAGAATCTTCGTCTGCTCGCCGGCAGCTCGTTCTCCTGCTTCAGGTGTTCACAAGACTTGAAGGGGCAACCCAACGACGCGCCGCCGCCGGCGCCGCGGGCAGACCACCAGATTTATGCCGGGTATTCCTGGCTCTCCAATTCTTTCAATGGAACAGCCGGTTCCCACCAGCCTCTGAACGGCTGGAATGCCGGCATGGCCTTCCAGGACTGGCATCACGTCCGCTTCAAGCTCGATTACTCCATGTTCCGCGGAGTCAACAAGGGCGACCCCCAGGACGCCTTCCTGATCATGGGCGGCGCGCAGTACGGAACTACATTCCATCGCGAGCGCCTGTTCGCCGAGGCGCTCCTGGGCGAGGCCGGCCTGAACGGCACCTGGTTCAGCACCGTCACCACCGGCTTCAAGAACGGCAACACTGGCTCTCATGCGTCTCTGGCCGAATTCCTCGGCGGCGGTGTCGATACGCCCGTCAGCTCGCATCTGGCCATCCGTGTTGAGGGCGGCGTGCAGCACACCAACTTTGTTCCCATCTCGCCGCTTCCTGTCGGAGCGCCTTACCATTTGGCCGGTATTCCCAACTACTTTGGCCGCTTCTCCGCCGGCATGGTGTGGCAGTCGCGCACCGGACGCGAGGCGACTTCGCCGTCCGCTCCGCGCATGCCCGTCGAGAGCGACCTGGTCTTCGATGGCATTAACTCCATTGGCCACTTCAAGATTCTCGCCAACTCGTGGTGGAGTTATCTCTCCACCGGCGGCGTCGAGTACGATCGCCATTCCTGGGGCACTTATCTCGGCGCGCGCCGCGATTACTCCGCGGAGGTCATGCCGGTGGTCATTCTGCGCCAGCCCAGCAAGACCGATCTATGGGGCAATCCGCAATCGTTGTCCCACGCAGCCATCCCCGGCCTCGGCGTCTTCCCCATCGGCATCCGCCTGCTCTGGAACGGCGGCGGCCGCATCAAGCCCTACTTCATTGCGCGGGGCGGAATGATCGGGTACACGGAGAAGGCGTTCTCGCGATATGCGGCCTATGAGAATTTCAGCCTGGACTACCGTGTCGGCCTTCAGGTGCGCCTCAGCGAGCGGGTGGAGGTACGCGGCGGATTCGGCATCCTTCACCAATCGGACGGGTTCGCGGTGCCCAGCAACCCCGGCCTCGACGAGATGAACGTGAACGCCGGAGTCTCGTATCGGCTGGGCGGGGCGGGGCGAGGGAAATAGGCGACACTCGAGGGTTTCTGTTCTCGCAGTTGTCACCTAAGCCAGTCCTTGTTCCTTGGCGTCGGCCCCGAGTCGGATAAGTGGGTCACCTCTGCAATGGTGGGTCTTAATCCTCTCCCCATTTTTCCACGATAAAAGGCAGTGTGGTTCGGATGAACCTGCGGTTGCCTTCCTCGTCTTTAAATGCAATTCGCAGCAGAGTGGGAGTCTCCCTCTCCATGCCCCAGTTCACAGGATTCTCCAGTACCGTGTGGATGCTGGCGTCGGGCTTGTAAATGGTGATGCGTGTGAGATTGGTCAATTCCCGGCCTCCGAGGAAGATTGTGGACCTTGATGGAGAAGTTACACTGCTGAAGCTCCGGACCTTTTCAAGGATTCTCCGTAAGCGTGTGGTTATCCCCTCTGGCGCGTAGTCGCGCATCTGGCGACGATGGATCATGGCTGAGCCAGGGAGAGTAGTACTGGAACGTCGCCCGCGCAGACGGCATTCGTTATCCGAGAAGCGTCGCATCGTGGAGTTGACCTTCCAACCAGGAGCGAGCGTTTCGCAGGTAGCACGGGTTAACGGCGTGAACGCGAACCAGGTGTTCAAGTGGCGTCGGGCATTTGAACGCGGCGAGTTGGTGGAGCTTACTTCCAAGTCCACAGCATTGCTTCCGGTTACGGTGTCTTCGCGATGTGAGGCGGTGACGCAGGAGTCTCCGGCCGAGCCACAGCCGACGCCGACCGGTTCTATCCACATCGAGTTTCCGGGCCGTGCATCGATCCGCGTGGAGTGCGGTGCTGACCCGATCCTGTTGCATGCGATTCTCGAGAGTCTGCGCAAGTGATCCAGCTTGCTGCAGGAACGAGGATCTGGATCGCAGCGGGTGTCACCGACCTGCGCCGCGGATTTGATGGGCTCAGTGCGCAGGTGCAGACCGTGTTGCACGAGCAGCCGTTCTCAGGTCACGTCTTCATTTTCCGCGGTCGCAGAGGCGACATCATTAAATGTCTATGGTTCGATGGCGACGGTCTCTGTCTTTTCGCCAAGCGTTTAGAGAGAGGGAAGTTTATCTGGCCGCAGGCTACGGAGGGGACTGTTTGTCTGACCCGCGCGCAGCTGTCGATGCTTTTGGAGGGCATCGATTGGCGTCGGCCGCAGAGGACCTGGACGCCCCAGATCGCGGTGTGAGTAACAAGTATGATTCCCCTGTATTCATGCGGGTTTCGTCCTGGTTTTCCTCATATCTTCATGGCATACTGCAGCCATGATTTCGTCGGCATTGCCAGATCTCGATGCACTTGATATCGATGCCTTGAAGGCGCTGGTGATGGCGCAGCACAGTGAACTGCTGGAACAGCGCTCGAACGCGCAGGAGATTGAGCGTCTGAAGCTGATCGTCGAGAAGTACCGCCGCATGATCTTCGGCAGGAAGAGCGAGAAGCTCAACGCGCAGCTCGAGCAGCTTGAGTTCCGGCTGGAAGAACTGGAGACCGCGCAGGCCGCCGATGACGCTGTCCAGGCGGCGGAGGAAGCTCGGCAACAGAGTTCGACTCAGACAACCGCCAAGCCGCGCCGGCGTCCCGCACGCAAGCCTCTTCCGGAAGATCTTCCCCGTGAAGTCATCACGCATTTGCCGGAACACAACTGCTGCCCTGATTGTGGTGGAGCGCTGCGGCAGTTCGGCGAAGATGTTTCTGAACAACTGGAGCGGATACCGGCCACCTACAAGGTGATTCGTCACGTGCGGCCGAAGTTTGCCTGTGCAGGTTGCGAACGTGTCGTTGAGGCGCCGGCTCCGGCCCGGCCGATCGAGCGCGGCCTGCCTGGTCCGAACTTGCTGGCGCATGTGCTGGTTTCGAAATACGGCAGCCATCTTCCGCTCTATCGTCAGTCGGAGATCTTCGCTCGCGAAGGCGTGGACCTCGATCGCTCAACGCTGGCCGGCTGGGTCGGCTCAGCCAGTGAGCTGCTGGCTCCGCTGGTCGATGAGATCAGGAAGCATGTCATGGCCGCATCCAAGATTCATGCCGACGACACACCGGTTCCGGTGCTCGCACCCGGCAACGGCAAGACCAGGACCGGCAGGCTGTGGACCTATGTGCGCGACGACCGGCCGGCAGGTTACCGAACTCCGCCAGCGGTTTGGTTCGCATACTCGGAAGATCGCAAGGGAGAACATCCTCGCCGTCATCTTAAGAACTTCAAGGGCGCCCTGCAGGCCGATGCCTATGCAGGTCTACACCATTTGTACGGCGACGGGACCATTTACGAGGTCTCCTGTTGGGCTCATGCGAGACGTAAATTTCATGACATTCATGTGGTTCACGCCTCACCAACTACCACCGAAGCCCTGGCCCGCATCGCGGCCCTGTACGGAATTGAAGAAGAGATTCGCGGCAAGCCCGCAGATCTTCGCCGCTCGGTGCGTCAGGCTCGCGCCAAGCCATTACTCGACGATCTTCGCGGCTGGATGGAGAAGACTCTTAGTTCGCTTTCGGCCAAGAGCGAGACCGCCGGAGCCATCCGCTACGCGCTTTCCCGCTGGCGCGCTCTGACGCGCTACGTTGATAACGGTTTGCTGGAAATAGACAACAACGCGGCCGAACGATCGCTGCGCTCCGTAGTGATGGGCAGGAAGAATTATTTGTTCATGGGATCCGATTCCGGTGGCGAAAGAGCCGCGTCGCTTTACAGCCTTATCGCCACTGCCAAACTCAATGGACTCGATCCCGAGTTCTATCTTCGTACTGTCCTGGATCAAATTCCCGAGCACCCCATCAATCGGATCGAGCAACTCCTGCCATGGAACCTCGCCGCCTCACTCCAGACTGACTCCAAAGCCGCTTAACAATTCCGAATAGGTGTCCGCTTAAAATAGGTGGACACCTAGATTAAGGAACAACCCCGGTCAAGAGGGAATCCTCGAACGCTTACGATTCTCCCATCGCAATCGGATGGGATACGTCGGCATGGAACGGGCTGGAATCACTTTAAACCGGCCGGAAACGAGGGGGAATGAGGCGGTTGGTAGGGGGGGGCTATTTCGCTTGGGCGCGCGGGATCCAGGGACTGGTGCCCATCGCTTTAAGAGCTTGCTGAAAAATCGAATATAGGGAGTTCCTTGAAGAAAAACATCCCTCAGGGGCTAAAGCCCTCCGTTGATTTTGCTGGCTTTGCAGCACGACTAAAAGTCGTGTCCTGACGCGTTTTTGCCCCGAAAAACCTCAGGGGCTAAAGCCCTCTAAGGTGTTGCGTATTTTCCCGATTTGACCCATAGCCAATCGCCGCTTTCGGTGGGTTGGCCGTAGTCCTTGACCACGTAGAGCAGCACATTGGTGGGCGCAAAACACTGGCGATAGACAAGGCCTACGCTGCCGCCGCGGTGAGGCTCAATGGTGTTGACGCCGATTTGGAAGTGGTCAGGCGGGAGCCCGAGGCGAACCATGCCGTTGCGAACCCTGTTGGTGATCTCAAGAACGTGGCCGCCGGAATACGTGGTTGTGCCGTCGTCGGCTACGCCGAAGGTGTAGCTGGGGGGCGCATTGTCGGGATAGATTGCGGTGTCAATGGCCACCTGGATGTGCGTGATGGGCGTCATGGTCCTGGCTTGGACCACGCGCAAAACCACCGAACAGGAATTCTTCGATCCGGGACCGTACATTCCATTGACGTAGTTGGCGGCGGTGTCGCCGGTCTCGTCGGCAATCAGATCGTCCGCGCTGGGCGGAGGCTTTACGCCTGCACAGCCCGACGGCACGGCAAAGAGCGACGGCGGCGGCGCGGCCATGGAGACTTTCTGGATCTCCACCAGGCGCATGGGCGCTGCTCCGGGCGCACCCATATCCGCGCGCAGCACCAGCCCATTTTTTTCATCCACCCATACCTTCATGGTGGCCTGGGGGGAACTGCCCGCATAAATCCTGGCTGCGATTCCGGCCACGGTTTCGTTGCCGGATGGTTTCAGCTCGCCCTTGGCGATGCTGGCGTTCACTTCGGAGATCATTGCGAAGGGGTCGCCCCAGTCGCCGGAGAACTTGGCGCTGGAGCAGGAGGCCGGATTGGCGCCCGGGGACCAGGAGAACGAAGTGCCGGCGGCTAGGTCGTAAAGAGTGAAGATGTGGCTGGCCGGAGTTGCACCCTGAGCGGGCTGGACGAGTTCCGTTAAGACCTTTGAGCCGCTGCGATGGACGGTGAGGGCGGTTCCGGGCGTGCCTCCGACGACCGCTTCCGTGACGGTGTAAGCGGTGGGCGGCGCGGGCTGCGCGAGGGCAAACGCGGTGGCGGAAACCAGGCAAAGGGTGGAGACGATTCTTGCAATCGGCATTCGGCCGCGCTCCTGGGAATTTGCGATGGGAACGGCCGGGAAGGATCCATGCCGGCGGAGGTGTTGGCGCCGATGATATTGGGTGAGAGGTATGGCGCGTCAACGGGAAAGCGTTGGGGAGGATTCGAGATGGCCAGCTTTTGCGGCCTCTATGCCCTAGCCGCCGAAGGCCATCACTACGTGGTTGACCACGAAGGCGGCGCCATAGGCCAGCACCAGCATGTAGGCGAACTGGAGGGCGGGCCACTTCCAACTGTTGGTCTCGCGCCTTACAACGGCCATGGTGGAGGTGCACTGCATGGCGAAGGCGAAGAAGATCATGAGGGCGAGCGCGCCGCCGAGGGTCATGTCGTGGTGGAGGGCGTTCTGGAGGCTGAGGGATTGCGTCGTGGGATCGGCGCCGTAGAGAGTGCCCATGGTGGAGACCATGACTTCGCGGGCGAGCACGCTGGAGATAAGGCCGATACCGATCTTCCAGTTGAAGCCGAGGGGTGCGATGACGGGCTCGATGAAGTGGCCCAGGCGTCCGATGATGCTGGATGCGAGCTCGGGTGCGGACCAGCGTGCCCTGCGCGGTGTGCACGATGGGCAGGTGAGCGAGGACCCAGAGAGCCATGGTGACGGCGAGGATGACGGTGCCGGCCTGGCGAAGGAAAATGCGGGCGCGATCGACCAGGCGCATGAGGAGCGAGCGCAGAGTGGGCATGCGGTACTGCGGCAGCTCCAGAATGAACGGCGTCTCGCTGGACTTGAGGATGGAGCTTTTGAGCAGGTGGGCGGTGGTCATGGCGGCGACGAAGCCGGCCAGGTAGAGGCCGAGCATGGTGAGCGTCTGCAGGCCGAGGAATCCGTGCAGGAAAGCGCGACGCGGGACGAAGGCCGCGATGAGCAGCATGTAGACGGGCAGGCGCGCGGAGCAGGTCATGAAGGGGGTGACCAGGATAGTGGCGATGCGGTCGCGTCGGTTCTCAATGGTGCGAGTCGCCATGATGGCGGGGACGGCGCAGGCATAAGCTGAGAGCAGGGGGATGAAGGCCTTGCCGTTGAGGCCGACGGTGCGCATGACGCGATCGGCGATGAGGGCGGCGCGGGCGAGATAGCCGGAGTCCTCGAGGATTCCGATGAAGAGGAACAACAGGAGGATCTGGGGGAGGAAAACGAGAACCGAGGCGATGCCCTTCCAGATGCCGTCGATGACGAGGGACTGGAGCCAGCCGATGGGCAGCAGCGGGGCAGCGAGTTTGCCGAGGTTGTTGAGGATTTCGCCAAAGCCGTCGGAGAGCGGTTGTCCGATGGCGAAGACGACTTCAAAGACGCCGACGACGACGACGAGAAAGAGCAGCGGACCCCAGACGCGATGGAGGAGAATGCTGTCGAGCTTGCGGCTGGATTCAGCGGAGAGGGGCGCGTGATAGCCGGTACGGCGGCTGACCTGCGCGGCCCAGGAGTGGGTGCTGGCAGCGTTGCCGAGGACCGGGAGGGTGAGGCGCTGTTCGGCTTTTTGTGCGGTCTGGGGGAGGGCACACTGATTGAGGAAGAGCGGGATGGCGTCAAGGCCGGCGCCCTGGGTGGCGCTGATCTGGGCGACGGGTGCGCCGAGCTCGCGGGCGAGCTTGAGGGAGTCGACGGCGCCGCCGCGGGAGTGCATGAGGTCGCTCATGTTGAGGAGGACCAGCGTGGGCAAGCCGAGGGCTAGGACAGGGGCGGCCAGCATGAGCTGGCGGGTGAGGTGAAGGGAGTCGAGGACGAGGAGGACGGCATCAGGCCTTGGCGAGCCCGGCATTTTGCCCTTGAGCACGTCGACGGCGACGCGGGCGTCTTCAGAGTATGGGGTGAGGGAGTAGACGCCGGGCAGGTCAATGAGGGTGAGGTCGTCGCGGTGGACGCCGGCCATGGGGCCCATGCGCTGCTCGACGGTGACGCCGGGGTAGTTGGCCACCTTTTGGCGGAGGCCGGTGAGGCGATTGAAAAGAGTGGACTTGCCCGAATTGGGCGGGCCGATGAGGACGACGGTGCGGAGCGCGCCTGGGGCGGACGCCTGGGGTGGCTCGAAGACCGGGACCTCGCAGCAGGGATTCATCGAGCGGCCTCGGCAAGGGGCTTGGGTGCCGCGGAGCTGACGATTTCGGGCTCGGCGTTTTTGACGCGGATGGCGTTGGCGGTCTCGCGGCGGAGGGCGATCTGCAAGCCATCGACTGAGTAAACGGTGGGGTCGCCGGCAGGGGCGCGGCGGATGGTGGTGACCAGGGCATTGGGGACGAAGCCCATGTGCATCAGGTGGTTCTGGACGGATTCAGGGAGGTCAAGGGCGATGACTACACCGCTTTGGCCGACTGTCAATTCACTGAGCACGCTCACCCGCCGAACTCCAGAGGGCCGCCGGAACGGAAGGACCCTCGAAATGCGACCGTAATGGTCGGACTTAAGTATACGACCGAATTGGTCTGAGTTGCAAATGCGTGAGGAAGACATGAATGAAGCCTCCCCGCAGGGGCTACTGGAAGCTGTGGCCACCGCGGACCCTGCCGCATTCCTTATCGGAGTGCTGGAATGTTTTTAGCAGTGGATCTTTCGGGAGGATGTGACTTAGATCACGGAATATGGGGAGAATTTGGCTGTGTGCTTGAGCTGCCGTGGCGAAGTTCCTTTCTGGGAACTGCATGGCGGAATGCAGGTTATCTCAGGCCGAATTTCGGTTCCGTTTGGCGCCGCCGATGACGGCGGCTTACTTACAGGCATTTCGGATGCTCTAGGTGCAAAGATGATCGACCAGAGCGGACCATTCGTCGGGGAGGTTGGGGTGGTGGAATTGGCGGCCAGCGCGGTTGTACCAGTAGTCGGCGTTCCAGTCAGCGCCTTCCTTGCGATGGAGGTAGGCATGGACGGCCATTCCGTCTTTGGATTCGAGCTCGTCGACGAGCGAATGGGCCTGGGCCCAGTCGCTTTTGGCATCCCACCAGAGGGCTTCGAGGGCGGCGGTCAGGCCGGCGGGCGGGGCGGGATCGCTGAGGCTGGCGCGGAAGGCGTCGGGGGTCATGGGAATGTTGTAGCACTCTTTAGCGAGTCGGCGAGTCGGGGCGCCAGCGGGAAACAGGAACACGGGCAACGGACGAAGCAGATTCCCTTCGGGAATGACAGAGAGAAAAGCAAGAGCAAAGGCAAAGGTGTGAGCAGAACGGCGCGCTGAAAGGGGCAGAGCCCGCCCACTCATCGCGCAGATCCTCCGCTCAGGAGCGATGAATGGGGCACGGCTTGTGTCCCGGATTGCGAAAAGATCGAGAAAAACTGCGACGAAGTGCTTTGCATAGATATGCATTACGTTGTATATTTATGCATGGCGCGGCTTGGATGAGCCGCGCTTTTCGATTGTTGGAAAGCGATGCAGGATCGAATGAAGACGGAACGGCAGAGCGCGATACGGGATCTGGTGCGGCACTCGGAGGTGACCAACCAGGACGAGCTGAGGCGGAAGCTGCGGCGGCGCGGGATTGCGGTGACGCAGGCAACGCTGTCCAGGGACATACACGAGCTGCGCCTCTCGAAGGGACCCGCGGGGTACGCGCTGCCGAACGGCAATGGGCACGGCAGCGCGGTTGAGGAAGACGATGGGCCGCCGTCAGTGAAGGAAGTGCTGGACAGCTTTGGGATGCGCGCGACCCGCGCGATGAACCAGGTGATTTTGCGAACGGTGATGGGCGGAGCGCAGCCGGTGGCGGCGGCGCTGGACCACGAGGAATGGCCGGAGGTGGTGGGGACGCTGGCGGGTGACGATACGGTGCTGGTCATATGCCACGACGCGCGCCACGCGACGGAAGTGGAAGCGCGGCTGAAGGAAATGCTGGAGTCCTGAGTGAGGAAGCGAACCAGTGAACAGGTGAACTAGTGAAGAAGTGAAAGAAATGAGCGACGCGGTGCAGACAGCGGTGGTGGGAGTGACGGGTTATGCCGGGGCGGAACTGGCGCGGCTGCTGCTCGATCATCCGCGCCTGAAAGGGACGCCGCCGGTGTTTGCGGGGCGGCTGGACGAGAAGGCCGCGGCCAGGGGCGGCGTGCCGCTGGGCGAGATTCATCCGGAGCTGAACGACAGCAAGGGCCGAGGGAGGCTGAGGGTGCAGCCGTTCAGCTGGGAATTGCTGACGGACCTCGATGTTCAGGTGCTGTTCCTGGCCACGCCGCACGAGCAGTCGCGGGAGTGGGCGCCCGAGGCGCTGAAGCGCGGGATGAGGGTGGTGGACCTGAGCGGGGCGTGGAGGCTTGAGGAAGCGGCGAATCGCGCGGTGTACGAGTTTGAAGACGAGGGATCGGCCGAGGCCGCCGAGGTGCAGGAGGAGGCGGTGTACGGCATGCCGGAGCTGCACCGGGATGCGATACGAGGGGCGCGGCTGGTGGCCAACCCGGGATGCTATGCGACGAGCGTGATCCTGCCGCTGCGACCGCTGGTGGCGGCGGGGCTGATCGATGTGGAGCACGGGATTATTGCGGATGCAAAGAGCGGCGTAAGCGGAGCGGGGAAGGCGCCGACGCCGAAGACGCACTTCATGTACGCGGCCGACAATCTTTCGGCATACGCGGTGTTTACGCACCGGCATACGGGCGAGCTGCTCGAGCAGATCGGGCTGGAGGCGGACGAGATTATCTTTACGCCGCACCTGTTGCCGATTCCGCGCGGCATTTTGTCGACGATGTATGTGCGGTTCAAAGAAGCGCAGACGCGGGCAAGCGTGCTGGAGACCTACCGGAAGTTTTTCGCGCATTGTCCGATGGCGCGGCTTCATGAGAGCGGGCTGCCGCAGATACAGCATGTGGTGCGGACCAACTACATCGATATCGGATTCGAGCTGGCGCGGGACGGGAAGCGGGCGGTGATTGTGAGCTGCCTGGACAATCTGCTGAAGGGCGCCGCAGGGCAGGCAGTGGAGAACGCGAACGTGATGATGGGCTGGGACGAAGCGGAGGGCCTGGAATGAAGTACGTGGTGAAGCTCGGGGGGGCGGGACTGGAAGACTCGGCAATGAGAGAAGGCAGCGTGCGCGCGATTGCAGAGCTGGCGCGGGACGGCAACAAGGTGGCCGTGGTGCACGGCGGCGGCGCGCAACTGACACGGATGCTGAAGGCACTGGGGAAGACAAGCGAGTTTATCAACGGCTTGCGCGTGACCGACGCGGAGACGCGCGACGCTGCGCTGATGGTGCTGGGCGGCAAGGTGAACAAGGAACTGGTGGCGGCGCTGGGCGCGTTTGGCCAGCCGGCATTTGGAATGACGGGCGGAGACGGGCTGGTGTTTAGGGCGCGCAAAAAGAGAACGGCGCCGGATTTGGGATATGTGGGCGAGATTGCGGCGAGCGATCCGCGATGGATTGAAGCGATCTGGAACCTGGGCGGCGTGCCGGTCCTGGCGTCGATGGCGCTGGGCTTTGACGGCGAGTACTACAACGTGAACGCGGACGAGATGGCAGCGGCGTGCGCGATTGTCTGCCATGCGGACGCGCTGGTGTTCCTGACGGACGTACCGGGAGTGCGGGGCGCGGACGGCGAAGTGATGCGGTGGCTCTCAATTGACCAGATTGCGGAGATGGCGAAGAGCGCGATTATCTCGGGCGGTATGCTGCCCAAGCTGGGCGCGTGCCGCGAGGCGCTGCTGAACGGCGTGAAGAGAGTGAGGATATTGCCGGCGGATGCGGCCGGAGTTTTGCCCGACCTGTGCAGCGCGCGCGTGGCGCACGGGACGGAAGTGATGGTGGCGTGAGAAAGGCAGGGAACAAGAGACCGAGGGACCAAGGGCCAGGGACGAACCCGTCATTGAGGAGACGAACGGAGATGTTAAAGCTGCAACAGATTCGCGCGGTTGAGGACAAGCTGCTGCTGAAAACCTATGATCGCAACCCGCTGCTGTTTACGGGCGGCGAGGGCGTGTACCTGATCGACGAGCAGGGCGAGCGATATCTCGACTTGCTGAGCGGGATCGGCGTGAATGCGCTGGGCTACGGGCACCCGGCGATCGAAGATGCGATTACGCGGCAGAGCCGAAAGCTGATCCACACGTCGAATTTGTTCTTTCACGAGGGACAGGCGGAATTGGCGTTGCGGCTGACGGAGCGCACCGGGATGGAGCGCGTGTTTTTTGCCAATACGGGCACCGAGGCGTGGGAAGGTGCGCTGAAACTGGCGCGGGCTCATGCGGGGCTGCTGCGCAGCGAAGGCAAGCAGATGGGGACGAAGTTCCTGGCGATTGAAGGGAGCTTCCACGGGCGGACGTTCGGATCGGTGGCGACGACGCACAAGGCGAAATATCGCGAGCCGTTTGCGCCGGTGATGCCGGGTGTGGAGTTTGTGCGCTTCAACGACGTGGAGGACTTGCGGACGAAATTCTCTCGCGATGTGTGCGCGATTGTGCTGGAGGCGATCCAGGGCGAAGGCGGCGTGCGGCCGGTGACGCAGGAGTTCTTTGCCGAGGCGCGTGCGCTGACGAGCGGAACCGGCGCGCTGCTGATGGTGGATGAGATCCAGTCGGGGATGGGGCGGACCGGAAAGTGGTGCGCATACCAGCATTACGGGATACAGCCGGATGTGACCACGCTGGCGAAGCCGCTGGCAGGCGGCGTGCCGCTGGGCGCAGTGCTATGCAACGAAGAAGCGGCGAGGGCCATCCATGTGGGGATGCACGGAACGACATTTGGCGGAGGACCGCTGGCGTGCGCGGTGGCGATTGCGGTGATTGACACGCTGGAGCGCGATGGGCTGCTGAAGCATGCGGAGGAAGTGGGCGAGTATTTCATGGATGCGCTGCGCGGGCTGGCGCACAAGCACGAAGCTATTGTGGACGTGCGCGGCAAGGGGCTGATGATCGGCGCGGAGCTGGATTCGGCGGACTTGGCGAAGCGCGTGGGTGCGGAGATGTTGAAGCGGAAGATCATTATTAATGTCACGAGTGAGACGACGCTGCGATTTCTGCCGCCGTACATATTGGAGCGCGCGCATGTGGACTTGGGCGTTGCGGCGCTGGACGAAATTCTGAACGAACACGGCGCGGCGGCCGGGCAGAATGCAAAAGCCGTGGGAGGTGAACTTGGCTAGCAGAGCAATTGCGGAACGGCGTGTGCCGGAGACTCCGGTGCATAACGACAACGACATTTTGGGCGCGGCCGCGCGGCTGGCGGGCGAGGATTTGTGCTCGGTAGCGGATTTGTCAAGCGCGGAAGTGCGTGCGATTTTGAAGCTGGGCCACGAGGTAAAGCGCAATCCGCGGGCGTATCGGCATGCGCTGGACGCGAAGCAGATGGTGCTGATGTTCGAGAAGGCGAGCCTGAGGACGCGCCTGAGCTTTGAGGCGGGCATCAACACGCTGGGCGGAAACGCGATTTTTTTCGACCAGACAAATTCACCGCTGGGCGAGCGCGAGGCGATTGCCGATGTGGCCCGCAACGTGGAGCGCTGGGTGGACGTGATGGTGCTGCGGACGTACGCGCACGACACCATCACGGAGATGGCGGCAAACGCGAAGGTGCCGGTGATCAATGCGCTGTCGGATTTTGAGCATCCTTGCCAGGCGCTGTCGGACTTTATGACGTTGCAGGAGCACTTCGGGACGGTGGCGGGACTCAACTTTACGTACGTTGGCGATGGGAACAACGTGTGCCACTCGCTGATGCTGACCGGCGCGCAAATGGGCGCGAACGTGACAGTGGCGACGCCGCGCGGGTACTCGCCGGACATCGAGATTGTGACCAAGGCGAGGGAGATCGCGGAGGAGAATGGGTGCGAGGTGCGGCTGGTGCAGGATCCGCATGCGGCGGCCGAGGGCGCGGACGCGATTTACACCGACGTATGCGTCAGCATGGGCATGGAGCACGAGTCGACCAAGCGCGCGCCGATTTTCCGGCCGTTCCAGGTGAACGAGGCGCTGATGGCGAAAGCGCGGGAGAATGCGGTGTTCATGCACTGCCTGCCGGCGCGGCGCAACGCGGAGGTGACGGACGCGGTGCTGGACGGGCCGCAGTCGATTGTGTTTGACCAGGCCGAGAACCGCATGCACGCACAGAAGGCGCTGCTGTTGCTGCTGCTGGGCGGGTTGGCGAATGTGGAAGCCTTCAATGGCGGTGAACAGTAGACAGAGAACAGTGGTCGCGTGAGGGATTGGGCAACTGAAGTGAACGCAGACGGGCAGAATTCGGGGAAGATGTGGGCGGGGCGGTTTCGCGTGGCGCCGGACGCGACGTTTGATGCGTGGCAGCGATCGCTGCCGTTCGACTGGCAGCTGCTGAACGCGGAGCTGGCCGCGAGCCGCGCGCATGCGCTGGCGCTGGAAGGGGCGGGAATCCTGACGGCGGAGGAACGCGCGCGGATTGGAGATGCGCTGCAGGCGATTGGCGAGAGTTACGCGGGGCGGCGCGAAGAAGTGGCGCTGGACGCGCAGGCCGAGGACATTCATCATTTTGTGGAGCTGCGGCTGAAGGAAGCGGTGGGTGACTTGGGGCTGAAGCTGCACACGGGCCGCAGCCGCAACGAGCAAGTTGCGACGGACCTGCGGCTGTTCATTCGCGCGCAGATCAATGAACTGGTGGCGAAGATTGCCGCATGGGCAGGCGTGCTGGTGGAACAGGCAAAGAGTGCAGGCGATGCAGTGATGCCGAGCTACACGCATCTGCAGCGGGCGGAGCCGGTGCTGGTGACGCACTGGCTGCTGGCGTACGTGGAGATGCTGCTGCGGGATGCGTCGCGGCTGAAGGACTGCCGGGCGCGGCTGAATGTGTGTCCGCTGGGGTCGGGCGCGGTGGCTGGAGCAACGCTGAAGCTGGACCGGACGATTGCGGCGCGAGAACTGGAGTTTAAGGCGCCGACGGCCAACAGCATGGACGCGACCAGTGATCGCGATTTCGTGCTGGAGTTTCTGCAGGCGCTGACTATGGTGGCGCTGCACGCCAGCCGGTTTGCGGAGGAGATAACGCTTTTTGCAACGGCGGAGTTTGGGTTCGTGGAGCTGCCGGAGGAATTCTCGACGGGCTCGAGCGCGATGCCGCAGAAGAAGAACCCGGATTTGACGGAGCTGGTGCGGGGGAAGGTGGGGCGGATCCATGGTGCGACGGAGACAGTGACGCTGCTGCTCAAAGGGCTGCCGTTGGCCTACAACAAGGACATGCAGGAGACGCAGGTGCCGGTCTTTGCGGCGGCGGGCGAGATGCAGAAGATGCTGGCGCTGCTGGCGGCATTCACGCGTGCGCTGAAGTTCAACACGGCGCGGATGCGGGCGGCTTGCGAGACGGGCTTCCTGAACGCGATGGCGGCGGCGACCTACCTGGTGCACAAGGGCGTGCCGTTCCGCAAGGCGCATGAGAAGATTGGGAACGCGGTGCAGTACTGCCTGGACAAGAAGTGCGAGCTGGGCGGTCTCAGCCTTGAGGACTTGCGGCAGTTTGGTCCGGAGTTCGAGAGCGATTTCTTCGCGGCGATCGCGATGGAGGCGACGCTCGATTGCCACGATGTGATTGGTGGGACGGCGCGGAATCGGGTGCGCGAGGCGCTTGATTCGGCTGAGGAGCACGTGCAGGCTCTGGCGGGGAAAGCGCGGGCCACTGCGGAATCGCGCATCGAGGAGGCGAGCCATGCAGGTGCGTAGCGCGCGTCTCCAGGACGCCTCGAACATTTACGACCTGGTGAATTCGCTCTCCAGCGACGGGACGTTGCTGCGCCGGAGCTTTGCGGAGATCTGCGAAAACATCCGCGACTTCACCGTGGCGGAGTCAGATGGAGGCGTGTTTCTGGGCTGCGGCGCGCTGCATCTTTACGGACCGCACCTGTGCGAGGTGAGATCCATCGTGGTGAAGCCGGAGGCCAAGGGACAGGGCGCGGGCGGGCGCATCCTGAGCGCGCTGATTGAAGAGGCCGAGGAGCACGGGATCCAGTCGGTGTGCCTGTTCACACGCATTCCGGACTTCTTTTTCAAGCATGGATTCCGCACCGTTGAGGACAAGGCCGACCTGCCTGACAAGATATTCAAGGACTGCCAGAACTGTCCGCGGCTCAGCCGTTGCGATGAAGTGGCGATGGTGCGGGGGCGGCTTCCGCGGATTTCGATTCTGGGGCCGCGAGACGAGGCGCGGGAACTGGTGAAGATTTCGGGATAGCGGAATTGCTCAGCGAGCCAGCGAGTCAGCGGCGTCGATGATTGAGGATGGAGGCGGCTACAACGGCTTGGCCGTAGCTGAGGCCGCCGTCGCCCGGGCTCACTTTGCGATGTTGAAACACCTGGAATCCTTCTTCTTCAAGTCCTGACCGCAGTAGCCGCGCTAACCGCCGATTGTGCATGCATCCGCCGGACAAGGCAACGCAGTTGATCCCTGTCTCAATCCGGGCGTTGGCGGCGGCATTGATAAATACCTCCGCCACTCCGGCGTGAAAGCGGGCGGCGACACGGCTTGGGTCCTCGCCGCATCGCAGATCGCTCAGGAGGGTCTTCCACATCCGGTCCGTCCGCATCACGTGGGGACCGTTCGGTTCTGCGCCTTCCGACGACTCGAGCGTGTATTCGCGTCGGCCCGCGTCGTCTTCCTCATCAACGGCGCAGCCCTCCAGCTCGATGGCGGCCTGGGCTTCGTAATCAACGGCGCGGCGTTTGAGAATGATGGCGGCAGCAGCATCAAACAGCCGGCCGAGGCTGGAGGTAAACGGAGAATTCAGTTTGCGCTCGATCATGCGCGAGAGCAGATTCGCTTCGCGTTCCGATGCGCCGGTCAGTTCTCTTGCTTCGTTTTCAGAGAATCCCGCGGCGAGCAGGTGCGAAAACGCCATGCGCCAAGGCTCACGCACGGCGGCATCGCCGCCGGGCATGGCAACGTAGTCGAGGTGGGCGAAGCGCTCGAAGCGGTGGAGGTGCGCAATGAGAACTTCGCCGCCCCAGATGCGGCCGTCGGTTCCGTAGCCGGTGCCGTCGAGCGAGAGGCCGATGACCGGGCCTTCAATGGCGTGTTCCGCCATGCACGCGGCGATATGGGCATGATGGTGCTGCACGGCGATTGTGGGCAGGTTGTGCTCCGCGGCCCATTGCTTTGCCCAGGACGTGGAAAGATAGCCGGGGTGCAAGTCGTGGACAACGGCCTGCGGCTCGATTTCGAATGTGCGCTGGAAGTGTGCGAGGGATTCGGTGAAGAAGTCGAGGCCGGTCAGATTTTCGAGATCGCCGAGATGCTGGCTTTGATAGACGATGCGCCCGCGAGCGAGGGCGAAGACGTTCTTCATGTGGCCGCCAACGGCGAGCAGAGGCGGGGCCTCGAAAGGCAGATCGACGCCGAGCGGGACATAGCCGCGGGCACGGCGAAGAAGCTGCGGTGCGCCATCGACCATGGCAGCCACCGAATCATCGCAGCGCTGAAGGATGTCGCGATTGTGCATGAGGAATGCGTCGGCAATCCGGCCCAGGCGCGTGCGGACTTCGTCGTTATGGATGGCGATGGGCTCTTCGCTCAGGTTGGCGCTGGTCATCACGAGGGCACAGACTCTGGCGTCGGCGAAGAGGAGATGCTGCAGGGGGGCATAAGGCAGATAAACGCCGAGCCAGGGAATACCCGGTGCGACCGAGGATGCGATTCCGTTGCCGGCGCGGGCGCGAGCGAGAACGATGGGACGGGCTGAAGTCTGGAGCAGGTCTGTTTCGGCATCGGTCAGCTCGCACAATTCGTGAGCCGCATCGAGATCGCGAACCATGACGGCGAGTGGCTTGCCATAGCGATGCTTGCGCTGGCGCAGGCGCGCGATTGCCGCATCATTGGTTGCGTCCACGGCAAGATGGAAACCGCCAATGCCCTTGATCGCCATGATTTGTCCGGCGAGGAGATTCTGAATGCATAGGGCGATAGGATCCGGCGATGCGACTTCAGAGCCGTCGGCGCCGGCAAGCCACACGCGCGGGCCGCAGGTCCAGCAGGCATTGGGCTGGGCGTGAAAGCGGCGATTGAGCGGGTCGTCGTACTCGGCCTGGCACGCCGGGCACATCGGGAAGACGGCCATGGAAGTTTGTGGGCGGTCGTACGGAATGCGGCGCGTAATGGTGAAACGAGGTCCGCAGTTGGTGCAGTTCAGGAAGGGATAGCGGTAGCGGCGATCTTTGGGATCGAAGAGCTCGCGCAGGCAGTCGGCGCAGGTGGCGGCATCTGCGGGGATCCCGGTGGAGACCTGGCCAAGGACCTGGCTGTGAACAATGGAAAACCCCGACTTGCTGCTGGGCGGCAGCTCTTCCACGGCGATGGAATCGATACGCGAGATGGGAGGAGCTTCAGCGCGGAGACGATGGAGAAACTCGGCGACGCGCTCCGACTCGCCTTCGATCTCGATGGTCACGCCGGCGGTGTCATTGCCGATGTGGCCGGCAAGCTGGAGCTGGTTGGCCAGGCGATAGACGAAGGGACGAAAGCCGACGCCTTGAACAACGCCTTCAACACGCACCGCGCGCCGGACCGGTTGGGAGCCGGCGCTCATCTGGGCAACCCTTCCATGAAGGTCAGCATATCGCGCGTGACCATGTAATTGATTTGCAGCAGCTTGAATGAGTTGGCGGGTGCCAGGGAACCGGCTACACGGGCAACCAATTGCACCGCGGAGCCATTTAAACCAAGAGCAGCGAAAGCGCGTGACGCGCCCGGGGCTGCCGAGTGCTTTGGCGGGATTGAGACGGGCAAAGGGACAGTTTCCCCTTTTTGGATCAACGCGAGGAGAGGTGGGTTATGAAAAAACAAGTGATGGTTTTTGTTGCAATGCTGGGAACAGCCGGCATGCTGTGGGCGTCAGATACCACTCCCAAAGAGACCGCGACCGACCGGCTGCAGAACGCAGCCGATGTGCTGCACCAGATTATGGCGACGCCGGATAAGGGCATTCCGGAGGAAGTGCTGGAGCACGCAAAGTGCGTGGCGGTGGTGCCACACATGGTAAAGGGCGGATTTGTGTTCGGGGCCGAAGGTGGACGCGGCGTGGCCACCTGCCGCACCGCCAACGGATGGAGCGCGCCGGCGTTCTTCAGCATTGAAGGCGGAAGCTGGGGCTTGCAGATCGGCGTGGAAGGCGTTGACCTGGTGATGATCTTCCAGAACCAAAAGGGCATGGACGATTTGCTGAACAGCAGATTCAAGATCGGGGCAAATGCGTCGGCGGCTGCCGGGCCGGTGGGACGTCATGCGTCCGCGGATACCGATTGGAAGATGGATGCCGAGATTCTGACCTACTCACGCGCCAAGGGTGTGTTTGCGGGATTGACATTGAGCGGCGCGGCGGTGCATCCGGACCAGGACTCAATGAACGCTGTATACGGGTCGGGGGCGACGTATCGCTCCGTGCTGACGGGCCAGGTGCCTCCGCCGGCGTCGGCGCATGCATTTCTGGCAGCGGTGCGCACCGCCAAGGCTGACGCACAGGCACAGAAGTAAGAGGCTTCCGCGAAGGTTTGACTCAACCAAAGCTCTGGTTCTGCCGCGTCAACCAGCGGAACCGGGGCTTTGCTTTTGCGCGCAAGATCCGATCGGCGGCCCGGCGTTGATAGACTGCGATTGACCCATCATGTTTGTGACCTGTCGGCCGCTCGCCGCATTTCTCCGAACGATCTCCGTCCTGCTCTTGACCGGTTCTTGCGCGCAAATGATTGCATCGCAAGAGATCGACAGCGCCGCCGTGATCCAGGGGATCGATCGCTCAGTGATGCGGCGCGACAACAACCTGCTTGGCTACAGGGTCACGGAGCACTACACGGTGTTCCGCAACGGGGAAGACGCGCATCCGGCGGCCGAGATGAGCGTGCAGACGACCTATACCAGGGGCGCGGGCAAGAGCTACCAGATTCTGAGCGAAAGCGGGCCGGCGCTGCTGCGCAAAGAAGTGCTGGAACGCGCGCTCGAGAATGAAGAATCGTTGAATGAGCCGGCGAACCGCACGCAGGAACTGATCACCTCGGCCAATTACGAGATGGCGGTCGAGGGCAGGGAAGCCGTGAATGGGCGCGACTGTTTTCTGGTGAAGATTGTGCCGCGGCACAATGCGGAGTATCTGTTCAAGGGGCGGATCTGGGTGGAGGAGCGGACCGGGGACATTGTGCGGCTGGAGGGTGTTGCCACCAAAAGCACGTCGCTGCTGACGGGGCCGGCGCAGGTGGTGCGCAACTACGCCGAAGTGGACGGCTTCCCCATGGCCACCCACGCCTCGGCGACGGTCTCGAGCATGCTGCTGGGGCCGACGCGGGTGGAAATCGAGTACACGGGATACACCGTTACGCAAAGAGCGGGTAGCAGGGAATAGGGTGTAGAAGACCGGGATTGAGCGATCCTGGGATGGAAGAGCGGGGAACCGCGGCCGGCCAATCTTGAGTGACGCATGACGCTCTTGGTTGAGGCAAGGCTGCTCTATACTTCTCAAATGACGCTGTTTCCGGGGGATTGGCGACTCGATGCCGCGCTGGGGTCCTGCCTTCTGCTGGGCCTGCGCCACGGCTTCGACTACGACCATCTAGCGGCCATTTCCGACATCACGGCGGTGCAGCGCAACTGGCGCAGCGGGCTGCGGCTGGGCGTGACCTACGCCCTGGGGCACGCGTTTATGGTGGCGGCTCTGGGCGTTATGGTGCTGGAAATGCGCGTGGGACTGCCCGAAGGATTGGATCACTGGACGGAGCGCCTGATCGGGCTCACCCTGATTGTGCTTGGCATTGGGGTGGTGGCCGGGATCCTGCGCAAGGACGCTCACGGGCATGCGCATGGCCGCATCGAGAGCCGGCTGGCGATCGGGATCAACGGGCTGCTGTGGGCGGCATGGCGGGTGCGCAAGTTGTGGAACGCCGGCGCGACCCGGCCCGAGCGCTTCCAATGGCTTTACACGGGCAAATCGGTGTTTGCCATCGGCATGCTGCACGGGATCGGCGCCGAGACGCCCAGCCAGCTGGCGCTGTTCTTCCTGGCCAAGAGCCTGGGCGGAACGGGGAACGGAATGATGGGCCTAGCGGCGTTTTGCCTCGGGCTGGTGGCCATGAACGGCCTCATGACCGCTTCGCTCGGCGGCGCATTCAAGGGCGGCGCGTTTCATCCGCGGTTTTATCACGCCATCGCCTGGACCGGGGCCGTGTATAGCTTTGGCATCGGACTGATCTTTCTGCTCGGCATCTCCAGCCGCTTGCCGCAGCTTGGCTGAAGCGAGTCGAGTAGCGGACTCTAATTGGCAGGCCAGACGGACTCGACGGCGTCTGCCAGTTTCTGGTCCCCGAGGGCGTTCGGATGCACCGAATTGCTCATTTCGGCGCTGGTGGCGAGCATGAACTTGCGGGTATCGAACAGGCGCACATCGAGGCCATCGGCGGCCAGAAGAGCAACGTCATTCCTGATGTCCTGAATGTAGGATAGGCACGGTTGGTCGTTGGCGGGCATGCAACAGCAGCTTGTCCGGGGTACAACTGGTAGGGCACAGTGCCCACCAAAACAACGGGCAGCTTGGCTTGAGCCGTCCCTGATATAGCGCCAATGCCCAGCACCGAAACGCCGTCGTTCCCAGAACTCGTCTGGGCAAACATAATGACGTGGCGGCCAACGCCGACGGCGCCAAACCGAAGAAACCCGACAAAGCGTCGCGTGCCGTTTGTAGGGGCCATGACCGGGTTCGTGCGCACATTCGCGGTGCCGGCCGGGGCTCCGTCAATCGAATAACTGTAGGCGGCGTCGGACGTGTCATCGATGACAGGCCATGCGTAAACGGCTCCCGGTTGCTTCAGTTCAATAGCGAAGCTCATGCCGGCTCCGGCGCCTTGCGTCCTCCAGATCGGCGAAGTTCCGAAGGACCCCGATTTGCCCGGGCCGGATGTCTCAAATCCTTCGCTTCCCACCAGCACCTTGTCCCGGCCGGAACTGCCTGCCAGCTGACCGCGGAGAGATGACATTCTATGAAGACCGCCTCATATGCGCCTGCGCCGTGGTTATTCGCATCGTTGTTGCCGATGAGAATGAAGCTCACCGTGGCGCTGGCCAGAAATGGATTCTGGCTGTTAGGAAAGATCTGTCGCGCGGGGATGTCACAGGCCTCGTCGCCGGAGATCGCATGGTTTGTCGCCAGAAAGTTCTCGACTTTGGCAACCAGAAATGGATAGGCCTGACTCTCACGATCGGGCAAATAGCCTCCATAGGTGATGGAGTCGCCGAAAGCGTAATATCCGGAAACGTGCACGGAAGCGCAACCGCACAAACCAACCACACCGGCCAGGCCAGGAAGGAACAGCAGCATTGTGCGCAGGTTTGGCACAGACGGTCCCTCTGCGTCAAAGTGGGAAGTCAGAACAGGTAGCCACATTCTATCGCGAACGCAGGACATTTTCCGATGAGTGCGAGCGTCGGGTGATCCTGATTACGCGCCGGGCAAAGGGAATAAATCTGCACGTGTGGAAGGTCACGCGCGATGAAAATGACCGGCGCAAAACCTTTTCAGGAGCCGCATCCCTTCCCTAACTGAAACTCCTTCAACGATTCCCGGGAATAACTTTCATGCGTGACAGGTGTCACCGTCAGTTGTGTTGTTCTGAGCCTATAAACGAAGTGGATAGCGGCTAGTCAAGGCAGTCATTCCGGTTGCCGGGCCCGCTGCCCCAGTTGGAGGAATCGTGCCCGCCTTTACTCCGCCCCCATTACCGAGCGACGACAAGCGATGGAAGATCGTCAACGGGACCATGCGCAAGAACGGCTTTGCCCGTCAAGCGCTGATTGAGACGCTGCACACGGTTCAGTCGTCGTTTGGCTACCTGGATGACCAGGCGATCCGATTTGTGGCGCAGACACTGCGAGTGCCTTTGAGCCAGGCGTACGGGGTGGCGACGTTTTACCACTACTTCAGCCTCAAACCACCTGGCCGGCATACAGTGACTATCTGCGCCGGGACGGCGTGCTACATCAAGGGCTCCGACCGGCTGATTGCCGCGGCCGAAGAGCGGCTGGGAGTGAAGCCGGGCCAGACCACGAAGGATGGCAACATCAGCCTGATGACCGCGCGGTGCGTTGGCGCGTGCAGCCGTGCGCCTGTGGCGCTGTGCGATGGCGATGTAAGCGGAGAGATGAGTGGGGCGCAACTGCTGGCGCAGTTGGAAAGGTGGGAAGTGGAATGACCCTCGACGAACTGGAACAAATCGCCAGGAGCGTGCAGCAGGAGAACGCGCGCCAGGATTACGAGGTGAACGTCTGCATGGACCTGGCCTGCGCCAGCCAGGGTGCGGGTGCGCTTCGCGACGCACTGGCGGAGGCGGCGGAGGCTTCCGGCAAAAAGGTGCTGGTGCGCAAGACGGGCTGCATGGGGCCATGTTCCTCAGGGCCTCTGGTGCGCGTGGATCCCGATGAGACGCTGTACCATCGCGTGCGCCCGGGCGACGCGCAGGCGATTGTTTCCGGCCTGGGCGGGAAGCCGGTGGCGTCGCTGCAATGCGATTTGAACGAGCACTTCGACAAACAGGTGCGCGTGGTTCTGGAGAATGCGGGTCACATTGACCCGGAGAAGATTGACGATTACATTGCCCGCGACGGATACAAGGCGTTGATGACAGCGCTGGTGGAAATGACCCCCGGCGGCGTGGTACATCGCATCACCGAGAGCGGGTTGCGCGGCCGTGGCGGCGGCGGCTATCCCACCGGACTGAAGTGGAGCACGGTGGCCAAGGCGGGCGGCGACCTGAAGTACGTGGTCTGCAACGGCGACGAAGGCGACCCCGGCGCGTTCATGGATCGCAGCGTGATGGAAGGCGATCCCCATCGCGTCATTGAAGGAATGGCCATTGCGGCTTACGCGGTGGGCGCATCCAAGGGCTACATTTACGTTCGTGCCGAATATCCGGTTGCGGTGAGCCGCCTGACCACGGCGCTGCGCGAGGCGCGCCGGCGCGGACTGCTGGGCAACGGCATCGGCGGCACCATGTTCGACTTCGACGTGGAGATCCGCCTGGGCGCGGGAGCGTTTGTGTGCGGCGAAGAGACGGCCCTGCTGGCCTCGATCGAAGGCCGGCGCGGCACGCCGAAGCCGCGGCCGCCCTATCCGGCGGTCAGCGGGCTCTGGGGCAAGCCCACGCTAATCAACAATGTGGAAACCTATGCCAACGTTGCGCCCATTGTCCGCAACGGCGGCAAATGGTTTTTCAACATGGGTTCGGAACGCAGCAAGGGGACAAAGGTCTTTGCCCTCACCGGCCGCATCAAGAACACGGGCCTGATTGAAGTGCCCCTGGGCATCAAGCTGCGCGAGATCATCGAGGTGATCGGCGGCGGCGTTCCCGGCGGACACCAGCTCAAGGCCGTCCAGACCGGCGGCCCATCGGGCGGCTGCATTCCCGCGTCCATGCTGGATCTTGGCGTAAGCTACGACGCCCTCATGGCTGCCGGATCCATCATGGGATCGGGCGGCATGATCGTGATGGACGATACCTCGTGCATGGTGAATGTGGCGCGGTTCTTCGTCGAGTTCTGCATGACCGAGTCCTGCGGCAAATGCATCCCGTGCCGCGCGGGAACCGCCCAGATGTACACGCTCCTGACGCGCATCTGCCGGGGCGAAGCCGAGCTCGCGGATCTCGAGATGCTGGAAGAGCTCTGCGACACCGTAAAGAGCACCAGCCTGTGCGGGTTGGGACAGACGGCGCCCAATCCCGTGCTCAGCACGCTGAAGTACTTCCGCAACGAGTACATCGACCACATCGTGCACAAGCGCTGCCCGGCCGGCGTTTGCGATATGACAGCGGCGGCGGCCGCCCAGCCTGGAGAGGTGCTGGCATGAGCGACACAGCTGAAGTCAAAACTCTGGTGATCGACGAACAGGAGGTCAGCGCGCGGCGCGGACAGACCATTCTTGAAGTCGCCACCGAGCACGGCATAGAGATTCCCACCCTTTGCCACCTGGACGGGCTTCGCGACGTGGGCGCGTGCCGGATCTGCGTGGTCGAAGTCAAAGGCAGCAACAAGCTGATGCCGGCCTGCGTCACAGCGATTTACGAGGGCATGGAAGTCACCACGCAATCGGAGCGGCTTAGCCGGCACCGGCGCATGATCCTGGAGATA
>CAWBIG010000137.1:0-13248 GCA_963788435.1 uncultured Acidobacteriota bacterium | reverse complement strand
ACGGCTCATGTGCCCTCGGCCCTGCTATCCTCGTCTCCTCCAGCTCGCTGCCCAAATCCACTGAAATCGTTCTTGAAATCGATCGCGGCAACCGCTGTGTCTTCGCCGGATGTGTCAAACTCTCCGAGCTCAAGCGCGATCCCAAAGTGCTTGTCGAGTATCTCTTCCGCGATAACTCGTTCCCCAACGGATGCTTCCTGATGACCGGAACCGGCATCGTTCCACCCTCGGACTTCACGCTCCACGCCGGCGATCGCATCCGCATCTGCATTGACCCCATCGGGACTCTTGAGAACGCAGTCGCATAGGCCGCGAACTCGCAGGTGCCCCATCCTGAGCGTGATTTAAGCGCTTAGAGTGGGAATTCACCTTCCCTCCATCCGATCTCGCCAACGCTTCTTCTGCACGGGTCCGCTCGCTGACCCCCGTTTCGCGATTTGACGTGATTTATATCACTGCAAAGATATCCGACTTGATTTGTCGTATATTTAAGAAGTAAACGCGGACTGTTTCAGTCGTATATCGGTCCCCAAGTCAGGAATTGGGCTCTATTCATCTCAGTTTTGCACGCATTATTGATCGGAAAGGTAACTGTAGGCAACGTGAGAACTCGGTCGGCCATCTTCGCTTTAATCCTTTGTTTGTATATTCTTGCGGGCCACTGCCAAAGCCCGCAGTTCACAATCAGCGGAACCGTTCAGGACCCAGCGGGTAGTCTGTTGCCCGGAGCGTACATTTCCTTGCTGCCTTCCGCAACCGTCCCCGCTTCGTCGGTCCTTACGGACGACAAAGGAGAGTTCAGGCTCGTTGTTCCTGGACCGGGAAGCTATCAAATCCGCGTAGAAGACGACGGATTTGCGCCTTACGTCGGTTCAGCCCTAGTCAAAAGCTCGTCTCCTACGACCACGCTGCAGATCGCCTTGAAGCTGGCCACGGCCACGCAGACCGTCGAAGTGACCGCGGACACTCTTGCCGCCGAAACCACCAGCACCCAGCTCGGCGAAAGTCTCGACACCAAAAAGATCGAAAGCGTACCCCTAAACGGGCGCAACTTTACTGACCTGATGGCGGTGCAGCCGGGAATCGTTCCCCAGAACACCGCGCAGCCGGGCGCCGTCATCATGAGCGGCGTTGCGACCACGCCTCCTTCGGGGGACGCAAACCCCGGTGCTCTCTCCATCAGCGGCCAGCGCGAGACCTCCAACGGCTTTCGTGTCAACGGCAGCGATGTGGAGGAGGACGTCAATATGGGCACATCGATCGTCCCCAACCTGGACGCGATCGATAGCTTCCGCGTACTGACCTCGAACTTCGACGCGGAATATGGCAACTCAAGCGGGGGCCAGATCCTGGTCACCACCAGGAGCGGCGGCGCAAAAATGCATGGCAGCGCCTTCGAATTCCTGCGCAACACCGCCCTCGATGCGCGCAACTACTTTTCCCAGGATCGCGCCGCTTATCGCCAGAACCAGTTTGGAGGCACGCTGGGCGGAATGCCGTTCCGCGCCAAATCCTTCACTCTCTTTGGCGATTACCAGGGAACGCGCCTTACCGAAGGCATCGATACCGGCAACATTGCCGTTCCCTCGCTCGACGAGCGCGCAGGCAACTTCAGCCAGATTCCGCTCACCGGCAGCGTCAGCGGTCCGTACTGGGCGTCGTTACTTTCGGCGCGGCTGGGCCGCAATGTCACGCCCGGCGAGCAGTATTCGCAGGTATTCCCCGACGGCCAGATCCCGCAATCCGCCTGGTCCGCGCCCGCGCGGTCGCTTCTTCAGTACGTTCCCACCCCCGACGCCGGCGCATCGCTCTTTGCCACCGCGGCCGATGCCCAAACCCTGCAGGATGATAAAGGCGCATTGCGCGCGGACTGGACCCACACCAGGGGAACCCTGACCGCATACTACTTCCTCGACAACTACTCTCTGGATAGTCCCTATCCCACCGGCACCGGCGGCGCCAATGTGCCCGGATTCGACGCCACATCCAAAGGCCGCGCCCAGCTTGCCAGTCTTGCTGACACCTCCACGCATGGCGCCAACACCTTGAATGAAGTCCACCTCAGTTACATGCGCAACGACAACGCCGTGGGCCAGCCGCACGGCGGCGTTGGTCCCTCGCTGGCGTCGCAAGGTTTCACCGGCATCGTTCCCCTCAAGCCGTCCACTGCGGGAGTTGAGAACATTGCCTTCAACGACTTCACCATGGGCGTTGACACCACCGCGCTGGTCCAGAGGGAGAACATCTACGAGGTCAGCGACGCTTTCTCGCGCATCTTCGGCAAGCATGGACTCAAATTCGGCGGCCAACTGCACTCGAACCAAATCAACACCCATCCCGATGTCGTCTTCAATGGAAGTTTTGCATTCAACGGCTCTGAAACCGGCCTAGATTTTGCCGATTTCCTCCTCGGCACGCCGTCGAGCTACACCCAGGGCCAGGCCAGCAACTTTTATAACCGCAATTTATATGTGGCCGCTTTTGCGCAGGACAGTTGGAAAGCCACCGACCGGCTCACCGTCAACTATGGAGTGCGCTGGGATCGCATCCGCCCGTGGGATGAAAAGTTCAACCAGCTCCAAACGTTGGTAAAGGGCGAGCAGTCCGAGGTCTATCCCGGCGCGCCGCTGGGTCTGGTCTTCCCCGGCGATCCCGGTGTTCCGCGCTCGCTCGCGCCGGCGCGCAACAATCTGGCCCCACGCATTGGCATTGCCTGGTCGCCGTCTGCCTCCGCCGCGGGATTCCTCCATCGGGTCCTCGGCCAGCCCGGATCCACCAGCATTCGCCTCGGCTACGGTGTCTTCTACACCGCTTATGAAGGCCTCTCCGCCGGCATCATGAGCGCCAATCCCCCTTATGGCTACACCTACACCTCGGCCGCGCCGCCGCTCTTTCAGAATCCCTTCACCGTCGCTTCCACAGGCGCAGATGCGGGCCAGCGCTTTCCCTTGCAGAAGGTCGCCTATGGCGCCAGCCCCAGCCATCCTGACACCACTGTCGACTGGACCCAGTTTGAACCGCTCGTCGGTATTCCTGCCGTCGATCCCAACGACGTGACTCCCTACGCGGAGCACTGGATGGCCAGCCTTGAACGCCAGTTCGGCTCGACCCTAGCCACCCTCAGTTATGTCGGTGCTTCCTCGCATCATCTCCTGGTGCTGGAAGAAGCAAATCCGGCCGATCCGGCCCTCTGCCTCAGCCTGAGCTCCGCCTGCGGTCCCTTCAACGACCAGGCTGCCCGCACCCAGTTCGGCCCAGCATTCGGAAGCGTCGAGCTACAGCGCACCATCGCCAACGCAGCATTCAACGCCTTTGAGGCCACGCTGAACCATCGCTCCCATGGCATCGAGCTGCTCTTGAGCTACACCTTCTCCAAGTCCATCGACCAGTCAGCCGGCCTGCCCGAGCCCGTGAATCCAGTCGACCCATCCCTGAGCCGCGGCCTGTCTTCGTTTGACATGCGCCACAACTTGGTCGGCACCTTCAGCTATCGGATTCCGGAGCCCAGGTTCGCCGGCCGTTCGCTGCATGCGCTCGCCGGCGGATGGGCCGTCGCCGGGGTTACGCGATTCACCTCAGGGCTCCCCGTCACCCTGCTCAACAACAACGACACCTCGCTCCTCGGCACGATTCCCAACGGCATCAACAACAACGGTGTCGATACGCCGGATTGGTCCGGATCTCCTTTGCGCATCGACACCAATCCCCGCGCTGGCCAGTTCGTCTTCAACCCGGCGCAGTTCAGCCTGCCTGCTCTCGGCACCATGGGAAATGCCCGCCGACGCTTCTTTTCCGGCCCGGGAATGGAAAACGTTGATGCTACCCTTTCGCGCAACTTCCTTGTCCGCGACAATCGTGCCCTGGAGTTTCGCGCCGAAGCATTCAACGTCTTCAATCACGCTCAGTTCTTCGGCGCCGCATCTGTTGAGGGCAACATCTCCAGCACCAGCTTCGGCCAGGCAGTCAGCGCCATGCCGCCAAGGTTGATGCAGTTCGCCCTCCGCTACCGGTTCTAGAGCCCGCCAGCCGCTCAGACCGCCGCTGCCGCCGGATTGGCATCGGAAATGGTGCGTTCCGGCCGCCGCAGATCGTAGCGATCCAGATTCATCACCTTGCTCCACGCCTTCGCGAATTCCTGCACAAAGGCCTTCTCGCCGTCGCTGCTGGCATACACCTCAGAAAGCGCACGGAGCTGCGAGTTCGACCCAAAAATCAAATCGACGATCGTAGCCGTCCACTTCAGCTCACCGGACTTGCGGTCGATTCCTTCCAGTACGCCGGCAGATTTCTCTGACTTTGCCCACTTCGTCCTCATGTCCAGCAGGTTGACGAAGAAGTCGTTGCTCAGCGCTCCGGGTCGCTTGGTGAACACGCCGTGCTGCCCGTTGCTGATGCCCAGCACCCGCATCCCGCCCACCAGCACCGTCATCTCCGGAGCGGTCAGCGAAAGCAGTTGCGCTTTGTCCAGCAGAAGCTCGTGCGATTTTTCTTCCAGCCCCTTGCGCGCGTAGTTGCGGAACCCGTCCGCCCGCGGCTCCAGCACCTCAAACGCGTCCACATCGGTTTGCTTTTCAGTGGCGTCCGTCCGTCCCGGCGCAAAGTCGATCTTCACGTCGTGGCCGCCCTTTTTGGCCGCCGCCTCAATCGCCGCGTCTCCGCCAAGTACGATCAGGTCAGCCAGCGAGACCTTCTTGCCGCCCTTCTGCGCTGCATTGAACTTCTTCTGGATGCCCTCGAGCTTCTCCAGCACCTTCTTCAGGCCTGCGGGCTGGTTCACCTCCCAGTCCTTTTGCGGCGCCAGCCGAATGCGCGCGCCATTCGCTCCGCCTCGCTTGTCGCTGGCACGGAACGTCGACGCCGATGCCCAGGCGGTCTGCACCAGCTCGGGAACCGTCAGCCCCGACGCCAGAATTTCCTTCTTTAGATCTTCCGTGTCCCTGGCGTCGATCAGCTCATGATCGACCGCAGGAACCGGGTCCTGCCAGATCAGCTCTTCGGTCGGCGCCAGCTTGCCCAGGTAGCGCGAGCGCGGGCCCATGTCACGATGCGTCAGCTTGAACCATGCCCGCGCAAACGCATCGGCGAACTCATCCGGGTTCTCCATGAAGTGCCGCGAGATCTTCTCGTATACCGGGTCAAAACGCAGCGAAAGATCCGTGGTCAGCATGGCGGGCTGGTGGTGCTTTGAAGGATCGTGTGCGTCGGGAATCACGTCCGCGCCCGCATTGCCCTTCGGCTTCCACTGGTGGGCGCCGGCCGGGCTCTTGGTCAGCTCCCACTCGAACCCAAACAGGTTCTCAAAGAAGTTGTTGCTCCACCGGGTCGGCGTTTTAGTCCAGGTCACTTCCAGGCCGCTGCCGATCGCGTCCCTGCCCATGCCCGTGCCGAAGGTGCTCTTCCAGCCCAGTCCCACCTCCTCCACAGAGGTTCCTTCCGGTTCCACGCCAACGTGGCTGGCAGGCGCAGCGCCGTGCGTCTTGCCGAAGGTGTGTCCGCCGGCAATCAGCGCCACGGTCTCGTAGTCGTTCATGGCCATGCGGGCGAAAGTCTCGCGGATGTCGCGCGCCGCGGCGATGGGATCGGGTTTGCCGTTGGGGCCTTCCGGGTTCACGTAGATCAGGCCCATCTGCACCGCTGCCAGCGGATTCGCCAGCTCGCGCTCGCCGCTGTAGCGCTTGTCGCCGCCCAGCCACTCGGCCTCCGGGCCCCAATCCACGTCCAGCTCCGGCTCCCAGATGTCCGCGCGTCCGCCGCCGAATCCGAACGTCTTGAAGCCCATCGACTCCAGCGCCACGTTGCCCGCCAGGATCATCAAATCCGCCCAGGAAATCTTCTTCCCGTACTTCTGCTTCACCGGCCACAGCAGCCGCCGCGCCTTGTCCAGGTTCACGTTGTCCGGCCAGCTATTCAGGGGCGCAAATCGCTGCGCACCCTTGCCCGCCCCGCCGCGCCCGTCATGAATGCGATACGTTCCCGCCGAATGCCACGCCATGCGAATGAACAGCCCTCCGTAGTGGCCAAAGTCCGCCGGCCACCAGTCCTGCGAGTCCGTCATCACGGCATGAAGATCCTTGATCACCGCGTCCAGATCGAGGCTGGCGAACTCCTTCGCGTAGTCGAAATCCTCGCCCATGGGGTTGGCGCGCGAAGATGGCTGATGCAACATCTCCAGGTTCAACTGGTCCGGCCACCAGTCACGATTGCTCCTTCTTCCTCCGGCGGCATGCTTCATACCATTTCCCGTGACCGGGCACTGCGCTTCACTCGACATAATCTCTCCTCAATTTCTTCCCGACTATCCAGTATAGAAGCCAGTCCCCGCATCGAAAGACTGGCCGTATTCCTGGCGACGGTTGTTTTCACAAGATGAAACAAGGCTCTGCCCAGGCGGCCGCGCGATGTTGAATTCAGGTTAATGGGACCGGAAATTGAGCCCAATTACTCGGCCGCGTCATTCTCGCAGCAAAACCCGATGCCGCCGCTCGATTCCTGGCCAGATTACCGGCACGCGGTCAGATTTGAGAGTACGGTTGTATTAGGTACCCGATACTCCTTCTCGCCTCCTGCATCCCAGGGATTGCTTCAGACGAGCGCCCTCCAAACGTGCAACCGACCAACTGGAGGTAAAATGCCCCCCCTCAAGAGAAGCCCCGTCGTCAGTCCGCGGCCGGCGCGCATTCCGAGAGGCGCACACCTGTCCAAGCTGTTGCAAATTGCCGCCGCAGCAAGTTCGTCAGAGGTGAATCAGGCTGACACACGAGCAAGCAGCCTGGCCTTCAGTGAAGACTTCACCCGGGAACATTCAACCAGCCATATCCACGTCGTTTTGGCCGGAACAGCAGGCTGTTTCTAAGCCGCCGCTCCATCGGGGCGGAGCCCATTGGATCGAGAAGCCCCGGACAAATCTATGGATTGCAAGGTCTGCAGGGAACTCGGTCGGCGTTTTAAATTCGAGCTCGCCGAATACACCGACGCCCGCGCGTCTGTCTATTACCAGGTGAGCAAGAAGTTTGCTGCGCGCAAGAACGTCGACATGGAACGCGCCCGGGTCGAATTCGAAGAACACCGCCGAACTTGTATCTCCGCCCTCAGGGTGATGCCGTTACCTCCCATTCCTATCGCTTCCAGCGCGCTGAAACGCCCCGCTGCATAGTCTCGCCCCGGTTTCGTTGATTCCCGCTCAAGCGCGATCTCAACAGATTCCCGAAGTTGTCATTCGCGATCGCGAAAAAATGCATTTACTTCCGTTCGGCTCGGCATGGATGCTTGCGCGCCGCGACGAGTAACGGAAATTGCGGCGGCAGCCGAGGCAAATCGCGCTGCCTCCAAGGGATCGCGGCCTTCCATCAGCGCCACGGCGAATGCGCCATTGAAGCAATCCCCGGCGGCGACTGTATCGACGGCCTGCACCGGAAACGAGCGCACCCAGCCGGCCCGGCCGCCCGCAACCGCAATGTAGGCACCTTCCGCGCCGCGCTTGAGGGCCACGCCTTTCAGGCCCTTTGCGAAGAGCTTTTCCACGGTCGCTTCCACGCTGAGCCCGTTGCCCACATAGAGCGCTGCCTCAGTCTCATTGGGTGTGAACCACGCGATTTTCTCAAACAACGACTCGGGCAGCGGCGCGGCCGGCGCGGGATCGAGCATGACCGGTACGCCCGCCTCGGCGGCCAGCTCGACCGCGTAGCAGGTCGTGGCCAGTGGCAGTTCAAGCTGGCACAGGACCATCCCGGCATTGCGAATCAGCTCGGCATGGCGATCGATGTGCACTGGGTCCACGCGGCCGTTGGCGCCCTGCACGATCACGATGCTGTTGTGGCCGTCCTCAGCGAGGAAGATATGGGCCAGGCCGGACGATCCCGGCGAGGCCTCCATGGCTTCGATTCCGACACCGGCCTCGGCTAGCGCGTCCAGCAGCGGCCGTCCGTACGCGTCGTTGCCCACCATGCCCACCATCTGCGTGGGATAGCCGAGCCGGGCCACCGCCACGGACTGGTTGCCGCCCTTGCCCCCGGGAGTGGTGGAGAAGCTGGTGCCGATCACTGTTTCGCCAACGGCGGGGATGTGAGGCGTCGATGCCACCATGTCGATGCTGATGCTGCCGACGATGACGATGGGTTTCTGCGTGGGGTTCATCCGCATCTCGATTGGAAAGGGCACGACTTCAGTAGTGCCGTGAATACCGCAGAGTTTACGCAGGCTTTAGCCCTGAGGGACCCATTGTGACAACTCCGCATACTTGCCCACCCCTAATACAACGGCGCCATGGCGACCGCGCCGAGGCCGAAGAGGAAAAAAACGAACATGAGCGTAAGCAGCAACTTCGCACCACGCGATGCCCCCGCGAACTCGCGCCAGACGAACACGCCCCACAACGCGGAAACCATGGTCGCGCCCTGCCCGATGGAGTAAGACACTGCAGGACCAATGTTGACGTGAGCTTGCGACGCAACAAAGTTCGAGACCGCGCCGGCGCACCAGACGAATCCGCCGAAGACGCCGGCCAGGTGCCAGCCGAGCTCGGCGCGCCAGTAATCTGCGAAGGAGACGGGCGGCTTGCCATCAAGCGGCTTTTTCATCAGCAGCCAGTTGGCGGGGATGTTGATGAGGAGGACGCCGATGGCGAAGAAGAAGGCGATAGCGTAGGGGCCGGGCGGCGGAAGTTGCGAATGCGCGGGATTGCCGGCCATGGCGCGTGCGACGAGGGGATAAAAGCTGCCCATCAGGAGGCCGGCGACGAGCGAGAGAACGATGCCGCGTGTGGTGGCCGCGGGAGCATCGCTGGCCGGGGTCCCCGGCGACAGCTTGTCGTCGCTGCGGCGGCTCTCGCGCCGGCGATAGGCAGCCGCGTCCAGAACGATAGCCACCGTTACCAGCGCCACGCCGGAAAATAGGAGCAGGGGATTGGCCGCGGGATGCACCAGGTAGCTTGAGACTGCGCCGACGATGAGCGCCAGGCCGATGCCGATGGGGAAGGCGACGGCGAGGCCGGCTATGTCGATGGCGGCGACCAGCAGCAGGTTGGCGACGTTGAAGATGGCGCCGCCGCATAGCGCGAAAACGATCGCGCTCTCCGGGGTGTTGGCCAGGGCGCTGGCGAATGGGAGGCCGGTTTGGCCCAGGCTGCCGGCCGTGAGCCCCCAGACAATTGCCCCGAGCAGGACGCCGAAGACGTAATCCCAGTAGAAGAGCTGGAAGCGGTAGCGCGGGCACAGCTTGAGCGTGTTGGCCCACGATCCCCAGCACAGCATGCTCAGGATCATGAGGAACAGCGCGCCTTGGTAGGTTTCGGGAAGAAACATTCTCAGCACCTTCGGCGGATCAATTTAGAGCGAAAGGGAACGATAGCGCGTGAAGCGGCGAATGGGCAAGGAGCCCGATCAGTGCGGGCGGCCGGGCGACACGAAGTGCTCGGCGCAGCGCGGCTCGTAGTTGTCGCCCGCCATGATTACGGGGCTCTCGTAGGGCGCGGGTTTGCCGTCGATGAGCCGCTGGGGGTAAAGCGCGCGGGCGCCGCAACTGCAATACGAGACCAGCTCGGTAATGTTGCCGGCGTAGGTGCGGACGAGCCAGGAAAGCGAGAGCATTTCGCCGAAGGGAAGGCCGCGAAAATCGAGCTCGAGGCCGGAGACCATGACATCGTGGCCGGATTCAAGTAGGCGCTTGGTGAAAAGGAAAAGGTCGTTGACGAACTGGCCCTCGTCGATGGCGATGCACTCCACGCGTTTGCCGATGTGCTGCTCGGTCTGGTCAAGGATGGGCAGGGCGGTCCAGGGATCGGAGTTGGGGAACTCGACGGCCTGCATTTTGCCGCAGCCGTTGGTGTTGCGGCTCTCTACCACTCCGGCGGCAGCCTTGGTATCGGCACTGGGCTTGAGCAGGAGCACGTGCTGCTTGGCGTATTGACGGCGAATCTCAATGCGGCGCAGCAGCTCGGCGGTCTTGTTGCTGCGCATGGGGCCGACGATCAATTCCAGCTTGCCGGGCACGGGGGTCTCCAACGGGTGTCCTCAACCAGGTGCAAAAGGGTCTCGGTTAGGAAAGTAGCACATGGAAGGTTCCGCGCGGTTGTTGATAAACGGTGCGTTTCCGGCTCGCCTGAAATGCACCAGATCCGATGCAGAAAACCTATCAACATATCATGATGTGATGGTAGAGTGCATATACATTTTTTTATGCAACTATCAAGACATCATGATATGTTGATGGGTCTTTCTCAGCTCTTCGCCGCCTTGATTGCCTCTGTGAGCGCGGGGATTACCTCGAATAAATCGCCGACTATGCCGTAGTCGGCCACTTCAAAGATGGGCGCCTCGGGATCTTTGTTGATGGCCACGATGCACTGCGAACCTTTCATGCCAACAAGATGCTGGATGGCGCCGGAGATGCCGACAGCGAGATAAAGCTTCGGCGCGACGGTCTGGCCGGAGCTTCCCACCTGGCGCTCCATGGGCAGCCAGCCGTTGTCGCAAATGGGGCGGGAGGCGGCGAGCTCGGCACCCAGCGCGGCGGCAAGCTCCTCGACGAGCGGGAGGTTGTCGGCTTCCTTGATGCCGCGGCCCACGCTGACGATGAGGGCAGCGGAGCCGAGGTCGACGGTCTGCGCGGAGCCGCGGAAGGGTTCGCCGGGCTTGGTGCGGATGGCTCTTGGATCGATCTGCGGATCGATTTTCGCGATTTCGGCGGCGCCCGTTGCTACCGCATCTGCGCGGAAGGCGCCGGCCTGGACGGAGACGAAGCACGGGCCGGAGCCTGAATGGCGATAGTTTCCAGTGAGGCGGCCCTGCAGGAGTTGACGCGTGAATACCGGCCCTTCGCCGATGGCGATGACGTCGCTGATGAGGACCTCATGGGTGCGCGAGGCCAGCGCGGGCGCGAAGTCGCGCACCTGGTAGGTGTGAGGGAAGACGACGTAGCCGGGCTGCTCGGACTGGATGAACTGGTCGAGCGCGATGGTGTAAGCGTCGGCGGTGTAGCGCTCCAGCAGTGGATGCTCAATGCGCGCGACCCGGGCGACGGGTTTGGTTGCGGCTTCGGCGGCCATCGTTTCAGTCGCACTGCCGATCACCGCTGCATTTAACGGCTGGCCGGTGAGCTCGGCGAGGCGTTGACCTGCTGCGAGGGCTTCCCAGCTTGCGCGGCCGATGCGGCCGTCACGATCTTCAAGAATTACCCAGATTCCGCTCATAGCACGCGCACCTCGAACTTGAGTTTTTCCACCAGCGATGCGGCGGCCTGTTTGGCATTGCCTTCAATAATTTGCGTGGATTTCTGCTTTTGCGGCAGCGCGATGTTTTCCAGCACCACGACCGGCGGAGCCGCCTGGCCGAGATCCGATGCGGTGACGACGCGCATTTCCTTTGTCTTGGCCTTCTTTATGCCCATCAGCGTGGCGTAGCGGAGCTTGTTGCCGCCGGACTGAATGGCGAGGGCGGCCGGCAGGGGCAGCTCGATCTCCTGAAACCAGCCGGCTTCGAGCTCTCGCTTGACCTTTAGGCCGCTTTCGGTCTTTTCCACGTGGAGAATGAGCGACGCGTGAGGAATCTGGAGCAGCTCGGCCAGGATAACGCCGGTCTGGCCATAGCCGAGGTCATCGGATTGAAGGCCGGTGAGGACCAGGTCGGGGCTCTCGGGGCGGATGGCTTCAGCGATCAGACGCGCTACGCCGAGGGCGTCGCACTGGGCGAGGTTGTCGGCGGAGACGTGGATGGCGCGGTCAGCCCCCTTGGCCAGGGCTTCGCGGATGGTGGTGCCGACGCGCTCCGGGCCGGCGCTGACCACGATGACTTCACCGCCATGTTTCTCCTTGAGCTGGAGGGCTTCTTCCAGGGCGTAGGCGTCCGACTCGTTCATGGCGTACTGGAGGTCGGACTCCTCAATCCATTTGCCCGAATCGGCGATGCGGACTTGCGCATCGCGCTCGGGGACTTGCTTGATGGCTACGATGATTTTCATGAGATCAGTCTCGTGAGGGTTGGAGATGGTTCATGGGCGCGCCATTTTTGCAGCGGCGCGTAATAGGAAGTATGCGATTGAATACCATAAGGCGGCGACCAACTCGAGCGCTCCCAAGAAAAAGGCGAGTAGACCCACGGACTCGCCGAAGTCTTGGTGAATTGGTTCCATCTTCGCGTAGTAAACGGACTCCGCGACTCCGAGCGATACCGCAATCATCGCAAGAACGACGAGTAGACCCCTCCAGTATCCCGAGTCGGAACGTGCAAAGCGCAGGAGACAGGGGTAGACGACCGCCGCGATGGTGCATGCTACTCCCATGTGCGAGCCGTAATCTGGTAGGTTGAAGATCCAGATGGAATAGAGCCAAGAGAGACCGGCGGTCAAGCAGACGGAAAGTGCAAAACTGACGACGATCGTTCTGGTCAGCCTCATAGTCCCCCGCTGGAACTTTGTGGAAGTTTGCGCGCGATGAGCTGAGCGACGTCTAGCAGTTGCGGGGCGGTGCCGTCCATTTCGCCCAAGGCGTCGCGGAACATGGAATTGCAGAAGGGGCAGGCGGTGCCGATGGTCTGCGCACCGGTGGCTACTAACTCCTGGGCGCGGGCATGGCTGACGCGCTCGCCGGTCTCTTCGCCTAAAAATGCGAGGCCACCGCCGGCGCCGCAGCAGAAGCTGCGCTCCTTGTGGCGCGGAGCTTCGACGAGCGTGCCGGCGATTTGGACGAGCTGGCGCGGCTGCTCGTAGACGTCGCGGTAGCGGCCGAGGTAGCAAGGGTCGTGGAAGACGATCGTTTCGGCAGGGGCTAAAGCCCCATCATCTTTTGAGCTGCTTTCGGCGGGACTGAAGTCCCGCCCTGACGCGTTGGCTTCAGGGGCCAAAGCCCCATCACGCTTTTCGGCCTTTTCGGCACGACTGAAGGCGTGCCCTGTTACAAGGCCGTTCCCTTCGGCAGTGTCGTTCCCCGGTCCCCAAGTGCGAGGGACCGGGGGCACCCCGTCGTTGTTGTTCTTTAGAACGCTGGTGAATTTTTGGAGGCGGTCGGCGTATCTTGCCATGAACTGAGTATGATGCTCGATCTCCGGCGGGGTGCCGTACGCTTTCCAGTCTTCCTGGATGGTGCGGACGCAGTGGGGGCAGATGGAGACGATCTTCTTCACTTTGTTCTGGGCCAGGTTCTTCAGGTTCTCTTCAGCCAGCGTCTGGAAGACGAGATCGTTGCCGAGGCGGCGGACCGGATCGCCGGTGCATTTTTCCTTTTTGAGGACGCCGTAGCTGGCGCCGAGATAATTCATG
>CAWBIG010000136.1:0-57173 GCA_963788435.1 uncultured Acidobacteriota bacterium | reverse complement strand
GTAGTCGCCCGTCTCATCCGGATTCAGGATAAGGCCCTTGACTCCAAGCAGCGTCCACACAGGGCCGGCATTCACGGTGGCCATCCAGCTTCCTTCGTGGTCCAGCCACTTGGCGTCACCCTTTTCTGGCACGCCGTAGCTGATGAACGTGAGCCGCGGCGCGCACAGCGCGATCAACTCATTCGAATCCACGGGAAGCTGACCCGGATTGCCGCTGCCGAAGGTCGCTTCGCTGGCGCCGTATTTCAGGAAGTTACCGGCCATCCAGTAATACTCGCCGCCGGTGAGGCTTTCGACGGCCTCGCCAAAGTTGCGGCGCAGCAGCGTGGCTCCGCCCTTGCCTGAGGAGCCGACCAGCACCATGGCGAAGCGCTGGTCGAACGCCATGGTGACCAGCGCGGCCTTGCCGTAGCGCGACACGCCCTCAATGCCCACATGCTTGGCGTCGACGGCCGGATCGGTTTCGAGATAATCGAGGCCGCGCCCTGCGCCCCACGCCCAGGCGCGCAGCGCGCCCCACTGGTCAGGCTTGCGCGGCTGGCCGTGATTCGAGAGGCCAATGATGCCGCGCGTGATTCCTTCGCCATTGTCGGCCTGTACGCTGGCGGGATCGATGCGGACGAATCCCCAACCGGCGGCGAGAAGCTGCCACTCGTTGGGCGGGTCGCCGTCGGCGTTCAGCTCCGGCCGCTGGAAGAACTGGACTGGCCTTGAGCGGCTCCCATGCCGGATGGTGCGCGAACACATCTTTGAGCGAGGGATCCTGCTGGAGCAGCAGCGCCTTGAACGCGGCGTTCACCTTGTCCAGTTCCTCGCCGCGCGGCTCGTTGGGATTGGGGAATCCCGCGGGCCCGAACATCATGAGCACCGGAACCGGCCCCGAAGCGCGCGCCGGGAGCACCTCCGTCATGTGGATCTTGACGCTGATGGCCGGATACGCCGAGTTGTCCACCTCGCCGATCAGGTCCTTGGCGATGACCGGCGTGAACCCGATGAATTCGTGGTCGACCGCGGTCACGGTCCATTTCACCGTGGGCACATCTTTGGGCACAAACCCGTAGACGTACTTCGAGAGCCCCTCCACCAGTTCCGGACGGCGCTGTTTCCACCACATTTCCGGCGTGGTCACCTTCTGGCCGTCGTTCAGCGTGAGCGGATCGGGAACATTCGGATAGGGATTGGCCAGCGATTCGTCGTAGTTGGCGTGATTGGGCGCCTTCTCATTCCCGCTCGGACCTGGCCGCAGCGCCTTGATGCCGAGCTGATCCATCATGTTCTGGTGGTCCTGCTCGGCGGTGAAGGTTACGGGCGGCGGCGCGGAATTCTGCGCCAATGCGGCGCCGGCAAAACAACAAACACAGGCAATTGCAAGCCCAACTGCAATGAGGGAACGGAAAACGATTCGCACGCGGCTCCTCCGGATGGTATGCTGGCTGCGCTTTTTGAAAAGCGATTTACTTCAGGGGGGCCATGGTAAACCGTCGCCTATGAAACTGGCACCAAAAATCCTTGCCGCAGCCGCGATTCTCAGCTTGTCTGTCACAGTGACGGCCAAACAGGCGTCGAAGACTCCGGGCTGGATTTCCACCTGGGGCGCCTCGCAACAGATTCCCGAGCCGAACAACTCAATTCCGCGCGACGACCTGCGCGACGCGACGGTGCGCCAGATTTTTCACCTTTCGGTCGGCGGGAAAGAGGTGCGGGTGCATCTCTCTAACGCTTTTGGAACCGAGGCGCTCGATTTCACTTCGGTGCACATTGCCCGGCCGCTCTCGCCGGCCTCCGCGGCAATCGATCCGGCGAGCGATCGCGCGCTCCTGTTCGACGGCAAGCCCGACGTAGTTGTCCCGCCGGGTGCCGAGTACGTCTCCGATCCCATCGATTATCCGGTAGCGTCGCTCTCCGATGTTGCCGTCTCGTTCCATCTGGACGAGCCGCCGGCACGGGAGACCGGTCATCCGGGCTCGCGCTCCACCAGTTATTACGTGCACGGCGACCAGGTGAGCGCGGCGGAACTGCCTGACGCAAAGCGCGTGGACCACTGGTACCAGGTGACGGAGATTGACGTCCCGGCCGCGCGCAACGCGGGAGTTGTGGTCGCGCTGGGCGACTCCATCACCGATGGGCACGGCGCCACGACCAACGGCAACGACCGCTGGACCGATGTGCTCGCCGAGCACCTGCAATCCTCCGCGAAGACGCGCAACATCGGCGTTTCCAACTCGGGGCTAGGCGGCAATAATCTGCTTATCGATGGACTCGGCCCCAATGTTCTGGCGCGATTCGATCGCGACGTACTGGCTCCGGCCGGCGTCAAGTGGGTTATCGTCTTTGAAGGTGTGAACGATCTCGGCGCCCTGGCGATTCGAGGCGAAGTGTCACCGGAACAGCACGACGCATACGTTCAGCGCGTCATCGGCGCGTATCGACAGATCGTCGCGCGCGCCCACGATCACGGCCTGCGCGTTTACGGCGCTACCATCACGCCCTACGCCGGTTCGGGCTATTACCACCCCGGCCCCTTGAGCGAAGCCGACCGACAGGCGGTGAATGGCTGGATTCGCGCGCCCGGGAACTTCGATGCGGTCATCGATTTCGACGCGGTGGTCCGCGATCCCGCGCATCCAGACCATCTGTTGCCCGCTTACGATTGCGGCGATCATCTGCATCCATCGCCCGCGGGTTACAAGGCAATGGGCAACGCCATTCCGCTGTCGCTGTTTGCCCGGTGAAGCGGCTCGGAAGAGGATGGCGCAATCGCAGCAGAAAGTGTCTCGCCAAGAAATCCACCAAACATCTACCGTTCAGGCGGGCTCGCTGGTACATTTGGTTGGCAGAGGATCTCGAACAGGATGGCCGGCAAGCCCTACGAACCGATGATCGACGTGGCTCGCGCGTCGGAGATGATGGGTATATCGCCGCAAAGCGTGCGCGAACTGGTGCGTACGCGCCAGTTAGCCGCCATCCCGTTCGCGGGGACCGGGGGCACCCCCATCTACCGCTTCCGGCCATCCGATGTGGACCGCGCCATCCGGCGGATCCATAACGCAGAGGGTTTTTCACCGTTCTATGCTGCGAGCAAGTGGCAAGCGCCGCCGCCGCGCCCAAGTCCGGGCACGTCGCACCGTGGCCGGCCGCGAATCGCCTTTGACCTGGCCCGCGCCGAGGAGTTGCGCAAATCCGGCATGGGCTACCTGGAGATAGCGCGAGAGGTCGGCGTCTCGTCGACCACGGTGGCCAACGCTCTGCGCAGTGGGCAGCGGGAAATCTATAGCGGGCCGGGCCGGCCCAGCATCCAGTTCGACCTGGACAAGGCCGTTGCACTCCGGCGCGAGGGCAAAACCTTTGTTGAAATCGCAGCCGAGTTCAGCGGCGTCTCCACCGGCACGCTGAGTAAGGCGGTGCGGCAGGCTGCTCCGGATCTGCTGCGCCCTCCCGGCTTCCGCGACCGCGATGCTGTGGCGCGAATGTTGACCATGCGGCGCGGCGGAGCCACATTCAAGGAAATTGCCGAGACTTTTGGGATTTCCACCGAGCAGGTGGCCCACGGCTTCAAATCGCTTGGAATTCGCAGTCCTCGCGTGCGCCGCGGACTTCCGCGGGCACAATTTGACATTTCACGCGCGGTTGAGATGCGCCGCGCGGGCAAGACTTACGCCGACATCGCAAGGGAATTCGGACTGGCGCCCGCCACCGTTACCCGCGCCATTCGCGAGAATTCCGGACTCAAGGGCTCCATGTTCGCGTTCGACATCAAGCTGGCGATGAAGATGCGCCGCGACGGATACGGCTATGTGGCGATCTCAAAGGCGGTGGGCGTCTCCCGGCCGACCGTTACCAACGCCCTAAAGATCAAGATGCTCTCCGAGCCGGCGCGAAATCTCGAGCCTCGGTTCGATCTCGCCACCGCCTGGGGCATGCGCCGCGAGCGCAAGTCATTCAAAGCCATTGCCGAGGCGCTTGGCGTCAGCGCGCAGACGGTCGCCATCCACCTCAAGCGCCGCGGCCTCGAACCCAAAGTGCGCTCCGGCCCGCGTTTCGACCTTGAACTCGCCAGGCGCCTGCTGGCCGACGGCCTGAAACTGGCTCAGATTGCCGAACAATGCGGGGTCTCCATCCAAACGATTTCGAATTATCTCAAGCCGCGGGCGAAACGGTCTGAGGCTGCGGACAGCGCGGGTCCGCAGAGTCCAGAGGATACTGAGCGTTCCGAACCGGCGCAATAAACTCAAGCCCGCGCTCTACGGTTTGGCGGGTGACGGCGGGGCCAGCCGGTCCCAGGGAAAACTTTCAGCATCCAGGCCGCCGGGCGACCATCGGCGCACGATGGCCTGCCCCAACTTTGCCAGCGTGATCTCGCCCTCGTTTTCCGGCGTCCAGCGCTGGTCGGCGTTGTCCTGGGTAAAAGCCGCAATCACGATCGGCCCGCTCTTGCTCGCTATCAGGGCCACTTCGTTGCGCACCTGGTTCAGCGCGCCGGTCTTGTTGGCGATGGCCGATCCGTGCTCGCTGGTATCCAGCGTCTGGAGATAGCGCGGCAGGCTATCGCGGTCCTGCTGGTTGCGCAACATGTGCAGCACCGCGGCACAAGTCCTTGCGTCGCCCGGCGAAACTGCTCCGGCGCGCGGCGCCTTCAGGTCCAGGCGGCAATCGGCAAACCGCACCATGACGGATGCCATCTCCCGCGGCGTGGTTTTGCCCAGACCAAACTTGGGCTGGTCCGCGGGAGCATTGGGCGGAGGCGGCAGAAACACCTTCTTGTAAAGCACGGTCTGCGTCAGGCCGGCTGCGCGCAGCGTCTGGTTAATGTGCTCCAGCCCAAGCCTGTCGATCGCCATGTTCGTCGCCGTGTTGTCGCTCAGGATCACCATCAGCGTCAGCGTGTCCTTCAGCGTCAGGGTCAAGGGCGTATCCAACTGGCTCAACACGCCCGAGCCTTCCACCTGGTTGTCATGTTGCAGCACCAGCTTTTCTTCAAGCGACGCTCGCCCATCGCGGAGCTGTTGCGCCGCGTCCAGCAGAATGCCCAGCTTGATGGAGGAAGCCGTCTGCACGGGCATGTCGGGCCGGAAGCTGGCGGTGGCGCCGGTCTTCAGGTTTTGGGCAAAGACGGCCACTCGCCCGTGATGCGCCCTGGCGATGGCCGCGATGGTCCCATCCAGCTGCACATCCTCATGGGTGGACTGCCCCCATGCCAGGGACGCCGCAGACACGGCTGCAATCAAGTACAAAACCCTCCGGCTCATGCGGATAGGGTAACCCGAATATGCGGTGGTCCGGCCCCCGCCGTCCCCGATGCGGTAAGTTGTTGGAAGAGGTTGGCTTGGAATCCGCAATGAAGCTGCTGCTCATTCTTATCGCCGTCAGCCTGGTCGCAGGGTCAATGGTTGCCGACTACTTCTGGCGCCGATGGATGGCCCGGCGGCACGAAGAACGGGATCGGGATAGCCGATCCTGAGTCCTTCCGGTTACTGCGACCACCAGCCTTTCGTTACAATGGAATAGAGGGAGCCGTCCAACCACCATGCTTCATGAGTTCGCCTCTGCTTCGCGCAGCCGCATCGTAAACGCCCTTGCCGTTCTCAGCCTTGCCGCCGTGCTGGCGCCGGCCGCTCACGCCCAGTTTGGCGCGCCTGCAACTACCCAGGTCCACGACCCCACGGCGCTCAGGCCTCCCGCCGGGGCGCGCGTCGCCATCATCGAGTTCGAGGACATGGAGTGTCCCGACTGCGCCGCCCAGAATCCGCTTCTGAAGGAAGCAAGCGAGAAATACCACATTCCCTGGGTGCGCCACGACTTCCCGCTGCCCTTCCATCCCTGGAGCTTCCAGGCCGCCGTGAATGCGCGCTGGTTCGATTTGAAGAGCAAGAAGCTGGGCGACGAGTACCGCGACGCCGTCTTCGCCAATCAGCCTTCGTTCGGCGAGGAGCCCGCGCGCTTGGAGGATTTCACCCAGAAATGGGCCTCCCAGCACGGAATCGCGTTTCCGTTCAACGTGGATCCGCAGGGCAAACTGTCCGGCGAGGTGAAGGCTGACTACGCGCTCGGCCAGCGCGTTGGCATCGAGCACACGCCGACTATCTGGGTGGTCACGGACCACTCCAAGGGCGCGCCGTTTGTTGAAGTTGTTGACCGCAACAAGCTCTTCCAGCTTATCGACCAGGCGCTGGCTGACACGCAGAGCGCCGCGACTGGGCCGCGGCACTCCGGGCGATAGACTCCTTGCGAGGACCTGGGGCGAAGACGCCGATCGCGCCTCAGAACCCCATGATGTTGTAGCCGCAGTCCACGTAAATGGTCTCGCCGGTAATGGCGCTGGAGAGGTCGCTGGCCAGGAAAAGCGCCAGGCCGCCCACTTCAAGCTGATCCACGTTGCGATGGAGCGGCGCTCGCTCCATGTGCGCCCTCATCATCTCGCTCAGGTCGCCGATGCCGCGCGCGGCCAGGGTCTTGATCGGTCCCGCGGAGATGGCGTTCACGCGTATGTTCTTCGGACCGAGATTCGCGGCCAGGTAGCGCGTCGCCGACTCGAGCGCTGCCTTGGCCAGCGCCATCACGTTGTAATTGGGCACCACTTTTTCGGCGGCGTAGTAGGTCATCGTCATGATGCTGCCGCCCTCGGTCATCAACGGAGCGGCGCCGCGGCTGACCGCAATCAGCGAGTACACGCTCACATCCATGGCCACCCGGAACCCGTCGCGGCTGGTGTTGACGAACTCGCCTTTCAGGTCGGCCGCCGGCGCATACGCCACCGCATGCACCAGGATGTCGAGCTTGCCGTACTTTTCCTTGAGGGCGGTAAAGAGGGTATCGATCTCCTGATCGCTGGAAACATCGCACTGGAACCCGGACGCGCCGGGCAAATCCGCAATCAGGCCCTCGGCCTCCAGCTTCATGCGCTCATTCTGGTAGCAGATGGCCAGCGTGGCGCCGGCCGCATGCAGCTTTTGCGCGATGCCCCACGCAATGGAGCGCTTGTTGGCCAGCCCGAATACAACGGCAGTTTTGCCTGCCAGATCGATCATTTGTCTTCCATTCCTCCAGGCCCTTGCGCGGGAAGCAGCCGGGCCAGCCATTGCTTAGGATAGCAGCCGAAAACAGGGTCAGCCGCCCAGGTCCACCAGTTCCACTTTGCCCGTGGGCCGGCCCAGGAACCGCGATCCCAGCCGCTCAAACTTGTCCACCGAGTCTGTGGCAAAACACCGAACCTGGGCTGTGGCTGGCTGGTTCTCTGCGTGCTCCTGCCCAAAGAGCCGCACCGCGGCATCCGCCGTTGCCTCAGCGGAATCAATCACCTGCACGCCCGGTGTTACCGCCTGCTGCAACATGGGCCGCAGCAGCGGATAATGCGTGCACCCCAGCACCAGCGTGTCGTAGCGCAAGCCCTCCTCGCGGGCCTGCGCGCGCAGCTCTTCCAGGTAAACGTCAATCACCTGCGCCGTCACCGGATGTCCCGTCCAACCTTCTTCCACCAGCGGTACCAGCAGCGGGCAAGCCTTTTCGAGCGCCCTCAACCCTTGCGCCCTGCATGCGGCCGCATACGCGTGGCTCTGCACGGTGGCGTCGGTCGCGATTACCAGCACATCCCCGGTTTTCGAGGCCGCCCTCGCCGCTGCCGCTCCCGGTTCGATCACTCCCAGCACCGGAACCGGCACGGCCTCCTGGATCGCATCGAGAGCCAGCGCACTGGCCGTGTTGCATGCGATCACCAGGAACTCCGCGCCTTGCTTCTCGACCAGAAACTGCGCTCCCTCCGCCGCATAGTGCGCAATGGTCCGCCGCGACTTCGATCCGTAGGGCAGCCGCGCCGTGTCTCCAAGAAAGCTGTAGCAGGCGTGGGGAATGCGCTGGAGCAGCGCGCGCAGCACCGTGAGGCCGCCAAAGCCCGAGTCGAAAACGCCGATGCGAGGCGACCGCTTCATGGATTTGCCGCCGCAACCGGCGCCGCGTCCGACGTGAGATAGGTGCGCGTCAGGTCCACATGCCCGGCCAGAGAATCGCGTTGCACACCATCCACCAAAAAGCGTACCTCGGTGACTTGCGGCAAATTCGCCTTGAGCGTTCCGCAGATGGACAGCACCGTCAGCGTCTCGGTCTCCAGTCCCGATGGATGCGACGCGGCAAAGCTTCCTTTCAGATTCACTACTGCCAGCTCCGGCCCGGTATAGGCGGCATTTGGCGTTTTCGCCACATCAGGCTGCGCTGCTGGCTGCGCGCTTGCCGTGTTTGCGCCGTCCTGGCTCTGGGCCGGCAGCAGGAACACCTGCTCCACAGATTGCATTCCCCCCACGACAGGATGTGTCGATCCCTTTTCCGCGTACAGATCCAGCAGCTTGCCCAGCACTGCCCGCGCTCTCGCTTCAGCATCGGCCGGCAGTGGCAGCATCAGCGTCTGCGGCCGCAGCGAGTTGTCGTCGTCATCGGCAACCAGCAGCGTGGCCTCCACCGGTGGCGCCACCTCCGGCGCCTTTGTCGGCGCTGAATCCTGCCCCGTCAGCATTGCCTGGTGCTGCTTTTCCAGGGTGTGAAACAGGACCACTCCCATCACCAGCGATGCCAGCACGAGTACGGTGAAAATAATTGCCAGATGCCGCGGAATCATCGCTGGTGCGCCTCCGTGCGCCACTCCAGCAGCGCCCCTGCCAGGATCTCCGCAACCTTTGCCTGGTACTCGGGATTATCCGGCTCCGCCACTGTTTTCTGGTCCGAGTCCCGCTCCGGCGCCAACTCGATGGCCACCGCGGCGCACTCCATGCTGTCAACCCCCGGCAGCGCCGTCTGTCCCAGGGTCACGTTCACGCCTCCGTGCTTGAACGCCGAGTTCAAAACTCCCATCAGACCGAAGCTGCGCGTCACCCAGCCCGATTGCGCCGTCTTCCAGGGCATGAATTGCGCGGCCGGGGTGGCCGCCAGGTTCGACGCATAGAGATGAACGCCGCTGCCCGTCTCCGCTGCATGCAGGCTCAGGCAAGCTTGCGCGCGTGCGCGGTTGGCGATCCCCGCGCGTGCCGTCGGGTCCAGCGACTGATCCGTCTCCCGCGTGGTCACTACGTCGATGCCCCGCGCGGCCAGCAGCGAGCGCAAGCGCACGCTCAGCGCCAGCGTGGCCGCTTTCTCAAACGTTCCGTCGTTCAAGTGCCCGCCGGTGTCGTCGCCGCCGTGCGCTGCATCCAGCACCACAACAAACCGCGCCTGCCCCGGCTGGCCCCATGCCGGCCCGCTCAGCCCCAGCACCACCAGCAGCAACACTGAGAGCCATAGCCTCGCCCGCCCGCGTTCGCCGTCAATCCAGCCCATAAATAGCTAAGCCGCTCAAGAGCTTGGGATAAAAGTCGGTCGACTTCTGCGGCATCACCTCGCCGGCAAACGCCACTTCGCGCAGTTGCTCCATGGTCACCGGATTGGTCAGGAACGCCACATCCGCATCGCCGCGCCGTACCTGTTCCACCGCCTCGCCCGCATCGCGCAGGTAGCGGAGATTGGTCTGCTGGCGAACCTTCTCCGCATCCAGCCCCAGCAGCTTCTCCAATACGATTCCGTGCAGTTGGCTCAGGTCCAGGCGCCGCTGCCGTTCCGGCAAATTCACAAGCGCATCGTTCACCGCATCCGCTCTCGCCCGCATCAGCGTGGCGCCAGCGCCGGTCACCGCAACAAACGCCGTCCCCTGCTGCTTCTTCAATGTGTGCAACCAGCTCGCCGGCTCCGCTGAGGCCAGCGGCTCCAGCGTGAAGAACGCCTCGGCCGTTTTTTGAAGCGCCGCGGCATCGAACCCCCTGAGCCCGTACACCACGCGGTGCGTGGGCAGAATCACCAGCCCGTCCGAATCCATATTGACGAATGTCATCATCACAGCTGCTTCCGGATACGCCGGATGCGGCAACTGGTTCGTGCTTAACTCCCGCCGTTCTTCCGTCGCCGGCGCATGCTCCCTGGCGTAGTTCAATGCGGTCTCGTAGCGATGGTGCCCATCGGCAATAATCAGCTTCTTGTCTTTCATGGCCTCGCACAACAGCCGGATCGCTGCCGGATCGCTGATTCTCCATATCCGGTGCACCACGCCGTACTCGTCCGTCACTTCGGCGTCGGCGGCGCCGCTGCCGTCGTACAGGATGTGCTCGACGCTCCCCGCGGGGTCCGAGTACAGCATGAAGATCTGCCCAAAATGCGCCCGCGTAGCTTTTAACAGATTTAGCCGATCACTTTTCGGCTTTGAAAGCGTCTGTTCATGACGAAACACTACCTGGTCGGCGTAGTCATGCAGCTTTCCCAGCGCGACGAATCCGCGGCGCTCCCTGGTCTCGTCGCTTCCCGGGACTTTGAAACTTTGCGAATAGGCGAAAACGCAAGGCGCTTTCTCCTGGATCAGCACGCCTTGATCGCGCCAGGCACGAAAATCGCGTGCCGCGCGGCTATAAACATTTTCCCCGCGGTCGGCATCGAAGAGTTCAGGCAGTCCGAGGATGATGCGGACCAGATTGTAGGGGCTGCTTTGGTAGTACGCCTGTTGCATGGCCGGCGTGATCTTGTCGTAAGGCTGTGTCACCACCTCATCGAGCCGGACTGCGGCCGGATTGTAGCGCCAGGCGCGGAACGGAAAAACATTGGCCATGCGGAAGAATTCGCTCCATATTGAAAGAGCGGCAGTTACGCCGCCGTTTCCGGGACTTCCCGGTGCTTCATCGCATCAAGTTCTATGCTCGATTGTATCGCGAGCACCGGCGTTAGCCAGGCGCACGGTTATGGCTTCATGAAACCGAAAGTGGAAATCCAGCTCAGGATGCGCCCGCCATGCTAACATCACGTTCTATCTACTGGTGCAGCGGTATGAGGAACTTTCCATTTCTGCGTTCATCACCCCGCGGAAGCCAGCTCCATCATCGCCTGGCTTTCCTCATCTGCCTTCTCGCGCTCGCCGCTTTCACCCTCCGCGCGCAGGACGATCCGCTGAACAAGGTGCACGTGCCGCCGCCGTCCAGTTCCACTCCGGCGACCGGAGCACCCGCCGGCGCCGATCCGGCGGCCGTTACCGGTCCCGACGCCCTCAAGGCCCATCCCGGCAGCTTCATCCGGCTGAACGTGAACCTGGTGCTGGTACCCGTTACCGTTACCGACCCGATGAACCGCCTGGTTACCGGATTGGAGCAAGAGGACTTCCGGATCTTTGAAGAAAACAAAGAGCAGAAGATCTCCTCCTTCGCCAGCGAGGATGCTCCCGTCTCCATCGGCATCATTTTCGATCTTTCCGGCTCCATGACTTCCAAGCTAATGCGCGCCCGCGAGGCCATTCTCCAGTTCATCAAAACGGCCAATCCGCAGGATGAATTCTTTGTTATCGGTTTTAACGACCGGCCTGAGCTGATCGAGGATTTCACCAGCTCCGTCGACGAGATCCAGGGCCGTTTAGCCACTGTCCGCGCCGGCCACCGTACCGCCCTTCTGGATGCTATCTACTATGGCGTGGAAAAAATGAAGGACGCCCGCCACGAGCGCAAGGCCCTCCTCATCGTCTCCGACGGCGGCGATAACCGTTCCCGCTACACCGAAGGCGAAGTCCGCGCCCAGGTTCGCGAGTCCGACGTCGAAATCTACTCCATGGGCATCTTCGACCCCTACGCTGCCACGCCCGAGGAGCGCACCGGCCCGCTGCTCCTCAACGACATCTGCGAGGAGACCGGCGGCCGCATGTTTCGCGTCGACGACCTTTCCGAAATGAGCGACATCGCCGAGAAAATCTCCACTGAATTGCGCAACCAGTACGTGATTGGGTACAACCCCCAGGACCTGCATCGGGATGGCAAGTGGCGTAAAGTAAAAGTCAAGCTGAATCCGCCTCAGGGACTCCCGCCGCTTACGGTTCATGCACGTACGGGCTACTATGCGCCATTGCAATAACGCGATCTTCGCGCTTCTCTTAGCCGCCGCGGTTTCGTTGCCGGCACAAAAAACGCCCACCCAGCAAGCTCCGGCCGGCCCTGCCGGCCAGGCGCCTTCGCTTACCGTGGATCGCGATCCCGTTCGCGCGCCCGCAGGCCCCAGCCCCAGCGCGCCTGGATCCAATGTGGAAAAGGAAAAGGGCGGCTACGTCCTCCGCACCGACGTTGAGGAGGTTTCCCTCAACTGCACCGTGCTCGACTCCTCCGGCCGCCTGGTCCAGAACCTCACCCAAAGCGATTTCCAGGTCACCGAGGACGGCGTCAAGCAGAGCATCATCAGCTTCCAGCACACCGATACCCCTGTCTCCATCGGCCTCGTCATCGACAACTCCGGGTCCATGTCGCGCAAGCGCCCTGCCGTGAACAAGAGCGCGGTCGACTTGATCGAGGCTTCCAATCCTCAGGACGAGGCTTTCGTCGTCAACTTCTCCGACGAGGCATTTATCGACCAGGACTTCTCCTCCGACGTGAACAAGCTGCGCGACGGCCTGTCCCACGTCGAGTCGCGCGGCGGCACCGCGCTCTACGATGCCGTGGTCGCATCCGCCGACAAGCTGGCTGCCGACGCCCACCGTCCCAAGCAAGTGCTCATCATCATCACCGACGGCGAGGACAACGCCTCCACCCTCAACCTGGAACAGACCATTCGCCGCGTGCAGGCGCTCTCCGGTCCCGTCATCTATTCCATCGGCCTCCTGTTTGGCGACGAGATGACCCGCTCCGAGCAGCGCCACGCCCACCGCGCCCTGGAAATGCTCTCCACGGAGACCGGCGGCATGGCCTTTTTCCCCAGATCCATGGAGCAGGTGGACGACATTGCCGCCGAGGTAGCCCGCGACATTCGCAGCCAGTACACCATCAACTACCGCTCCACCAAACCCATGTCGGTTCCCGGTTTCCGCCGCATTGAAGTGGTTGCGCAACAGGGCAACCACAAGCTCAACGTCCGCACCCGCACCGGTTACTTCCCATCTCCAAACCGTCCCCGCAAGGGAGCGCGTGCAGCGAATTAGAACCTCTGAAATCGCTTTACACAAACAGCCGTCATTCTGAGCGGAGTTTGGCGCGCAGTTTGCGCCAAACGCAGTCGAAGGACCTGCATTTCGGGATGCTGGCGCCTGTAAGAGCCACTGCGAGGCACCAAACAGTGACCGGTTTTCCACCGGCACACCCCGCAGCCAATCTCACCTTCGGCAGTATAGACTTCACTCCCATGGCGGTCCTCCAACACGCGCTTCTCCAGCGCCGCACGGCAAGCGACATCACCCAGCTTGTCGGCAACACGCCAATGCTCCAATTGACCCGGCTCTCGCCCGAGCCCGGCGCGCAGGTTTTCGCCAAGCTCGAATTCCTCAACCCCGGCGGCTCCATCAAAGACCGTGCGGCACTGGGAATGATCCTGGACGCCGAATCCCGCGGATTGCTCCATCCGGGCTGCACCATTCTTGAGGCCACCGCCGGCAACACAGGTGTCGGCCTGGCGCTCATAGGCGTCAATCGCGGCTACAAAGTCAAGCTCTTCGTCCCTGAAGGCTTTGCCGAGGAAAAATGCATTCTTATGCGCGGCTTCGGCGCCGAGGTCACCCGCACACCGGAATCCGAAGGCATGGCCGGAGCTATCCGCCGCGCCAACCAAGCCGCCGCCTCCATTCCCGACAGCTTCATGGCCGGCCAGTTCTCCAACCAGGCCAACCCACAGTTCCACCACGACACCACCGCCGCCGAAATCTGGGAGCAGCTCGACGGCCGCATTGACGCATTCGTCTGCGGCATCGGCACCGGCGGCACCTTCTCCGGCATCGCCCGCTTCCTCAAGGAGCGCAACCCGCACATCGTCACTGTTGCCGTTGAGCCGGAAGGCTCCATCCTCCAGGGCGGCGAGGTCGGCAAGCACCGCGTGGAAGGCATCGGCGTCAGCTTCATTCCGGAGACCTTTCACCGGGACGTCTGCGACCGCGTCAACATGGTGAGAGATGATGACGCATTCGCGATGGTCAAGCGCCTGGCCGCCGAGGAAGGCCTCGTCGCCGGCTCCAGCTCCGGCGCCAACGTCCACGCCGCCCTTGAAATCGCCAAAGAACTCGGCCCCGGCAAGCGCGTCGCGACGATTATCCCCGACTCCGCCGAGCGCTATTTGTCCAAGAAAATCTTCGATGGCGGAATGTAACCGCCCTGTCGCCCCGGAGGGAGCAGGGGCCCTTCGGGCCCCTGCTCCCTCCGGAAGAGCAACGGCGGCCCACCCCGGTGGCACCACATCACCATCCCTGATTCCGCGGAGCGATACTTGTCCAGGACTATCTTCGATGGCCAAATTTCATCGTGCTCTCCCGCTGGCTCTTGCTTTCAAGCTCCTCGTCATGCCCTGCGCCTTCGCGCAACCCAAGCCCGCCGCGCCGCCTCCATCCTTCGAGGTCGCCACCATCAAGCTCACTCCGCCCAGCCAGAAAGGAGACGGCTCCTGGAGCCCGCCAGGCATCGGCCAGTTCTGGGCAAAGGCGCTCACGCTCAAATATCTGATTCACCTCGCCTACAACATTGACTTGAATCAGATCGCCGGCAAGCAGCCCTGGCTCGACTCCGAGTACTTCGACGTGAGCGCCAAGCCGGAAGAAGGAATCGCGCTCAGCCGCGCCGAATTGCAGCCGCGCCTGCAGAACCTGCTTGAGACCCGCTTTCATCTCGTGACTCACTACGAAACCAGAATGAACCCGGGATACGCATTGGTCGTTGCCAAAGGAGGGCCGAAGCTCACGCCAACCAATGGAGCCAGGTTCCCCGGGTTTCGCATCAACGTCAGCCCGGGCCATCTCGAAGGCATCAACTGGTCCATGGATTTTCTTGCCGCCATGCTGCAGCAAGCCGCCGGCCGCCCCGTTGCCGACCAGACTAAGATCCCCGGCAGCTACGATGTGAAACTCGAATTCGCGCCCGACATCGAATCGGATTCGCAGTTGCCGTCGATCTTCACGGTCCTCAAGTCCACCCTCGGCCTGGAACTGAAGCCGCAGCACATCCCCGTCCAAGTCCTGGTAATCGATTCCGTCGACCGCGCTCCCACCGAGAACTGAAGCCGACTCGCTGACTTGCTGAGCCGCTGACTCGCTTCACCCCCACCCGCTAAGCTAGTAGCTAGAGGCTGGAAGCCAGCACCCACCCCATGTCCAAACACAAATTCGACACTCTCGCCGTCCACGCCGGACAGCATCCCGATCCGCTCACCGGCGCCGTCAATGTTCCGGTTTACCTCACCTCCACGTTCGAGCTCACCGGCATCGGAACCGATAAGGGCTACGACTACTCGCGCGCCGGCAATCCCACCCGCGATCGGCTGGAGCAGGCCCTCGCCGCCATCGAAGGCGGAACTAGCGGCCACGCGTTCGCCTCCGGCATGGCCGCCATCTACGCCCTCGTCGCCACCCTCCACAGCGGTGACCACGTGATCTGCTCGCGCAACGTCTACGGCGGCACCGCGCGGCTCTTCAACCAGATCGTGTGCCACTACGGCATCGAGATCGAGTACGTCGACACCGCAAATCTGGATGCTGTCGCCGCCGCCATCCGACCCGCGACCAAGCTCATTCACATTGAGACGCCCACCAACCCGCTGATGGTCCTCACCGACATTGCCGCCATCTGCGGCGTCGCGCACCAGCGTGGGGTTGAGGTCAGCGTCGACAACACCTTCATGTCGCCGGCGCTGCAAAGCCCCATCGCGCTGGGCGCGGACATCGTCATGCACTCCACCACCAAATTCCTCAACGGCCACTCCGACGGCCTCGGCGGCGCGCTCATCGGCACCAAGCCGGAACACAAAGAAAGATTCCTTCTCGTCCAGAAGGCCGCCGGCGGCATCCTCTCGCCGTTCGAGTGCTTCCTGGTCCTGCGCGGAATCAAGACGCTGCCCTTGCGCATGCGCCAGCACGAGGAAAACGGTCGCGCCGTGGCCGAATTCCTCACGACGCAATCCAAAATCAAGCAGCTCAATTATCCCGGCCTCAAGTCGCATCCGCAGCACCAGCTGGCCGCAAAGCAGCAGCGCGGATTCGGCTCCATGCTCAGCCTCGATCTGGGCTCACGCCCCGCCGCAGGCCGCTTCCTCGGTGCGCTCAAGCTGTTCCTCAATGCCGAGTCGCTGGGCGGCGTTGAGTCGCTGGCTTCGCACTCGGCTACCACCACGCATGCGGCCCTCAGCGACGAAGACCGCGCGCAGGTCGGCATCACGGAAGGCCTTGTCAGGCTCTCCGTCGGCATCGAGGACAAGGAAGATCTGGTCGCGGACCTTGAGCAGGCACTGTCCGCTGTCTAGCAGGCTGCGGAAAAGCCCCTGCCTCGCTCGATGAGCGATCTAAGCCGATTTCGCGAGTCTTTCCGCAGCCTGCTAGCGGATAGCAATGTGATTTAGATCACCCATCATTGGCGGAATATTTTCTGTGGATAACTTTATAAGTAATTGTTTATAAACATAAATAACGATGTTCAACGTGGAACATTCTTGCGAATTCGCCAACCTCGCGCCAGGCACCGCCGCGCTTCAATGCCCCATCGCCGGCGCTCCAGCCTTCTTCGGTCTTTTCATCAAAAACGGCATCGGAACCAGGATCACGGTGATGATCACGAAGATCCAGATCACGTCCACATAGGCCAGCAGCCGCGCCTGCCGCTGCGCCATGCCGTAAATCTGCGCGCCGGCGCGGTAGATCGCGTCTGGCTGCGCGATGCCGGAGCGTTGCTGAAGGGCCCCGGCCAGGCCCCCGCGCATGGCTTCAAACGGGCTGTTGCCCGGCGAGGCATTGGCGCCCAGAAACGCCAGGTGCCCCTGCGTCAGTCGCGCCAGCATGGTGGTCATAAAGCTGATTCCCACGCTGCCGCCCAGGTTGCGGCTGAGCGCGCTCATGCCGCTGATCTCGTTGTTCTTATTCTGCGGGATGCCGGCGTAACACAGAATGTTGATGGGTATGAAAAGGAACGGCAGGCCCAGGGCAATGAACGCGCGCCAGCTTACAGCCTGCCAGAAGCTGACCTCCAGGTTCAGGTTGGCCATGCGGATCAGACCGATGGTGGTGATGACGAACCCGATGGCCACCAGCTTGCGGGGATCGAACTTGGGCGCGAACATCCCCGCCAGCGGAAACAGGAACATGAGCACAACGGCGCCCGATGACACCGCCATTCCCGCCTGGCGCGCCGAGTAGCCCATGATCTCCTGCAAAAACTGCGGAATAAACACGGTGGAGGTGTAGAGCGAGAGCCCGACCATGAACAGCACCAACTGGGTCATGCCGACGTTGCGCCGCATGTAGAGGCGCAGGTCCAGCACCGGATGCTCAACGTGGAATTCGCGGTAGAGAAAGCAGCTGAATGCCACCGCGGCGATGACGGCACAGGAGAGGATGAAGCGCGAGGAGAACCAGTCGTCTTCCTGTCCCTTGTCCAGCATCACCTGGAGGGAGCCGATGGCAACGACAAGCAGGCCCAGCCCCCAGGAATCGATGCCCTCGCGCTTCTTCCTTACTTCCGCCAGGTATGGCGGGTCTTCCACCACGCGGTTGCTCAGGTAAAGCGAGAGGATGCCCACCGGAATGTTGAGGAAGAAGATCCAGCGCCAGGAGTAGTTGTCGATGATCCATCCGCCGACGGTCGGCCCGATGGCCGGCGCCATGACCACGGCCACGCCATAGACCGCGAAGGCCATGGAGCGCTTTTCCGGACGGAAGGTGTCGGCCAGGATGGCCTGCTCGCTGGGCTGCAGGCCGCCTCCGGCAGCGCCCTGGAGCACACGAAAGAAGACCAGCGTCCCTAACGTTGGAGCCAGCCCGCACAGCAGAGAGCAGACGGTGAAGAAAAACACGCACGACATGTAAAAGCGTTTGCGTCCGATGCGGTTGGCGATCCAGCCGGAGATGGGCAGCACCATGGCGTTGGCTACCAGGTAACTGGTCAGCACCCAGGTGGCTTCGTCCTGCGAGGCGGAGAGCGTGCCCGCGATGTGCTGCATGGCCACGTTGGCGATAGAGCTGTCCAGCGCCTCCATGAACGTGGCCATGGTGACGGTCAGCGCAATGGCCCACGGGTTGGCGCGCGGGCGCCAGGTGTCATGGAAGGTGAGGGTTGCCGCCGCGGCCGCCAAGGGCTGCTCCTTCAGTGGTTAGTTGACAGTGAAAAGGGATCAGAGTTCGTTAAAGGCCGTGGTAATTCCGACGGTGATTTGCTGCTTCCAGAGTAACGGATTCTCTGCTCGCTTGCCGGGGCATGTAATGCTGAATGGGTATGACTCCGCCGACTCAATCCGCCGAGGGCCCGCTGCTGCTTGGCATCGATACCTGCGGGCCGGAGGGCTCGGTTGCGCTGGCCCGGCTGGCAGATTGCGGCGTGCGCATTCTGGGCGAATCCGCGCTCGAGGGCCGCACCTACTCGGCTACTCTGGTGGCGGCGGTGGAGAATTTGCTGAAAGAGCATGGCGTCGGATTGCGCGAGATCGGCTGCCTTGTCGTGGTGAACGGCCCAGGCAGTTTTACCGGCGTGCGCGTGGGACTGAGCGCGGCCAAGGGGCTGGCGGAAGGCGCGGGTCTGCGCATGATGGCATTGAGCCGGCTGGCGGTGCTGGCGCAAAAGGCTGGAGTGGCGAACGCGGCACTCGACGCGCACCGGCACGAGGTTTACCTGCGGCTGGGCGAAAGGGAATTGCTGGCTGGAAGTGAAGACCTGGCCGCCTTTGTGTCGCCGGGCCGGGTGGGGGTGTGCGACGACGGCGCGGGCGACCTGCTGGCCGCGGCATGCCCGGCGGCGGAACTGGCGAGGGTGGCTGCGCCCACTGCCTCCGATGCCCTGCGCCTAGCCGCAGCGCGGGTCGCTGCCGGCGGTTTCGACGATGTGGCCCTGCTCGACGGCCATTACCTTCGCCGCTCCGATGCCGAGATTTTTGGGGAAACGGGCCGGCCGGGGAGATCGAGCGGGAGCACCGAGCGATGAACGGCGAAATTCGCATCCGGGCCATGTCGCCGGCGGACATTCCCGCCGTGCTCGTGCTGGCCGAGTCCCTGGCAACCGCGCCGCACTGGCCGCAAAGCAACTATGAGTTCGCACTGAACCCGGCCAACCTGCCGGAGCGTATTGGTTTGATTGCCGATGGCGCGGACGGGGCGACGGCCGGCTTCGCCATCGCCTCCATCACCGGCTTCGAATCCGAACTGGAAACCATCGCCGTAGCGACCGTGTTCCAGCGCCGGGGTGTGGCGCGGGGCCTCTTTGCGCGGCTCGCCGCGCAGCTCGCCATGCGCGACGTCCAGACCGTCTTTCTGGAGGTTCGCGCCTCCAATGAAGCGGCTCTCGAGCTTTACCGGGCATTGGGCTTCGCGGAATCGGGACGCCGGAAGGGTTACTATGCCGATCCGCCCGAGGATGCGCTGGTTTTTCGCATCCGGCTCGGTTTGTGACGGCTAGACGGGGCGATAGCGGTGATTTGCATCACTTTTGAAGCGTCACCGCCAGAATTTCTCGCCCGGGCTCGACTGGGTTCGTTTTCCCCCTTGCCAAATCCCCCATGCCGGATTTAATTGTTAATGTTCGGAAAAACATGGAGGGCAAGATGGATGAAATTCAAGATCCGCTGAGCGAAGAAATAGATCGCCTGCACGCCGAACATCGTCGCTACGCTCAGCGGTTGGAAGACCTGGTTCAAAAACCGTATCTTTCAGAAGACGAACAGCTCGAAGAAGTTCGGCTGAAGAAACTGAAGCTTCATGCCAAGGATCTCATCTACGCCCTCGAACGCCGGCACACGGTATTGGCGTAGGCCCGCATCGACGCGGAGGCAGCTCCGTACGGACGCGGAAAAGGTCAGGGTCGAGACCCCGCAGGCGCGCAAACCAGCACGGCGCGCCGGGTGTGTCTTATCCCTGTCCTTACCCAACGTGAACAAACGTATAATCGAGAGAGCCAACTGCGCTCAATTGGATTGAAGAATCCGGTGCGGGGGGCTCTTTTCTGCGATGGTGCGTGACGGGTACATCTACGGTCTCAGTCTGGCGGCGATTGCCGGGGCGATTGTGTGGGTGGCGGGCAGCGGATGGTGGGCGATTCCCCCGCTGGTGCTCGCTGCCTTCTTTCTGTGGTTCTTTCGCGATCCCGAGCGCGCCGTTCCCACCGAACCGGGGCTGATTGTCTCTCCCGGGGACGGGCTGGTGACGGAAACCGTCACGCTTTCGACTCCCAACGGCCCGCGCCAGCGCATCAGCATTTTTTTGAGCGTATTTGACGTGCACGTAAACCGTTCGCCGATTGCCGGCGGCTTGAGCCGTGTGCGCTATCAGAAAGGCAAATACCTGAACGCCATGAATCCCTTGAGCGCCGTGAGCAACGAACAAAATATCGTGACGGTGCACGGCGAAGGCATCGAGGTGACGTTCCAGCAGATTGCAGGACTGCTGGCGCGGCGGATCGTGTTTCGTTTTCGCGAGGGCGACCGGGTGGAACGCGGCCAAAGGGTGGGTTTGATCAAGTTCGGCTCGCGGGTTAACGTGGTGATTCCAGCGGAAGCCGAGCTGCAGGTCAAGGTCGGCCAACGGGTAAAGGGAGGCTCCAGCGTGCTGGCGGTGATGATGGACGGCGCCGGAGCGGGCATTCGGCCGGAGCGGCTGCGCTCCGCCAGCGCCCATGCAGAGCCGGATGAAGGAGAGCTCAAGTGAACGGTCACGATGCGCGGGCACGGGCACAGGCCAGAGCGCGATTGCGCCGGGGCATGTTCCTGCTGCCATCGCTGTTCACCGTGGGCAACATTGCCGCCGGTTATTTTGCCATGACCCAGACGTTTGCCGCCCTCGGCGCCGGCAGCAACGCGCAGACGCATCTGAACTGGGCATCGCTGGCCATCCTTTTCGCCATCCCTTTTGACGCCCTCGACGGCCGCATCGCGCGCATGACCAATACCACCAGCGAATTCGGCAAGGAGCTGGATTCGCTGGCCGATGTGATCACCTTTGGCGTAGCGCCGAGCCTGCTCGCCTATGTCTGGGGGTTCCGGTTCCTGCCCGACTCGGTCAGCCCGTCGCTGCGCGACCATCTGCTTCATCTGGGCGCATTCTTCTGCTTTCTCTTCCTGATCGGCGGCGCAGCGCGGCTGGCGCGCTTCAACATCAGCCACGACGCCCAACCGCGGAACCCCGGGCGTCCGGATCGCAAATACTTTGTCGGCATGCCCATTCCCGCCGCGGCCGGCATCGTGGCCGCGTCGGTTCATTTCTGCGGGGCCTATCCGGTTGAATCGTGGTGGATCTCCATCATCTGGCTGGTGCTGGTGGGCGCGTGCGGTTTCCTGATGGTGAGCACCTGGCGCTTCTGGTCGGGCAAGGAGATCAACTTCTCCCGCAGTCATCCCTCGCAGATCCTGCTGCTGCTGGCGGTCATGCTGTTCATGGTGGTGCGCTATTCCCAGTTTGTGCTCTTCGCGGTCGCGCTGGTGTACATGTTCTCGGGCATCTGGGCGCGGGCGGCGTACTCCTGGTCATGGCGGCGGCGCAACCGTCCGCCGGCTGCGATCCACTCGCGGGATGCCGATCCGCGAACCCTTTAACCTGCTCGACTGAAGGAACCCCGTGTACCGGATTGCAATAGCTGGCGCATCCACCCTGCTGGGCAAAGAGCTGAAAGATGCCATCGGCGACTCGCCTTTGGCTGCGGCCACATTCACGCTGCTCGACGACGAAGCGGCGCAAGGACAGCTCGATCAGGTGGGTGACGAGATCACGTTCATCCAGCCCCTCCTTTCCGAAGCCTGGGAGAAGTCCGACTTCGCCTTTTTCTGCGGCTCGCGGGAGATGACGTTGATGCATTGGAAGGCGGCGTTGCGCGCCGGCGCAACCGTGCTGGATTTATCGGGCGCTCTGGAAGCCGAGCCGGGGGTTCTGGTGCGGGCGCCGTGGCTGGAAACCGATACTCCTCCAGCGGACCTGCTGACGCCTGCCACCGTTCCGGCGCATCCAGCGGCGCTGGCGCTGGCCTTGCTCCTCGGGCGTTTGCAACAGGCTGCGCCGGTGCGCACCGTGGCCGTAACCATGCTGGCTCCGGCCAGCGAATTCGGGCAAAACGCCATGGACGAGCTGCACCAGCAGACCGTGAATCTGCTCAGCTTTCAGACGTTGCCCCGCGCCATTTACGACGCCCAGGCGGCCTTCAACCTGCTTTCCGGGATGGGTGAAAGCACGCAGGTCAGCCTGCCCGAAATGGAAGCACGGATTCGCCGCGATTATGCCGCGATTGGCCGCGGACGCCTGCCCGCGCTGGCGCTTCAGACCATCGCCGCGCCCGTGTTCCATGGCCACACTTTCTCCATTGCCGTAGAGCTTGAGCGGGCCGTGGAGCTTTCCACGCTCGAAGAAGCTCTGGGCGGCGAGCACGTCGATCTGGTACTGGAAGACACGGATTCTCCCTCGAATTTGGCGGCCACCGGGCAAAGCGATGTCCTGGTGCGGCTGCGACCGGTGCAGGAGGTTCGCAATCCCCTGCAATCGTCGCGATTCTGGCTGTGGGCAGCTTCAGACAACCTGCGGCTCTCCGCGCAGAACGCCGTGGCCTGCGCGCTCGACCTTCGCCGCCTGCGACCGCAGGGCGCCGTGCAGTAGCGCGGGCAATAGCGGCAGGCCAATGGCTAGATTGGGCCATTCCCATCACGATAGTCAGATTGGCAGCAAGGGTGCCTGCGCGTAGAATCGACGTGATTCCCTGCCACTCCAATCGGCGATCCGATTCATGAGGCGGCTCCTTTCGCGGCAAGATGACCGAGCAGACCAATTCGTTCTTCGTACATCCACAGGGTCTCGCGGAAAGCGATCGCATCGGGGCTGGAACCCGCATCTGGGCCTTTTCCCACGTGATGCGCGGCGCAGAGGTTGGCGAGCGTTGCAATGTGGGCGAGCACGCCTTTATCGAAACCGGGGCGATTGTGGGCAACGGTGTGACCGTGAAAAACGGCGTTTCCGTGTGGTCCGGCGTGGTGGTTGAGGACGACGCATTTCTCGGGCCCCATTGCATCTTCACCAACGATCCCAATCCGCGTTCGTACATCAAGAAAGCGGCGGGCGCCCTGGTGGGAACGCGCGTGGGCCGGGGCGCCACCATTGGTGCGGGCGCAGTGATCGTTTGCGGGCATGACATTGGAAGCTACGCTTTTGTTGGAGCGGGTGCGGTGGTGACTCGCAACGTGCCCGACTTTGCGCTGGTAGCCGGCAACCCGGCGCGGCAGATTGGCTGGATGTGCCTGTGCGCGCAAAAACTCCCGCTTGAGCCAAAAGCCGTAGACGGCCAACGCTCCATTTGCACCGCGTGCGGCTCCGAATTCGAACGAACCGGGAGCGGCCTGACCGTAATTTGCGACCGCTTGACGGGCAAGAAGGAAACTCTATGACTCCCTCAGTTCCCTTTGTTGACTTGAAGGCCCAATACGCGGCCCTTCGCACCGAGATCGACCCGGCAATCCAGGAAGTCCTGGAGGCAGCGTACTTCGTCGGCGGGCCGGTTGTGGAGCGCTTTGAGAAAGAATTCGCGGCATTTTGTGGATCAAAATACGCTGTGGGCGTGGCCAATGGAACCGATGCCATCTCCATGGCCCTCCGCGCCGCAGGCCTGGGCCTGGGCGACGAAGTGCTGGTCCCCGTAAACTCTTTTTTTGCAAGCGCAGAGGCGGTTTCGAACATCGGAGCCATTCCAGTCTTTGTCGACGTGGATCCGGAGACGTTTTTGATGGATCCGGCATGCGCCGCCGCCGCCATCACCCCGCGCACGCGGGCCATCCTTCCGGTGCATCTCTACGGGCGGGCAATGGATATGCGTCCTTTCGTGAAACTTGCGGCCGCGCATCATCTCACCATCGTGGAGGATTGCGCGCAGGCCCACGGCGCGGTTTTCGCCGAAGAAACCATCGGATCTTCGGGCCGCCTTACCTGCTATAGCTTTTATCCCGGCAAAAACCTGGGGGCATATGGAGACGGCGGCGCCATTACCACCAATGACCCGGAACTGCGCCGCGTGCTGCTCGAGCTCCGGGAACACGGCAGCCCGCGCAAATACGAACACGCCCGGGTCGGCTACAACTCCCGTCTCGACGCGCTGCAGGCAGCGGTGCTGTCAGTCAAGCTGCGCCATCTGCCTGATTGGAATGCGGCGCGGCGCCGTCATGCGGAAACGTATACGGAGGCGCTTGAAGGATCGCCGATCCTGCCGCCCGAGCTGCCCCCGCCAGGCCGGCATGTTTTTCATCTTTTCGTGGTGCGCTGCAGCCTCAGGGATCGATTGCAGAAATTTCTCGCGGAGCGGGGTATTGCCACCGGCATTCATTACCCCATTCCCCTGCATCTCACCGAGGCCTATCAGCGTTTCGGCGCGCCCGGCCCGGGTTCGTTTCCTGTGGCGGAAGCAATGGCCGGCGAGATTCTATCGCTGCCCATGTACGCGGAATTGAGCCCGGACCAGAGGCGACACACGATCGAGGCAATCCACCAGTTCGTTCGCAGCGAATCCCCCGACGCACCATCCCTGCCACAAACGTGTCATAGCGCCGCCCGCAGCTAAACCGTATCATCGCAAAACCGGAGTTCCTTCAGGTCAGTGGAATTCCCCTGTCGCTGCAAAGGCAATTGCCGCAACTTGAATTGAGCGCCCTGCGAGACCGACTCGGACTCGGGTGAATTCTGCCGGTTCGGGGACCAGATTCCCCAAGTAACCCGAAGAACATTACCTAGGATTGCAAGGATTCCGCGGCAGTTTTTGGAAGGCAGCGATTTTATGTGTTCATTTCTCTTCCGCAACGTTAATATGGACGCAAATAAGCATCCAGTAGTTTCTCTTATGGCTGATACAAAGGAAGCACCACGGCCTTATCCCGTCAATGCGTTCGAACGATCGACGCGCACGAGGCTTACATCAGAACCCAACGTGCACCGGCGGTGCCGTTCTATGAGCACCACCTGGGCCCCGCAACAACGAAGTTGTCGAACGCTGCAGTCCAGGAAATCAAAGTCCACGCTTGCGGCAAGGATGAGCACTTTTAATTGTTCGTTGATTAGGCCTTGGAGGTAGTGCCAGCATGGCCACCGTTCATTATTCTCAAGCTACCGATAGAAATAAAGATTTCACGGCCATCTCCCGGAATCGAGCAGGATCCCGAGCCGGGCAGCCGGAGACTTCGAAGCTTTGGGTTTCCCTCGACATCGTTACCGTGCTTGTTGCCTCCGTGCTTTCGTGGGTCATCTTTCGATCCATGCATGGCTCCTCGGGTGTGTTCGCATGGCGCCTCGACGGCACCCTCGCGAATACCGGCCGGATGCTGATGGTTCCTTTGGGCGTCTTCGTTTTCTCCCTCATTCTGGTCAGCCGGCATCTGCATCTTTATTCGCCCGACCGCATCAACGGTCACCTTCACGAACAAAGGCTCACCGTGCAGGCCTGTCTCACCGCGGGGCTCCTTGTCCTGGGGACGATGTATTTAGTCCCACATTCTGGAAGTTTCGCGCGGCCTTCTGTTGATCCTGCTTGCTCTTATCACGAGCCTCCTGTGCCTGCGCCGTTTTATCCATCGCTTCGTATTGCAAAGGCGCCATTTGGCCGGGCTGGCCAACCGGCACGTCCTGGTGGTCGGTTCGCTTCCTGAAGCAGGGGCGGTGAAGCAACATCTTGAAACCCTGCGCAGCTTTGGAATTCAGGTGCAGGGGATTATCTCCCTTCCCAACTCCGGGGAACGGGTCAGCGAAGAGGAATTCAGCCGCATTTTTGACATGGCGAGCACCAAATTCGTTGACGAAATCTATCTGGTCAACCCCTATCAGCCGGGAATCGCGAGAGAGATGCTGCGATGGGCTCGTGCCTATGAGATGGACCTTCGCATCGTACCCAATCTGTACGATGGACTGACATGGAATCGCGCCATGGAATACGTGGGCCAGTTCCCCACCTTCTCCTTGCATCGCGCCAGAATCCCCGAGTTCTCACTGTTCCTCAAGCAAACAATGGATTTCGTGCTGGCGGTTATATTTCTGGCGATCTGCGCCGTACCCATGCTGGGGATCGCCATCTGGATCAAATTGGACTCGAAAGGTCCGATCTTCTACAGGTCCGACCGCGTGGGGCGCAAGGGGCGCATCTTTAAATGCACCAAGTTCCGCACCATGATCCCGGACGCCGATCGGAAGCTGGCCGAGTTGATGCCATTGAATGAACGGAATGGAATCCTGTTCAAGCTCTCGAATGATCCGCGAATTACCCGCGTTGGCGGTTTTTTGCGAAAGTACTCTCTGGACGAGTTGCCGCAGCTATTCGATGTGCTGCGCGGCGAGATGAGCATCGTGGGCCCGCGGCCTCCGGTTGCCAGCGAAGTCCGGCAGTACGAAGCGCAGCATCTCCGCCGACTTGAGGTTACCCCGGGAATTACGGGACTCTGGCAGGTGCAGGCGAGGCAAGATCCCTCCTTCGACAGTTACATTTCGCTCGACCTCGCCTATATCGAAAGCTGGAGCATCTGGCTGGATTTGAAGATAATGTTCCGGACTGTCGGTGTGGTTCTGGCGGGCACCGGCTCCTAGAGCGAGCGGTACTTCGGAAAGACGAACATAAACGGGCCGAAGCCCACCTGTTCCCCGGTCCCTGCTTTTTCAAGCTTCGAAATCCAGCTCCACCGGCTCGATCAGCGGCAAAAGCCACTCCAGCAGCTTCAGGTGCGCCGGATGAGTCGCATAGGCATCGCAGGCGGCGCGGTCGGTGAACGTCATCAGGCCTGCGAACTCGTACCCCTGACCGCGCGGGGACACGTTGGGGCCGGCATGCACGTCGATCAGGCCGGGAATGTGGCTGCGGAAGGCGACAATTTCGCGCGCGGCGCGGGCCTTGTCCGCGTCTGTTGCCTCGGGCTTCCAGCGAAATCCGAAGATGTGAATAAACATGACTGCTCCTCCAGCGTCAGCTTGCCAGCGCGAACTGCCGCGCCGACTCAAGCAGCCGGTTTACCGTTTCCTTCGATGTCGATTCGGTGTAGATGCGCATCAGGGGCTCGGTGCCGCTGGCGCGCAGCAGAATCCACGTCTCCGCCGCGTTCGGTTTGGTCGCAGCTTCCGGGTTGTCGAGATAGAACTTGACCCCGTCCAGCGTCTCCTGGCGCAGGATCTTCATGCCATCGAAGCCGACATCGCCGGCCTTTAGCGCGCGAGCGCGGGCAATGGCCGCATTCTTGATGTTGTCCGAAATGTGCAGATCGATGCGGCCGTATTGATGCTCGCCATACTCCTGCTGGAGGGCGGCCACGAGCTGTCCCAGTGTCTTGCCCTCTTCTGCCATTACGTTGGCCAGCAGCAGCGCGTTGAGCAGGCCGTCGCGCTCCGGCAGGTGACGCTGGAAGCCGATGCCGCCGGATTCCTCGCCACCCATCACGATTTCGCGCTCCAGCATGTAATCGCATACGAATTTGAAGCCGATGCCGTGTTCGATGAGCTCACGACCGTATTTCTTCGCGATGCGGTCCAGCATCTTGGTGGTATTAAAGGCGCGCGTGACCGCGCCGGGCCAGCCCTTGCGCCGCAGCACCCAGTCCAGCAGCACCGAGTAGATCTTGTGCGGGTCCACGAAGTTGCCGTGCTCGTCGGTAGCGCCGATGCGGTCGGCATCGCCGTCGGTGCACAAACCCGCGGCGCAATGGTTGGCCACAACGGTTTCTCCCAGGGCGCGGATGTGCGGCTCGATGGGCTCGGGATTGATGCCGGGGAAGAGCGGATCGGGGTTGGCGCGGATTTGGACGTGATCCACGCCGAGGCGTTCAAAGATGTCGGAGAGAATGGTCCCGCCGGCGCCGTACATGGAGTCGACGGCGAACTTCATGCCCGAGCGGGAGATCAGGTCGAGGTCGGCGAAGCTCTCAATGGCTTTTAGGTAGTCGGGCAGGAAGTTGAACTCGGTGATGGGGGCCGGCTGTGCCGCGGTGGTTGTTGGTGCGCCGAGGAAGTTCTCAATCTCGGCGATCATGGAGAGCTTTCCGGAGCCACCGTACCATCCCTTGTATTTCACCCCGTTCCACTGCGCGGGGTTGTGCGAGGAGGTGATCATGATGCCCCCGGCCGCACCCTGTTGGCGGACACCATAGCTCAGGGCAGGCGTGGGCGTGATGTCGTGGGCCAGGCGCACGGGGATGCCGGTGGAGGCGACCACTTCGGCGCAGGCGCCGGCGAAGGCCTTCGAGCCGAAGCGGGTGTCGTAGGCGATGCAGATGCCTTTGGATGGGTCTTCCTGGCCTGAACCGCGGCGGGCGTGGAGATATGCGGCGATGGCGGCCGCGGCGGTGCGGACGTTGGCAAACGTAAAGTCGTCGGCGATGACGCCTCGCCAGCCGTCGGTGCCGAACTTGATCTGCGGATGGGGCATGCGGAGGGTCGTGCTCCTTGTGAATAGAACAGTGTAATCAATGGAAAGGCGGCGATGCTGCGGAGCGCCCCGCGGCGGGCGCATAGAAGATCAGGATGCAGCCGTCTTTCGTGGCGACACGCGGTTCTTCTTCGGCGGGATGTAGTGGAAGCGAACCAGGTAGATGTTTTCGCCGGGGCCGTGCTTGGCCACCTTGAGCAGGTCGATGACGCCGAGAAAGCCGGATTCGCGGGCCAACTCCGGGGTAATGTCAGGAAAGCCGATGGGGGTGATGGAGTCGATCTCGATTTCGCCCTCGTCCATGCGGTAGCGGTGCCCGGCCTTGACGTGGGGGCTCTTCCAGATGCGGACGCTGACGGTGATGCGGCCCTCGCGGACCCCGTCGCGCAGGCGCTTGGTGAAGACCATGGCGCAATTATCTCGCAGCCGCGCTAGATCAAGTCCGTGCGATCACTGAGGCTAAGTTCCTTGACTACCTTGCCCACGTCCTGGGAGTGCTCGCGATCGACGATGAGCAGGGCGTCTTCGGTGTCCACGATAACCAGGTTCTGCACGCCGACCAGGGCCACGTATTTGCGCGGGCTGTAGATGTAGTTGTTGGCGGCGTCGATCGAGATGTGCCCGTCGGTATCGGCTACGTTGCCGTCGCCGTCGCCGCGCAGCCGGGTCTCCGTCTGGTACTCGTAGAGCGAGGCCCAGGAGCCGAGGTCGTTCCAGGCAAACTCAGCGGGCAGGCAGTAGAGATTGGAGAGGTGCTCGCCCTTGGCCGAGCGCGGCTCGAGCACGGCGTAATCCACGGAGATGTTCTCGCATTTTGGATACAGCTCGCGGAAGATCTCGTCGAACTGCGGGGTGCCCCAGGCTTCGGCGATGGACTCGAGGAGGGGCGCGGTTTCCGGCACGTGCTCGCGCACGGCGTTGGCCAGGGTGGCGGCAGACCACAGGAAAATGCCGGAGTTCCAGTAATAATTGCCGGCGGCCACAAACTCCTGTGCGCGGTTCAGGTTGGGTTTCTCAATAAAACGGCGCACGTGGAGGGCGGTGTCGTCGCGGGTATAGTCACCGGTTTCGATGTAGCCATAGCCGGTTTCAGGGCGGGTGGGCTCGATGCCGAGCACGACCATGTTTTCCCCGGCGGCGGCTACCTGGATGCCCCTTTGAAGGGCTTTGAGGAAGCGGGGCTCGTCGGCGATAACGTGATCGGAAGGAAACACGCCCAGGACTGCCTCAGGGTTCTGGCGCTCGATGAGGAACGCGGCCAGGCCGCAGGCGGGCGCAGTGTTGCGAGCCACCGGCTCCTGGATAATCTGGTTCTCAGGCACACCCTTGAGCTGGTCGGCGATCTCGTGGGCGAGGAACTCGTTTGTAATGACCCAGGTGTGGCTGAGGCCGGCCAGGGGCTTCAGGCGCTCAACGGTCTGCTGAATCATGGAACGTTCGCCATCGAGAGCCAGGACCTGCTTGGCGCGGGCGCGGCGGGAACGCGGCCAGAACCGGGTACCGCTGCCGCCAGCCAGAATCACAGGTCGAAAATCGATCCGCTTCGTCATGAGACACACATCCTACCCGATAAAACCGTGTATTGAACAGTGATGGCGGTTACACCTGAGGACACTTCCACTCCGGGGCTTCCCGCAGGAGGTAGAAACTCAAGGATTTCAGGCCAGCTTGCCCAGGAATTCCGCCAGGCGGCGCGTGCCCTCGTCGATGCTCTGGCGGGTGACCGGATAGGACAGGCGGATGTGCTCGCGGGTGCCGAAGGCTTCGCCGGGGACGGTCACAACGTGGGCCTCGTGAAGCAGGCGGGTGGCCAGCTCAGTTGCAGTGTGGATGCCGCCCTTGCCCAGGAACGAGGAGATATTGGGATACACGTAGAAGGCGCCTTCAGGCCTGCTGCAGGTGACGCCGGGAATTTCAGCCAGGCGCGCCAGCATGTGGTCGCGCAGCTCGACGAACTCGGCCCGGAATTCGGCCACGCACTCCTGCGAGCCGGAGAGCGCCGCAATGGCCGCTTTTTGCACGATGCTGGTGGCATTCGAGGTCTGCTGGGACTGAAGCTTTGACAAGTTGGCGATGATGGGCTTGGGCGCCATGGCGAAGCCCGCGCGCCAGCCCGTCATGGAGTAGGTTTTGGAGAGCGATCCGAGAACGACCATGTGCTCCTTGGCCCAGGTGAACGAGCCGGCGGAGACGGGCCTGCCCACGTAAGTGAGGTAGGCGTAGCACTCGTCCAGGAGCAGGTAGATGCCGCGCTCATGGGCGACGCGGACGATGTGCTCCAGATCCTCCGCGGAGACGATGGAGCCGGCGGGGTTGGAGGGCGAGTTGAGAATGATGGCCTTGGTGCGCGGAGTGATGGCGCGCTCGATGGCCTGGGCGGTGATGCGAAAGTTCTCCGCCTCAGAAGTCTCAAGGAAGACGACCTTGCCGCCTGCGTACTGCACGATGTCTTTGAAACTGACCCAGTAGGGGACGGGCAGGATCACTTCGTCGCCGTGATCGACCAGGACCTGCACGGCGTTGAACAGGGCATGCTTTTCGCCGGTGGTGAAGATGGCCTCGTCGACGGAGTAGTCGGAGCCGAAATCGCAGGCATGGCGCTCGACGATGGCCTTGCGTACGTCGGGAATGCCGGGGACGACGGTGTAGCGGGTGAAATTGGCCTCAATGGCGGCAATGGCGGCGTCTTTGATATGGCGGGGGGTGGCAAAGTGCGGCTCGCCGGCGCCGAAATCGACAAGATTGGCGCCCTTGGCGCGCAGCTTGGCGGCCTCGGCGGCCACAGCCATGGTGGCGGAAACTTCAATGCGGCCAATGCGGTCGGCAAAGACTTTCTGAGGAGCGGCAACGGTCGTCGTCATGCTTCAATCTTCGCAGATTTTGGCCTCAGGGCAAACCACGTGGCTCGAGAATCGGCGCGCTTTTTGGCCGGAATGGAAATAGATGCAAGCTTGTCAACGCTTTGAGAGCCGGAGTGCAGGGAAGTATTCTGAAGTCCCGAGTTGACCCGGAGGTTCCCTTGATCCGCAATCGCTTTGCCCCAGTGTGGCTGTGCTGTGCTTTGCTTTGGAACGCGCCTGTTGTTTTCACGTCTGTTCAGGCGGTAGGGCAGGAAGTCACCGCAGCTCAGTTGCAGGCATTTTCCGGGGAGTGCACCAATCCCGTTGAGCCGGATACGCCGTGGAGCTTTTACCCGCAGAATGGAAAGCTGGTGTGGGAGTCGGAGCGGCGCGTACCCACGGAGCTGAAGGCGATTTCAGCGACGGAATTCGGGATTACCGAGTCCAAAGTCACGTTCAAATTCAACGTTGATGCAACAGGGAAAGGGAGCCTGACGTTTTCCGCAGAGCCGGGGACAACTTACCAGCGGACGGGCCCGGCGGTGCATCACGTCTTCCATGATTACCAGCGCGCCGAAGTGATGATTCCCATGCGCGATGGGATCAAGCTGCATGCGGTGATTCTGAAACCGGCGGATATCGCTGCGCCATTGCCGCTGCTGATTGAGCGGACGCCGTACGGCGTGGACGGGACCACGCGGGGCGAAGTTTTTGCGCGGCGGCCGGAATTGGCGCGCGACGGCTACATCTTTGTGAATGAGGACATTCGCGGACGCTTCAAGAGCGAAGGACAGTTCGAGATGAACCGGCCGCTCCAGGACCACAACAACCCGAAAAACACGGACGAGAGCACGGATGCGTACGACACCGTGGCGTGGCTGTTGACGAACGTGCCCGGAAACAACGGGCGCGCGGGATTTGTGGGGACCAGCTACGACGGCTTTACCGCGGTCATGGCCGGGATCGATCCCAATCCTGCCGTGAAAGCGATTTCGCCGCAGGCGCCGATGATCGACGCGTGGATCGGCGATGACTTCTTTCACAATGGAGCATTCCGGCAGAGCTACGGATACGATTACGGGCTGATGATGGAGACCAACAAGGAGAATGCGGAGGTCAGCTACGGCAAGGACAAGGACGGCAAGCCGGTGGACGGGTACAACTTTTTCCTGGAGCGGGGCAGCTTCATTGAAGACGTGAAACGTTCGGGATCGAAGATGCTGCCGATCTGGCAGCAGTTCATCGACCACCCGGCCTACGACCAGGTATGGCGAGAGCATGGCGTGGAGAACTCCCTGAAGACGGTGGCCGTGCCTACGCTTACTGTGGGCGGCTACTACGACCAGGAAGATATGTGGGGCTCGCAGGAAGAATATAACGTGCTCGAGCCGCACGACGCCGGGCACCAGAACTTCCTGGTGCTGGGGCCGTGGCGGCATGGGTCGTGGGCAGCGACGACCCGGCACTTGGGCAACCTTCAATACGGCGAGCCGATCGGCAAGGAATTCCGCGCGGACATTGAAGCGAAGTTCTTTGGGCATTACCTGAAGGATGTGCCGGGATGGGATCTGGAGGATACGGCCAGCTTCCAGACAGGCTCGAACAAGTGGATGCGGTATGGGCATTTTCCGCCGGAGGCCGCGGAACCCACTCCGCTGCACCTGGAAGGCGATGGCAAAGCGACCTGGGATGACGTGAAGACGGCCACCAAGACGGAATACGTGAGCGATCCGGCCAACCCGGTTCCGTACCGTCACCGGCCCATCCAGCCGACGTACGGGCCGGGCTCGCAATGGTACGACTGGCTGACCGAGGACCAACGTTTTGTGACCGATCGCAAGGACCTGGCCGTGTGGAAGCTGCCGGTACTGAAGAAGGACCTGGTCGTGACCGGCGACGTAATGGCGGACATTTTTGCTTCCACCACGGGCACGGACAACGACATGGTGGTGAAGCTGATCGACGAATACCCGGACAACGATCCAGATCCGACGATGCGCGGGTACGAGCTGATGACCAACGCGGAGATTCTCCGCGGACGGTATCTGGATGGCTACGACCGGCCGCGGGCCATCCGCGCGGACCAGGTGCGCGAGTACAAGTTCAGCCTGCACGACGTGGACCATGTCTTCAAGGCGGGGCACACCATCCTCGTGGAGATTCAGAGCACGTGGTTCCCGCTCTACGATCGCAACCCGCAAACGTTTGTGCCCAACATCATGCTGGCCAAGCCCGAGGACTACAAGCCTGCGACGATCACGATTTACTCGGATCAGCAGCACGACTCGAATCTGCAGGTGCCGCTGATGGACCAATGCGCCGCGGTGGCGTGCTTCTGAAGCGCAAAGCACGGCTATACTGATTCGCTGTGAATAGAGCCCTCTGGATAATCGGTCTAGCGGTTGCGTTGCTGATGTTCACTGGCGTATTCGCGCTCTGCGTCGCCGCTCTCGTGCTTCGACATCACTTGAACGCGAAGGGGTGTTTCATGCTTTTCGCCAGCGCGTACGGTGCTTGGCACTTTCTCGGGCGCCTGCGTGTCACCCTCAAGCACGGGGACCCGACGGCGGACTTCCAAAGTGTGGAACCGGAATAGAATCCTACCGCGAGCAGCAGCCCTTTCGCGGTAGAATGGAAAACGGCGTGATCCTCCATCAGCCCATCCCGGCCCTCCTCTAGCGGCGCCCGCCGCACATACTGTTCTGCGCCCTTTTCGTCTCCGCTCAAATCCAATTTGATAACCCGTTGCCGCGAGGCGGCAGCAAAGGCCCGGAGGGCAAATGCTGGACCGACTGGAACAGATGGAGCAGCGCTACAACGACCTGCAGGCGCAGTTCGGGCTGCCGGAAGTGTTGAATGACCATGAAAAGTACTCGAAGATTGGCAAGGCGCTGCGCGAGATCGAAACGCCGGTGGAGAAGTTCCGCGAGTTGAAGCAGGCGCGCCAGGGGCTGGCCGACGCGCGGGCTATGCTGGCCGAGCCCGATGCCGACATGCGCGCGATGGCGCAGGAAGAGATCGCCGCGCTGGAGCCGAAGGCCGCCGCGCTCGAGGAAGAACTCAAGGTTCTTCTGCTGCCCAAGGACCCCAACGACGAGAAGAACGTCATTCTCGAAATCCGCGCGGGCACGGGCGGCGACGAGGCCTCGCTGTTTGCGGCCGAGATCTTCCGCATGTACACACGCTTTGCCGAGCAGCATCGCTGGAAGGTGGAGGTGATGTCGGTGTCGGAGTCGGGCGTGGGCGGCACCAAGGAAGTGATCGCCATCATCGAAGGCGCCCGCGTTTACTCGCAGCTCAAGTACGAAAGCGGCGTCCACCGCGTGCAGCGCGTGCCGGAGACGGAGACCCAGGGGCGCGTGCACACATCGGCAATCACGGTGGCTGTGCTGCCCGAGGCAGAGGAAGTGGACATCAAGATCGAGGCCAAAGACATTCGCATCGACACGTTCTGCTCGTCGGGGCCGGGCGGCCAGAGTGTGAATACGACCTACTCCGCGGTGCGAATCACCCACCTGCCCACTAATACTGTGGTGAGTTGCCAAGACGAAAAGTCGCAGATCAAGAACCGCGAGAAGGGCATGCGCGTGCTGCGTTCGCGGCTGTATGAGATGGAGATGGAGAAGCAGAACGCGGAACTGGCGGCGGCGCGCAAGTCGCAGGTGGGCTCCGGCGACCGCAGCGAGAAGATTCGCACCTACAACTTCCCGCAGAACCGGGTCACGGACCATCGCATCGGGCTTACGCTGCACCAGCTTGACCTGGTGATGGAGGGCCGGCTGCAGCCTTTCGTGGACGCGCTCATCGCGCACGAGCAGGCGGAACAATTGAAGGCGGGTACGCAGGCGGCGTGATGACGCTGAAGGAGTGGCTGCGCAAAGGCGAGACGCGGCTGCGCGCCGGACCGCATCCGGAGCGCGCGCGGCTGGATGCCGAGCTGTTGTTGCGCCATCTTCTGAAGCTGGAACGCGCGGCCCTGCTGGTGCGGTGGAAGGAAGTCCTGGACGGGAAAGAGTCCGCGCACCTTCAGGAACTGCTACAGCGCCGGCTGGCTGGCGAGCCCATCCAATACATCACCGGCGAGGCGGAGTTCTACGGCCTGCCCTTGCGAGTCTCGCGCGACGTGTTGATTCCGCGACCGGAAACCGAGCATGTCGTTGAGAAGGCTGTCGCGCTGGCCCGCGGGTTCTCACGCCCGCGCATCGTGGACGTCGGAACAGGTTCGGGAGCGATTGCGCTGGCCCTGGCGCATCAGCTGCCGCAGGCCGGCGTGACGGCCATCGATGTTTCAGAGGCGGCGCTCGAAATCGCGCAAGAGAATGCCCGCCGCAACGGCCTTTCCGATCGCATCCGATTTACCCGCGGCGATCTGCTTGCGCCCGTTGCCGGCGAGCAGTTTGACGTGATTGTCTCCAATCCGCCTTACGTGGCCACATCCGAGCGCGACACCCTGGACGTGGAAGTGCGTGGCTACGAGCCGCCGATTGCTCTCTTTGCCGGCGAGGATGGGTTGTCAATCCATCGCCGCCTGATTTGGCAAGCGCGCGATGTGCTTGTTTCTGGCGGATTCATCGTGCTGGAGATTGGCTACAACCAAGGGGACGCGGTCGGTGCACTGCTGCTGGCGGAGGGATTTGAGTGCGTCGAATTCGCGCCCGATCTGCAGGGCATTCCGCGCGTGGCTTCGGCGCGGCGGACCAACGATTAAGCATGCTTCGGCGCATCCGGTTGACACGTGGCTTGCCGCATCATTATGGTTGCGCAAGTTCCCCGTACCGGAGCACACATGAAGCCGCGCGCTATCCTCACTGACAGCCACTTCCTCATTCCGCTCGCAGTGTTTCTGTTTGGCGTGGCGTTGCTGGTCGCGATGCATTGATCAAGCCTGCCTTCCGCAACAGGAAAGGACTCGCCGATGAGCACGAAGCCTGAGACCGCGCCCGTCCTGCGGCTCGCTTCGCGTCACGGACTGGGCGTGCTCTGCGGCGTTGGCGCGGGCGTGTGGCTGGGCGCGGCGGAGGCGCCAACCAAGCTGGTGAATGCCGGCATGACGCCTTACGCGGTTTCGTTGTGCATGGTTGCCGGCGTCTTTGTGGCGCGCTGGAGCGTGCCCACGCTTCTCAAAGGAACGCGCGCGGTGTTTTGCGATCTGGGCGCCAACCGGCAGCTGATTCCATTTGCGGTGCTGGCGGGCATGCTGTGGGCCGTGGCCAACACGCTGACCGTATTCGCGATTCGCGACGTGGGCCTGGCCATTGCTTTTCCGCTGTGGAACACGAACTCGCTGGTCGGCATCCTTTGGGGACGGCTGCTCTTCGGCGAGCTGAAGGGCGCTGGCCCGCGCAATGTGCTGAAGGTGGTGCTGGGCGCGACGGCCATTGTGGCCGCCGCGGTCATGCTCGGATTCAGCACCATTCACCTGGGCGGCGCGCACGCGCATCACGCCACCGGTGGTATCCTGGCCGCATGCGGCGCAAGCCTGCTCTGGGGATCGATGTACATTCCCTACCGCAAGGCCTACCTGAGCGGAATGAATCCGCTCTCGTTCGTCACCATCTTCACCGTGGGCGAGCTGGTGACCATGTTCGCGCTGGTGCTGGCATTCGATGGCGGCGTGCACGCGACAGTGTTTCATTCGCCCACGGTGGTGCCGATGCTCTTTTGGCTGTTTCTTGGCGGATTCGTCTGGGTCGTCGGCGACATCTTCCAGCAGTTCGCCACCAAGTATCTCGGCATCGGGCGCGGCATTCCGCTCTCCAACACCAACCAGCTCTGGGGCCTGGCGTGGGGCGCGCTGGTCTTCGGCGAGCTGGCGCATGCCGATGCGGCGCACCGGCTGCTGGTTATCGCCGGATCAGCGGCCATGATCGCGGGCGCCATCGCCGTCAGTTCGGCCGTCGCCACGGAACGCGAGAGCGCGTCAACGGCCGCGGCCATCCGCCGCGAGTGCGACCGCTACGGCCTGGAGCATGCCGAAGTAGTGCGCGTTTTTCACGGCGACGCACCGCGCGACACCGGCAGGCGCGAGTGGTGGGACTGGCTCATCCTGGCTTGCGCGGCGGGCGTGTTCGTGTGGTTGGGAATGAAGGCTCGCGTGCCCGCGTTGCACATGAGTTTTGCGTGGGCAGGCGCGCTTGCCGTCGTGCTGGTGGCCAGCGCGGCCGTGGGCGCATGGGGACTCTGGAAATCCACCCGCTTCTCCTGAGCCCCGTACAATAGCGCCTATGTCCAATGTGCCGATGGTGGATGTGGTGGGAGTGGGCCTGAACGCCACCGACACGCTGATTCCGCTCGAACGCTTTCCCGAGCGCGGTTCCAAGATCGAATACGATCACGCGTCGGTCACGCCCGGCGGCCAGGCGGCGAGCACCATGGTGGCCTGCTGCACGTGGGGATTGTCGGCGCGCTACGTTGGCAAGATCGGCAATGACGACGCGGGACGCCTGCACCGGATGCGAGTTTGCGCGTGTCGGCGTGGAGGTCCGGCTGACCGAGGTTGCGAACGCCGCCAGCCCGCAGTCACTCATCCTGATTGATGGCGGCGGGGAGCGCACCGTGCTCTGCCGGCGCGACGAGCGGCTGCTGCTGCAGCCCGACGATCTGGACCGCGACTGGATTGTGAATGCGCGCGCGCTGCACCTGGATGGATACGAGACCGCTGCGGCAACGCAGGCAGCGCAGTGGGCGCGCGAGGCGGGCGTGCCGGTCATCGCCGATCTCGACGAGATCTACAACGGCGTTCGCGAGCTGGTGCGCAACGTCGATTACCTGATCGTGAGCCGCGATTTTCCCACGCGGCTCACCGGCGAGCGCAACCTTTCACAAGCGCTCAAACGCATGCGGGAGGAATACGGTTGCAGGCTCACAGCGGCTACGCTGGGCCAGGATGGCGTGCTGGCGTGGGACGGCGAGCAAATGCTGCATCGCGCGGCGTACCGCGTCGATGTCGTGGACACCACCGGCGCGGGCGACATCTTCCACGCGGGGTTTATCTACGGTTTGCTGCGAGGCTGGCCGCTGGAGCGGCAGCTCGATTTCGCTTGCGGCGCCGCCGCGCTGAACTGCACCTGCCACGGCGCCAGAGGCGGCATTCGCACCGTCGCCGATGTCGAAGCATTAATGTCCTCTGTGCCTCGCTACGACGTGGCCGAAATGACAACTGAAAACTGCTCTTAGAACCCCGCCGGCCGCTCGCCCATCACATTAAACGCCGCTTCCAGCGCCATCCCCGCCTGGCACAGCTTTCCTTCTTCGTACAGCCTGCCGATCAGCGTGACTCCGTGCGGCACGCGGCGCGGCGGCGAAAACTTCGGCAGCGGATGCGCCGGATCGGGCGCCCAGTCGCTGCGCGCCTCGCTCACTTCCACAAATCCCGCGCGCAGCGTGAGCGATGGATGCCCGGTGTTGTTGGTGATGACCAGCATCTCATCGCGAAGGCTTGGCACCAGCAGCAAGTCCACCTTCGACATAACCCGCGCCATCTCTTCAGCCACCTTGCGCCGGAAGCGATCCGTCTGCACAAAGTCAACCGCCGACAGAAACCGCGACTGCCGGAACACGTTAGGCCACGCATCGGGCACCTGCATCTTCAGCTCGTCGATCTTCCGGCTCAGCACCAGCTCATCAAAGGCAGCCGCGGCCTCGGCAAACAGCATCAGGTTCAGTGAGTCGTACGGCCAGTCGGGGATGGACACCTCCACCGGCGTCATCCCCACCTTGCTTATCGTGTCCAGCGCCGCGCGATCCACATCCGTCGCCGGCGGCTCCTTCATCCACGCGGGAAAGTAGCCCACGCGCAAGCCGCGCACGCTCTGGCCTGCATCAAAGGTCAGTTTCGCGGGCACGCTGGCAAGGTCGCCCGCATCCGGCCCGCTGATCGCTTTCAGAATCAGGATGCCGTCCTGTACGCCGCGCGTCATCGGACCCAGTTTGTCCAGGCTCCAGCACAGCGTCATCGCTCCGGTGCGCGCCACGCGACCGAATGTAGGCCGCAGTCCGGTGACGCCGCAGCGCATGGAGGGGCTTACGATGCTGCCGCCGGTTTCGCTGCCGATGGCAAACCCCACCAGTCCCGCCGCAACGGCCGCTCCCGGGCCCGCGCTCGATCCCGACGATCCTTCTTCCAGCAGCCACGGATTAAGCGTCTGTCCGCCGAACCAGATATCGTTCAGCGCCAGCGCGCCCATGCTCAGCTTGGCCACCAGCACCGCACCGGCATCGTTCAGCCGCTTCACCACCGCGCTATCCTGGTCCGGCACGCGATTGCGATAAGGCTCCGCGCCGTAGGTCGTGGGAATACCCGCGGTATCCAGCAGATCCTTCGCGCCCCACGGAATCCCGTGCAGCGGCCCGCGATATCTGCCCTGCGAAATCTCCCGGTCCGCCGCCTTCGCCTGTTCGAGCGCATGGGCGCGGGTCAGCGTGATCACGCATCGCAGTTGTGGCCCGTACTGCTCCAGCCGGTTGAGATAGAGCTTCGTCAGCTCTTCTGACGTAAGTAACCCCGACTCAATCCACTTTGCCAACTGCGCCACCGGCGCGTAGGCAATGTCCTCTTTCTTGCGCGGCAACTCTCCGGCAGGCGGCAACGCGGGCATGAAATTCCCGCTGCCCTCGTCAAGCTGGACCTGGGGAATCGCCGGATTCCACAGCGTGGCCGGTTGCAACGTTGGCTCCAGACTCAACTTGCGCGGACCTGTGCGCAGTTCGTAGTTGGGCGCCATCTGCATGCGCCAGTTGCCGGCGGCCTCCGCGCGCTCGGAGTCGGTCAGCGTCACCTGTACCAGCTTTTCCGCGTGCGCAAAATCGTCCGCGGTCACCACCGGCCCCACCGCCGGCGAAGTGCCGAACGCCGTAGGCGCGCCCGGCGTCGCCTGCTGCTGCGGCGGGACCTGCGCGCCCCCACTTGATTCCAGCGCCGCGGCCAGCGCGGCAAATGAGCTCAGCGCCATGAATTCCCTTCGCGATGCGGCCATGTTTCCTCTCTTTCCGCGGCCTTGCTCCGCCGCCTGCTCCTAGTGGGCACCCGCCGGCACGTGATCTTCCAGGTAGCGCGCAATCAGCGAGTAAACGTGGAACGACGTCCCGCCCCCCTCGCAGATGCAGTGCGTGCGATTGGGATAATCCATGAAGTCAAACGGCTTGCCCAGTTCCACAAAACGGTTGATCAGCAATTCCGTCCCCTGGAAGTGCACGTTATCGTCGCCCGAACCGTGCACCACCAGCAAATGGCCCGCGAGCCCCGAAGCAAAGTTTATGGGCGAGCCGTCGTGATAGCCCTGCTTGTTTCCTTCGGGCAGCCCCATGTAGCGTTCCTGGTAAATCGAGTCGTAGTGACTTTCATCGGCCACTGGCGCCACCGCAATGCCCGTCTGGTACACGTCCGGATAGCGAAGCATCACGTTCAGCGTGTTGGAGCCGCCGCCGCTCCAGCCCCAGATGGCCATGCGCGATGTGTCGATGTAAGGATTCTCGCGCGCCAGCGCCTCAATCGCCTCCGACTGCTGCGCGCTTGAGAGCACGCCCACCGCGCCATAAACTATCTTGCGCCACTCGCGCCCTTTTGGAGCCGGCGTTCCCTGGTTGTCGAAGCTCAGGATAATGTACCCCTGCGCGGCGAGCGCCGCATGAAACAGCCCGCGCGTTCCCTCCCACTCGTCGCGCACCGTCGCGCCCGCCGGCTCACCGTACACATAAGTCAGCACGGGATACTTCTTCGCCGGATCGAAGTCTGGCGGCTTCATCATCCATCCGTCCAGCGTAACCCCGTTCGTCACCGGCACTTTGAAGAACTCCGGCGCGCCGAGCAGCGGCTTCACTTTCGCCGCCAGTTCCTCGTTTGAAACCAGCGTGCGCAGCACCTTGTGGTCCGGCAGGCTCACCATCTCGATCCGAACCGGAGTGGTGAACGTTGACACTGCGTGGACTGCGTACTTCGCATCCGGCGCAATGTTGTACCCGTGCCAGCCGGGCTCATTTGGCGGCGTCACGCGCTCCGGAACCCCCGTCCCGTCCAGCCGCGAGCGATACAAGTACATCCGCACCGGATCGTCCGGCGAAGCCAGAAAGTAAAGCCATCCACCGTCCGCATCAATCGCCTCCACGCCCATGATGTCAGCCGCAAAGTTCGTAATCAGTTTCGCCTGCCCGGTCCGGCGATCCACCCGGTACGCATGCCGCCAGCCGTCGCGCTCGCTCACCCACAGCAGATCCGGTTCCTTTGCCCCCTCCTTGCCGATCCACTCAATGGGCTGAGCATTCACCCACGCCTTGTCCGCATCTTCGAAGAACAGCTTCGCCTGTCCCGTTACCGCATTCGCCAGCAGCAATTCGTCGTGCTGCTGCAATCGGTCCAGGTACTCGATCATCAACTCGTGCGAGTTGCCTGCCCACTGCATCTGCGCAATGTAGTGCTGTCGCGGGTCGCCCTCCAGCGCCATCCATTTCGTCGGCCCGCCCGCCACCGCCACCACCCCCGCTCGCACCGCCGAGTTGGTCGTCCCCGGCTGCGGGTACTTGTACTCGAATAGCTTCGGATATTCCGCTTCCGTGTCATTAATCAGCGTGTAGGTGCCCACCCCAGACTGATCGAATTGCCAATACGCGATCGACTCGGAATCCGGGCTCCAGCGGAAGCAGTTGCGCAGATCGAATTCCTCCTCGCTCACCCAGTCGGAAGTGCCGTTGATAATGTCGTCCGATCCATCCCTCGTCAATTGCGTGATCTTCTCCGTGGCCACGTCCTCAACGTAGAGGTTGTGCTCCTCAACCCACGCAACCTTGGATGAATCCGGCGAGAAAGTGGCAAACATCAGCGACGACTCCGGCGCGCTGCCGCCCAGCTTGGTCAGCTTGCCGGTGGCCTCGTCATATACCCAGAAATCGCCGCGCGTCGGCAGCCGCCAGACCTTCTTGCCGTTGGTAAAAATCAGCAGCTTCTTGCGGTCGCTGGACCACGAGTAGCCCTGAATGGTCAGGGACTCGCTTGCGCCCGGCGGAATCAGCTTCGCCGCCGCAATCAGCACCGTCCGCGCGCCGGTTGCAGTATCGTAGGCCACAATGTCCCTGCCCTTGCCCGCCGGGCCGGGGCCAGCAGCAGGCTCCAGGATGGTGTAAATCGCGCCCTCTTTCTGCCACGCCAGTTGCACGCCCTTCTCTTCGTACTCATGCCGATTGAACATGGCATCCAGCTGCGCGCTCAGTGCGGCCCGCGCGCCGTCGTCCGGCGCCGCCCAAATCGCTACCGGGGCAAGGGAACAAACCGCCGCTAAAAAAGCAGGCGCAACTCTTCGGCCAAGCTTCAACACAGAAAGACCTCCGCACGGAAGTTCAACGCAATGTGGATCTTGCGTAGATTCCGTCCCCCGATTATAAGCAGGCCAGCTGTCAGCGCAGTTTCCCACTTTTCCCCACGTGACCGGCGCTACTTATTTGTGAAAGACTGAAACCGCAACCGGCGCCAGAGCCGAGACAGCGGATTGGGCAACCGACCAATGATCGGTAGCCGCATCCTAAATGCTCCCGCCTCAGGTGCTTAGAGCCAAGAAGGGCCTGTAGCTCAACGGTTAGAGCAGGGGACTCATAATCCCTTGGTTGGGGGTTCAAATCCCTCCGGGCCCACCACGGAACGCGACCATGCCCACGCGACTTGACACCATCCTGGCCGCCACCCGCTCCACTCTGAAGGCCGCGCGCGCGTCTGTCCCGCTGGCCGAGTTGGAGCGCCGCGCCGCGCTTCACCAGCCGCGCGGATGGGCCGCTGCGTTGCGCCGCCACGCCGCGGAGGGCCCGGCCATCATTGCGGAGATCAAGAAGGCATCGCCGTCCAAGGGTCTCATCCGCGCCGATTTCGACGTGGAGTGGATCGCCCGCCGGTATGAGGCTGGCGGCGCCGCCGCGCTCTCCGTCCTCACCGACGAGCCCTTCTTCCAGGGCAGCCTGCGCAACCTCGAGCTGGCTTCGCGCGCCGTCCGCCTGCCCTGCCTGCGCAAGGATTTCATGGTGGACGAGTACCAGATTGTCGAAGCCCGCGCTCATCGCGCCGATGCAATCCTGCTCATCGCTGCAGCGATTAACAACGACGAGATGAAACGTTTCGCCGCCAACGCCCAATCGCTCAGCCTTGACGTCCTTGTCGAAGTCCATACCGGTGATGAGTTGGACCGCGTTCTCGATACGCTCGGCGAAACCGGCGTCGACGCCATCGGCATCAACAATCGAGACTTGAAGACCTTTGAAGTTCGCCTTGAGCGCTCCCTGGAACTTTCCTATCGCATTCCGGCCAGCAGAGTCCGTGTTGCTGAAAGCGGCATTGCCAACGCCAACGACATCTTCCGGTTGCGCGTTGCCGGGTTCGATGCCTTCCTCATCGGCGAAAGCCTCATGCGCGAACCCGATCCCGGCGCCGCCCTCAAACACCTTTTGGCTGAAGCCAGCCTCGCCCTTCGATGAGCCTCTGGATTAAGATCTGCGCCAACACCTCGCTGGCCGATGCGCTGCATGCCGCGGATGCCGGAGCAGACGCGGTCGGCTTCGTCTTTGCTCCCAGCCCCCGCCGCGTGAATCCAGAGCAGGTTGCTCAAATCGTTACCGGCCTGCCTTCCCAAATCGAGAAGATCGGCGTATTTGTCGATTCGTCTATCGGGGACGTTGTCTCCACCGTTCGCCAGTGTGGTCTCACGGGCGTGCAACTCCACGCCAACTACCCGGCCGATGCGCCTGCGCAACTGCGCAGGCATTTCGGCCTCGACTTCCGCATCCTCCGCGTCGTCCACTTCGGCCCCGAAGCTGCGCAACAAGCCGCTGCATTCGCCGCGGATCCTGGGGTTGACGCGGTGCTTGTCGATTCCCGCACCGCAACGGCCGCCGGCGGAACCGGCATTGCATTTGATTGGGCCGCCGCCGAGCAAACCGTCTTCGCCAATAGCAGCGTCCGCTTCATTGCCGCCGGTGGCCTTCACCCCGGCAACGTCGCTGAAGCTATTGCCACGCTGCGCCCATGGGGCGTGGATGTCGCCTCCGGCGTTGAATCCGCCCCCGGCCGCAAAGATCCGGCCAAGGTCCGCGCCTTTATTGCCGCCGCTCGAGCCACTCAAATCAAATGAAACGCTACATCCTCACCGGCACGCCCGGCGCCGGCAAAACCGCCATCCTGCGCCAGCTTGAGCTGGACGGCTTCGGCGTGCTCGAAGAAGCCGCCACTGACTTGATTGCGCTGTGGCATGCGCGCGGCGTGGACAAGCCATGGATGGAGCCGTGGTTCCTGGATGCGGTGGCAGCGCTGCAGCAGCAGCGGCAGATTCGCGCGGCCGGCATGGCCGATGCGATTCAGTTTCACGACCGCTCCGCCATCTGCACCGCCGCATTGGCCGCTTTTCTTGGCGTGTCGGTCACGCCGGGGCTTGCCGGCGAACTTGAGCGGATCCAGCGCGACGCCGTTTACGAAAAGCGAGTTTTCTTCATCCGCAGTCTCGGATTCGTTGACCCGACCGCCGCCCGCCGCATCTCCCATGAAGACGCTCTTCGTTTCGAACAAATCCACGAACAAACCTACCTGGAATTCGGTTTTGAGATCGTCTTCATTGAGCCGGGCAGCGTTGGGGAGCGCGCCAGGGCCATCGCGGACGCAGTCCTCACGGATTCAGGCGATGTAACTTGTGGTGGCTCGCAGCCGTAATCTGATGAGAGCGGGTCCGCTTTCCCCGATCCGCTCTGCCCGATCCCCATTCTCATCCTCCCAGGAGGCTCGCATGGACACGTTTCTGGCCCCAATCGAGAAGCCACAAGGCTTCATCAACAAGCTGGTTTATGCGGCAACGCTCCGTCAGTTCGGCAAGGTGCCCACACCGGTAAAGGTGGTCTACTCCCGCATGCCCGCTGCCTTTGGCAAGTTCATTGCCGGGATCGCCAAGCTCGACAAGAAGCTGGAGCTGCCGCTCGAAACTCAGATGCTCGTCCGCGAACGCGTAGCTCGCGTCAACGTCTGCGAATTCTGTATCGATATCGGCCGATTCTTCGTCATCAAGGCGGGCATGAACGAAGCCAAGTTCAACGCCGTCGAGGACTACGCCACCAGCCCGCTTTTCAGCGAGTCCGACCGGGCCGCTCTCGACTACGTCACCGAGCTGACCCGCGACAAGCAAGTAAATCCGGATACCTTCGCCCGTCTGCTTCGGCACTTCTCTGAGCGCGCCATCTGCGAGATCGTATGGCTCGTCGCCAGCGAACACGTTTACAACCTCACCAACATCGGACTGAACATCCACTCCGACATGTTGTGCGATATCAGCCGGAAGCGGCGTTCGGCATGACGCTCCTCAACTCCTTGTAAACTGAAATGTTCCCCTCGCACGGGTAGCAGGAGTCCGTCATGTCATCTGTCATTCTTCCTTCGGCTCCCTCGGAGTCACGGCCCGGCCGCTTCGGCATCTACGGCGGCCGCTACGTGCCGGAAACCCTCATGGCTGCGCTGCTCGAGCTTGAGCGCGAATACGAAGTGGCCAAGGCCGATGCCGCATTCCAGGCCGAGCTCGCGCAACTTCTGCACGACTTCGCCGGCCGGCCCACTCCGCTCTATTTCGCCAGGCGCCTCACGGAGCAGCTAGGCGGCGCAAAGATTTACTTGAAGCGCGAAGACCTGCTCCACACCGGCGCGCACAAGATTAACAACGCGCTCGGCCAGGGGCTGCTCGCCCGGCGCATGGGCAAGCAGCGCATCATCGCGGAAACCGGCGCCGGCCAGCACGGTGTGGCCACCGCCACCGTATGCGCGTTGCTGGGCATGGAGTGCGTGGTCTACATGGGCGACGTGGACATGGAGCGCCAGGAGCTGAATGTCCTGCGCATGCGTCTGCTTGGCGCGGAAGTTCGCGGCGTCTCCTCCGGGTCGAAGACCCTCAAAGACGCCATCAGCGAAGCCATGAGGGATTGGGTCACCAACGTCCGCACCACCCACTATTTACTCGGCTCCGCTCTCGGCGCGCACCCCTACCCAACCATGGTCCGCGACTTCCACCGCTGCATCAGCCTCGAGATGAAAGAGCAGATTCTTGAGAAAGAAGGCCGCCTGCCCACCGCCATCATTGCCTGCGTCGGCGGCGGCTCCAACGCCATCGGCGCGTTTTACGAGTTCATCCCCGACCGCGGTGTCCGCCTCATCGGCGTGGAAGCCGGCGGCCGCGGCACCGCGCTCGGCGAGCACGCCGCGCGCTTCTCCGGCGGCGTGCCCGGCGTACTCCAGGGCACTTTTTCTTATGTCCTTCAGGACGAGAACGGACAGATCGCGCAGACGCACTCGGTTTCCGCCGGACTCGACTACGCCTCCATCGGCCCCGAGCACGCCGCGCTCCACGACTCCGGTCGCGCCGAGTACACCGTGCAGGACGATGCTGCCGCGCTCGACGCCGTCGTCCGCCTCGCGCGGACCGAAGGCATCCTCCCCGCGCTCGAAAGCGCGCACGCCGTAGCCGAAGCCCTGCGCATCGCGCCTTCGATGAATCCCCGTGACATACTTGTAGTGAACCTCTCCGGACGCGGCGATAAGGACATGGGCATCATTGCCCGCGAGCTGCACATCGAGGGGGCCTGAACCGCATGTCGATCGTGTTTCATCAAAAGCCGGGCCTTGTTGCCTACTTGACGGCCGGCGATCCTTCGCTCGACGTCACCCGCCGCATCGCCATCGCTGCCATTGACGCGGGCGCAGACGTCATCGAACTCGGCGTCCCTTTCAGCGACCCGCTCGGCGACGGCCCCGTCATCCAGCGCGCCAGCGAGCGCGCCCTCGCCCACGGCACGCATCTGGCTGACGTTCTCGCCATCGCTCGCGACATCCGCAACGCCCGCCCCGCCGCCGGCCTCATCATCTTCACTTACTTCAATCCCATCCTCCGCTACGGCCTGGCGCGCTTTGCCGACGATGCCCGCGCCGCCGGCGCCGACGGCGTCCTCGTCATCGACTTGATCGTCGAGGAAGCGGCCGATTGTCTCGCCGAGATGCGCCGCACCGGCCTTGCTCCCGTTTTTCTGGCCGCGCCCACCAGTCCCGACGAGCGCCTCCAGGCCATTGCCGAGCACTCTGAGGGGTTCATCTACGCCATCTCGCGCACCGGCATCACCGGCAAGCAGCAGTCTGTTGCCGCCGATGCCGCGGCCCTGGTCGCGCGCATTCGCCGATGGACCACGCTGCCGGTGGCCGTGGGATTCGGCATCTCCAACGCCCAGCACGTGGCGCAGGTTGGCGAGTTCGCCGATGCCGCGGTCGTCGGCAGCGCCATCGTGGAGCTGATCGAAAGATCCACTCCCGAAAGCTCGCCGGACACGGTGGCTCGATTTATCGAGGGTCTGCGCCAGCCACACGCTGCGCAGGCCCGATGAAGCCAAGTCCGCCGCCGTTCCCCGGCAGCGATCATGCCAATTCTGTTGCCACGCGAGGATCGAATGACGATCGAAGAATTGCGGGTACGCATCGATGAACTGGACCGCCAGCTCGTGGAACTGCTGAGCGAGCGGGCCCGCGCCGCGCAGATGATCGGCCATCTCAAGGCCGCCACCTCGCTCCCGGTCTACGAGCCGAATCGCGAGAAGATCATCTACGCCAACGTGCGCGACGCCAACAAGGGCCCGCTGCCCGACATCGAGCTCACCCACATCTACGAGCGCATCATCGACGTCATGCGCGCCTTGCAGCGCAACGAGCTGGCCTCAGAGAGACACGCCCGCGAAACTGCCGCCGCTACGGCAGCCGATTCGCGCCCCGCATCGGGCACACCCGCCCCGGAGACTGAGAAGAAGCCATGATTGTCGCCATGCAGGAAAAAGCCACCGAAGAACAGATTGACGCCGTCATCGAGGCGCTTACTGAAGCCGGAGTCGAAGTCCATCGCACCACTGGCGAGATGCAGACCATCCTCGCCGCCGTAGGCCAAACCTCATCCCTCGAACTCGCCAAGTTCGAGATCATGCCCGGAGTCATGCACGTGCACCGCATCAGCTCGCCTTACAAACTCGCTGGCCGCAGCTTCCGTCCGGAAGGCACCGTCATCGAATTCCGCAACGGCGTCACCGTCGGCGGCAAGCAGGTGGTCGCCATGGGCGGCCCATGCTCCATTGAAACCCGCGACCAGATGTTCGAAACCGCTCGCCGTGTCGAAGGCGCAGGCGGCACGTTCCTCCGCGGCGGCGCTTTCAAGCCCCGCTCCTCGCCGTATTCCTTTCAGGGCCTCGGCATCTCCGGCCTCGAGCTCATGCGCGACGCCGCTGAAGCCCATGGCCTCCTCGTCGTCAGCGAGGTCATGGAGATCGCCCAGATCGAGCTCATGCTCCCCTTTGTCGATCTCCTCCAGGTGGGCGCGCGCAACATGCAAAACTTCAACCTGCTGCGCGAACTCGGCCAGATCCGCAAGCCTGTCCTGCTCAAGCGCGGCATCGCCGCCACCATCGAGGAGCTGCTTCTTTCGGCCGAGTACATCCTCTCCGGCGGCAACTACAACGTCATCCTCTGCGAGCGCGGCATCCGCACTTATGAGACCTCCACGCGCAACACCATGGACATCTCCGCCATCCCCATGGTCAAGAAGCTCTCCCATCTGCCCATCGTCGGCGATCCTTCGCACGGCACCGGCCGCCGCGACATGGTGGCCCCGATGGCGCGCGCAGTCGTAGCCGCCGGCGCCGATGGCATCATCGTCGAAGTGCATCCCAACGCCGACAAAGCCGCCAGCGACGCCGCGCAGACACTATATCCAGATCAGTTCGACACCCTCATGGGCGAGCTGCGCCTGATTGCTCGCGCCGTCGGCCGAACTCTGTAAAAGCTGTGCCCCGTTCGTTTCGGCTCCGTGCTTTTGGGACCTGGGATACGCGGAACCTGACTTGCCGATCTGCTGACCCGCTGACTCGCTTACACTGTTCCCACGCATGATCCGCAGCATCTCCATCCTCGGCACCGGCCTGCTGGGCACGTCCGCAGGCCTGGCCTTGCGCGCCACAGGATTCACCGGTTCCATCGTCGGCTGGAATCGCAGCAAGGAGGGCGCACAAACAGCCCTGGCCATGGGTGCCATCGACTCCATCACGCCTGATCTGCTCCAAGCCGCGCGCGATGCCGACCTCACCCTCCTTTGCGTCCCCATCTACGCCACCCTCGACTTGATGACGCAGCTCGCGTCCGTCCTCACGCCCGATCAGCTCGTCAGCGACGTCGGCAGCACCAAAGCGCAGACCGTGGCCGCCGCATCGCGTGACTACAACAAGCCCGACCGCCCCGCATTTCTCCCCGGCCATCCCATGGCCGGCAAAGAGCGCGGCGGCGCAGAGCTCGCGGACGCAAATCTTTTTCGCGGCGCCGTATGGCTCTTCACCGACGATCCCGCCTGGCAGCGCTCCCCGCGCGGCGCCGAACTCGCCGCTGAATGGCGCGCTCTCGTTGCCGCCATGGGTTCTCGCATTATCGATATCGACCCCGCCCGCCACGACGAGATGGTCGCCTGGGTCAGCCATCTGCCCCAGTTCACGGCTACCGCGCTCAGCGCGCTCTTGGAAGAGGAAGTCGGCGACGCCCCCGAGCTCAAGAACGTCGGCGGCCGCGCCCTGCGCGAAATGACTCGCCTCGGTGCCAGTCCGTTCTCCATGTGGCGTGACATTGCCCTCACCAACACCGGGCCCATCGAGCGCGCCCTGCTCGCCCTCGAGCAGCACCTCGCACTTATCCGCGAAAACCTGCGCACACCCGCGCTCCGCGACGAGTTCGACCAGGCCAACAAGTTCCGTCGCGAACCATGAGCACTAACTTGACCTTTTTTCGTTTTTGAACGAATATGACAGGTACGAAGTTCGCGACTATATCACTCCGCAGGGCGCGGATATAGTCGCGGAATGGCTAATCCGGCTCAGTGACAAATCGGCCCGCGTTGCTATCGACAGACGTCTGAACCGAATCGAGAACGGCAACTTCGGCGACCATCGCTTCTGTCGCGACGGAGTCTGGGAATTGCGGATCGACCTCGGCCCTGGCTATCGCGTTTACTATGCGATCGCCGGAGAACAGATCGTGCTTCTTTTGTTCGGTGGGGACAAACGGACGCAGACCGCTGATATTGCGCGTGCCTGTGATTTCTGGAGAGAATGGCAGAGGAGGCCCGAACGATGAAAGATATTTCCCACGACGACGCCATGGCGGAAATCTTCGCCAATGATCCCTCTTACGCCGTCGAGATGCTCAACGCGATTCTCGCAGACGGCGATCAGTCCGAGTTGCTCATCGCGCTGCGCCAAATGGCGAAGGCGTTTGGAGGCCTGCAGAAAGTAGCAGAAAAAGCGGATTTGAATCCGACTCAGATCTACCGCACGCTTTCAAAGGATGGCAACCCTGAGTTGACCAGCCTGGCCGCGATTCTCCGCGCCATGGGCCTAAGGCTTGCGGTCGAGCGCGTCAAGGCCGCTTGAATCCGTAGGCAAACAGCGGTCGTGTGATCCCGTATCGAAAATTATGCGAATTCCGCTAAACGCATCCGCCCCGCTGCTTCAAACCGTCTCCGCTTCCGCCACCGGCTCCTTCGCCGCCTCGGCCTCGGGATTGATCGTCTCCAGCCCCTCCACCCGCGCCGCATCCAGCAGCGTCTTCGATGCGGAAACAAAGATGATCGCCGTTCCCTGAAACATGTCCCGCGCCACCAGCGCCGCGCCCAGTTGCAGCGCGTCCGGCCAGCGCAGCGTGGTCCGGTCCAGCAATTGCCGCGCGCATTCCAGCACCGCCGGGTTCAGCGGCTCCTGCACCGTCCGTGCCGCCTCCAGCCGCAGAATCTCAAGGGCCGCAGTCGCGCCCTCCTTGCTGATCGCCCCGCTGCGTTCCCGCCGCCGGATCGCCGCATACACTTCCAGCGGCGTTGAAGCCGCAATCAGCTTCCGGTTGTCCTCTATGCTCTCCAGCAGCCGTATCAGCGCATCCGTCCCCGCCTCCCGCACAAACAGCTTGGCGAACGCCGTCGCCTCCAGGAAGTAGCAGCTCACAATACCCCCCGTTCCTCTTCCAGCACTGCCGTCAGCGTCTCCCCTTGCACATCCACCGGATGAAAACGCTGCGCCTCCTCCGGAATCCCCGCCTCGGCACGATTCAGCCGGATTGTGGTCGTCGGGTAAGCGGGCGTCTTTGGATTCGCAATCTTGCTCGTCAGCACCACGCCCCGCTGTATAGCCTCCGCCAGCACCGCCTGCCGCGTCTCCGGATGCTGGTTCCACCGGTACGATTTCCTGGGCAGAAACGAGTCCCGGAACCACTTCAGCGCAATGAAAGCGTGACCGCCTCGTTCCGCCTCGGCCAGCGCGCTGCACAGTTCCTTCACCCGCGCCTCCATATCCGCCACCAACGGCGATTCCGGCGCCACATCGTCATCGTACGCAGGATCGGCAATGGCCCGGGGACCACGCGACACCCGCGCTCCCGCCGGCTCTTCCCCGTCGATCCGCTCAAAATAAATCCGGACTTCATCTTCTTCCGGCGACCACGACTCCACCATGGCATTGCGCCGCTTGCTGCGCCCGTTTTCGCTGCACAGCTCCACGATCGCCTGGTACCCAGGGGGCGCCAGAAAACGCAATGCCCGCATCATCCCGGGATCCTGCGAAAACGAAAGTTCCGCCAATGCCTCTTCGATAATTTCTTCCGCATCCGGAATCGTTAAATTGCTGACATCTATGCCTGCTGATGCAGTTCTTGCGGACTTCATACTTTCCATCCCCCCTGGAACATAACTACTTAGCTTGTAACTGAAGCGGCGGCTTCATGACCGCCGGGGGGCGATCCTCGAAGCACGGCCCACCGCGCCGTCGCGGGAAGAACACTTATAAGGACTGGATGACTGCAATATCCCCTGGACTCTGCGCCCAATCGGTTTTTTCTACGGTAGCTGCTCTGCCGTCCGGCGCCCGAATGACCCCACCATAACCCCGGAATCGATTTACCTTTTACCGAAACAGAAAGAAACTATCCTAACCCGGCATTGTATACGATCTTCCGCCGGTTGTGCCTTAAATTCCTCACCCCCCCGGGGGTTGGACTCCGTCTCCGTTCCCCGTAGAATGGTCCTATGCGTCGAAGTTTGCCGCTGCTTCTCTTAGGGCTCCTTTGCCTTTCGGTCCCCCTGCTCGCCGACGGTCCCGCCTTTGATCTGGCCGGTCCCAAGGTGGATGTTCACGTCAAACGAGGCGATATCACCCTTCCCATCGGGCAGGTAGCCAATCTCCTGCCCGGCGATCGCCTTTGGATCCATCCCGACCTGCCGGAAAGCCAATCCGCTCATTTCGTTCTCGTTGTAGCCTTCCTGCGCGGCGCCACCAACCCCCCGCCCCTCGACTGGTTCACCCGCGTCGAAACCTGGACCCGCTCCGCGCGTGAGGAGGGCGTCTTCGTGAACGTTCCCGCGGAGGCCCAGCAGGCCTTGATCTTCCTCGCCCCGGAGACCGGCGGCGACTTCAGCACCCTCCGCAAGGCCGTCCACGACCGCCCCGGCGCCTTCGTCCGCGCCACCCAGGACCTTGAAGCTGCCAGCTGGGACCGCATGCGCCTGGAAGCCTATCTCGCCCAGGTCCGCATCACCAGCCAGACCGACTCCAAAACCCTCGAGGAAAAGGCCAAGCTCTCCGCCCGCTCCCTCGGCATCAAGTTCGACCAGCAATGTTTCGACAAGCCGTCCGACCAGCAGGCCACCTGCCTCACTCAGCACACTGAAGGCTTGGTCCTCGACGACACCAATACCCAGTCCCTCGTCGCCCAACTGGCCAATGGATCCGCCGCCGACCTGATGAACCAGCTCAGCTTTTCCACGCTCGGCGGCGCGGGCCTGTACAGCCCCTATATCGGCGCCATCGTCGATACCGCCAAGATCCTCTCTTCGCTGCACACCGCGCATTTCCAGTACATCCCCGCCCTCGCCCTGCCCACCCAGGACACTCTCAATCTCCGCCTCAACGTTCCCCCCTCGTTCCGCGATCCCAAGTCGGTGGTCGTGGTCGCTTTGCCGCCGGTTGGGCCATCCACGTTTCCCCCGCTGCACCCCATCAACCCGTCGGATACCGCCTGCGCGCAAAAGCCGGGCCTGGTGTTTGCCGCCGAGGGTGCGCCCCTGGTCTTCGCCTCCAGTCTTGCCCACGATCTCGCGCTGCACGTCGACACCTCTGCCGGCCCCTTTGACCTGCCTCTCATCGCCGATCCGTCCAAAGGCGGCCTGGTCCTGAAAAATGCCTTGCCCAACCTGCCTTCCGGCACACTCACCGCCACCGTCCATGGCAAGTGGGGCTTCGACGATTGGGAGGGTCCCCACTTTCATCTGCTCTCCGCCGGGAATGAAAAATGGGATATCGCCCCTGACGATCAGTCCGCCCTCATCATTGGCCGCGACGACAAGCTGCATATCCAGGGCGACAGCACCCTCTGCGTATCCGCCCTCGACCTTTCCGGAAACACTCTCACCTGGGCATCTCCCAAGCCCGACATGATGGTCGTCTCCGTGCCGCTCAAAAGCGCCCAGCCCGGGCCCGTAACCCTCCACATTCATCAGTACGGCCTCAGCCAGCCTGACGCGCTCAGCCTCAACGCCTACGCGGAAGCCGCTTCGCTCGACCAGTTCACCTTCAGCGTTGGCGACTACGCCGCAACCCTCAAAGGCACCCGCCTGGACGAAGTGGCCAAGGCGACCTTCAAGGGCATCACATGGTCACCCAATGGGCTAAAGCGTGTGCAGGATTTCGATCAGCTCGCCATGAGCACCGGCAGTTCCACCTCCGCTCTGGAACCCGGCGAACGGGTCACCGCCCACGTCTCCCTCCGCGACGGGCGCGAGCTCAGCGTTCCCGTCACCATCAATCCGCCTCGCCCTCAGGTCACGCTTCTCAGCAAGGGCACCCAGGATGACGCCGCCTCCACTCCGTCCCCCGTCCATCTCGGCAGCCCTGACGATCTGCCGCTTACCTCCCGCCTGGTTTTCTTCCTCAAGTCCGTCGTCCCCCAGAAATTTCCCCGCAACCAGGACGTCGAAGTCGCCGCTGCCGATGGCAGCTTCCACACCACGTTGTCGCTCTCTGACGGCAGCCTCATGCTTGAGGACGCCCGCACCGCTCTCGGATCCGTCGAACCGCTGGCCCGCTTTGGTTCGTCGGCCTTCGGACCCCTCCGCGCCCGCGCCATCTCCGCTGATGGCGTCGCCGGCGACTGGATGCCCCTCGGCACTCTGGTCCGCCTCCCGGGATTGAAGGATCTTCGCTGCCCTCGCTCCACTCTCAAGCCCTGCATCCTCACCGGGTCTAACCTCTTCCTGGTCGATTCCATCGCTTCCGCGCAGGATTTCGGCAACGCCACCGAAGTTCCACCCGACTTTACCGGCTCCCAGTTCACCGTCCCGCATCCCGTTGGCGGCATCCTCTACCTCAAGCTCCGCGACGACCCCGCGACCGTGCAGACCATCAACCTGCCGGTGACGCCCATGTCGCCGTCCCTGGCGCAAGCCGCCACTCCGCTAGCCCCCATCGAGACCCCGGTGGCTCCATCCCAAACACCACCACCAACAAACACCCAAGCTCCCTCCGCCGATTCCACCACTCCCGACAAGCCCGCCGCCAAACCGGAAGCAGCCACCCCCAATCCATCATCAACCCCAAACTAATCCTTTCCCCTACTCCCTACCCCCTGTCGTTCTGTTCCCTTATCCCTGTTCCCTGTTCCACTCCATCTCCATATCGAACAATCTTCATGCGCCGGCGCCGCATACTCCCCCTCCGGCTGACTCAGCAGGATCCGTCGATCCGCCGCGGCATCCTCGCGCGATCGGAAAATGCGCCCGCTCCACAGCCGCGTAAAACCGGCCTGCGCCTCGATCACGGCTTCCTGCTCGTTGTTCACATACAAAATGTCAATCTCGCCCGGCCGCCCGGCGAATGCGCGCGCCACTGCCCGCAAAAGCCGCCGCATCACCACCGCGCCAAATGGATTGAAGAGAAACAGCACCGCGGGCCCCGAAGGCCACTCGAGCTCAAGTACGTCTCCATGGACAATGCTCACTGGGCACGCCGCCCGTCCATGCCTCCGCCACAAGGCCAGGTTGCGCTTCGCAATCCGCACCAGCGCCGGGTGCAACTCCACCCCCAGAACACGCTCAAAACCAAGCTCCGACCCCAGCAGCACCGCGCGTCCCATCCCCGCGCCCACATCGATGAACGTCGTGTCCGCCAGCGCCGCTGGCCTCGTCCGCCGCCATCGCCGCATCATTTCCCGAAACACCGACGGCGCCACAGCGTAGCACGCCGTTGCATGCCGCGAGTGCGCATGTTCTGTCTTCAGATGCCGCCCCGCCACCAGTCCGCTGGTGCGCACGCCATGTGCCACATCGAAAGGATGCACAATATACCCGGTGGCTTTGGTCAGTCCCGGAAGCGATCGGCGGCTGGATTCGCGTGGCACCGTTCAGACTAGCAAAACTCCGCGCTCACTTCTTCACCGCCGTCGCCGGCCCCACCTGCTGCGCCGTGGCGTTGTAAAGATGACAGTCGCCCGTCTTCTGCCGGAAGCGGAAGTAGGGATGAAAAAACAGCGCCGCCCGCGCATCCCCCGTGCCTTCCGCCAGGTCGTTCAGCCACACCCCGTCCGCTTGCGGCGTGGAGTGAAAATGCATCCAGAATCCCTTGTGCAGCGATGCAATCACCCCGCCGCCAATCTTCACGTCTGCCACTGAATGAACGTCGACGTCGATCATCTCCCCGGTCTCCTCGTCGATCGACACCTTGCCCTGCATCACCGTCGCAAAATGCTGAGCCAGGTTCTTCGCCTTGAAGTGCGGGTTCGGCACAATGTCGTAAAAAAGCACGTCGCGGCCGCCCACCCGCTCGCGATGCCCGCCAGCCAGCATCATCGCGCTGATAATGTCCACCGCTTGCTGATCGTTCTTTGCCGTCTCTTTGTCGGCCTTGGCCTTGTCGCTGTACTTCAGCGTCTCCTTCATCACCCGCTGGTCTTCCTTGCGCGTCTGCTCGGGATTCAGGTCCTTGCCGTCCTTCTCAAGCGTGTGCTGAATCTCCTGTCCATTGACGAAAAACTGCTCGCTGACTGTCGTGTCCTGTTTCTTGATTTTTCCGGTCTTGTCCGTTTCGGCGCTCCAGGCCGTCACCCGGCACTCGTATCGCTCCTGCTCGCTGGCCACCTTCTTCTCGTTGGCCAGGGCCCGGTTCAGCAGTTGCATCGGATCGGGCAGCGGCGCATCCAGCGGCGCCGGATGCTGCGCCATGCAGGCAAGGGGCACGGCAACAGCGGCGACTACTGCGGAGACACGAATGCGCATTGAGGACCTCTAAGCGGCTACTACGAAATGACGCATTGGGGAGTTCAGAGGTTAGGCCCGATGAAACCGTGTTTCAAATACAGACTTTGAAAGGGCACGACTTCAGTCGTGCCGCAGACCGCATAAACAAACGACCTGGGCTTTAGCCCCTGCGTCGCATGGGAGTTGCCGTTGAACGCGCGCGACACGCCTGCAATCGGGAATCATCCCGTCGCTTCCACGCCCACCGGCAGGCTGGGAATGCTGCCCCGTTCCCGCGCCTCATTCACCACCGCGTCCAGGTGCGCCAGCACCTCCGCCACCGTCATCGTGTACAGATCCCGCTGCGCGTCGTAACCCTCTTCCACCAGTTGCTTCAGGTAACGCCCCGCAATCTGCACCGCTATCTGGTCGGTGATCACCTTCCCGGTCCGCTTCTTTTGCTCCACCCATGCCAGGCACGGCAACGCCAGCGCCACGCTGTGCCCATTCACGCTGAAAACTATGTCCACCGCGTCGGCATGCCGGGTGGCAATGGCCACAACGTTGGCCTTCCATACGCACTGCAGCTCTTCCCCGGTCCAGCGGTCGGTCACGCGGAATTCTTCGTACATGCTTCTAGGGTACCAGCGCAGCCGGCACGGCGCACGGTCGCCGTCGCAACACCTTCCGCCGCCAGAACGCCGCCTGGCCAGGGGATGCGGTGC
>CAWBIG010000135.1:0-5602 GCA_963788435.1 uncultured Acidobacteriota bacterium | reverse complement strand
GAGTCGCCGCCGAAATTCGCGAGGCAGTTGGTGCGGCAAACCACGTTGGAGTTCCGCTCCACGCGCACGCCAAAGTTGATGGTTGCCCTGGGCACCGGTTTCCAGTCGTCCTCAGCGTATAAGCCCAAGGTGTAGAGCGACAGCGGGAGATCGAGGCTGGTGGGAAAATTCTGCACGCCTTCGTCCGACGCGCCACTGCTGAAGTTCGCCTGGCTGACAAAGAGCAGCGGGATGGTCAGGATGCCGGTGTCGTAATCGGAGACATCATCCTTTTTGAACGTGACTCCGGCCTTGAGGGTGTGGGCGCCGATGGAGTAGCTGAAGTCGTCTCCCACCTGGTATTGGGTAACGTTGCGCCCTTCCGGCCAGTCCACTGCGTCGTTGTTGAGGTTGGAGAGGAAACCGTCGTCCCAGTTCATTTGGAAGGGAAAGGCAGCCAATTCCGCCGTGGGATTTACGTTTTTAAAGATGGCGCTGTACCAGGAGCCGGTCATCAGGAACTGATTGACCGCGCGGGCGCCGAAGACATGGGTCTCAACGAATTGGCCTTCGTAGTCGGGTTGATCACTCTCGGCGTCGAAGGCCGGATTGATGGGGTCGGTGTAAGTGGGTTGAACGCCGTGATCGTATTTGAAATGAGCGAAAGCCTTATCGTTGGCGGACAGGTCAAAGTCCACGCGCCCGGTGAGCAGGCTTTCCGTAAGGTTGAACTTGGAGGGTTCTGAGAGTCTCAGTTGTCCGGGCGTGCTGCTGGGCACCGCACTGGAGTAATTCGGGGTGGCGTTATAGAGGGAAAAGATGTGGTTGTAAAACGCGCACTGGCTCGACTGCCCCGCCGTAAACAGGCTGCTGGTGGAATCGGTGCAGCTTCCATTGGTTCCGACCACGCTGCTCTCGTAGCTGCTGGCGGGCAGAAACACAATGCTCTGTGTGGAAGTGATGAACGAGATACCTTCGTCGTTCAGGAAGAAGAAGGCTTTATTCCGCTTGATGGGGCCGCCGACGGCCGCCGCCCACTGGTTGAAATTTGAAAACGGGCGCGTAACCGCCGGGCTGTTGTAGGTGGGGTTCTTGTTGAACCAGTTATTGGCGTTCAGCGCGTCTCCGTTCCAGGAATAGTTCAAGTTGCCGTGGAACTTGTCGGCCCCTGAGCGGCTCACGGCATTCAGCTGCACACCGCCCATGGTGCCGTACTGCGCCTCGTACGCATTCGAAATCACGTTGGTTTCCTGAATGTCGTTCACGCCCAGCAGCAGGTTGGACGGGCCGGAATTGTTCAGGTTCAGGAACGGATCGTTCACCTCCATGCCGTTCATGGTGAAATTGTTCGAGGTGGCGGGCAAACCAAAAACCTCAAAGTTCCCGTAGCCCAGGGTGCCCATGGCGGAGTTGGCGCCGGTGTTCATCACCACGCCCGGCTTGGCCTGCGCCTCGTAGGTAATGTCGCTGCCGGGGTTGGGAATGTCCTGAAGCTGGGAGAAGTTCACCGTGGTGCTCAATTGCGCGGTTTCAGTTTGTAAAAGCTGCGAACCGGCCGTCACCTGGACAGTTTCAGACATTTCACCCAGCGAAAGCCGGAGGTTCTGGTTGACGAACTGTCCCACCGCCACGGTGACGCCCGCGGAAGCGGTCTTGAATCCCTGCGCGGAGGCAGTAATGGTATAAGTGCCGGGTTTGAGCAGCGAAAACTGGTATACGCCGGCGGTGTTGGTTGTGGTAACGGACTTGGCTCCGGTTTCGAGGCCAGTCGCCGTCACCTGCGCGTGTTGCACCACCGCGCCCGAGGGGTCTGTGACCGTACCCGCAAGCTCACCGGAGATGTTGGTTTGCGCGCACGCCGCGGGAGCGGAGTTGGCGACCATGCAGACGGCCAGCCCGGTCAGGCTCAGTGCAAGAAGGATGGATTGAACTGGGGTAATTTGCTTCATAGCTCCTCCAAAGTGGATCGGGAATCCTCTTCAGAGAAGCCTCAGGGCCGCGAATGACGCACGTGCTCCCTCAAGTCAGGAAGGCTTGAACCTCATCGTCATGCGGAGTATCGGACCTTCGCAGGAATAGAAGTAAGAAACCCGTATCCGAAACGTGCAAACGAATTGTGCCGCAAACGTGCCGGGCTTTTTTCCAGCTGGTTTCACTTACGGGTGCTTATGATGCACTTCGATTCTCCGCGGGATGCTCACAACGCACATGGGATGCCCGAGCCGCAGCGCGCCAGTTTTGACGCCATGAAAATGCAGTCTCTTGAGGGCAAGCTGGCGGCTGAATGGCCGTAGACTTAGCCAGATGAACGGCATCTACCAGTACGACGCATAGGAATGGTCTTTTTCAACGCTACTTTTCCAAACCAAACTTATGGACGAAAAGATCGGCAGTTTTCTATCGGGAATTGCGCGGGCACGGGCTCGGGCGCTGATGCTGGACTACGACGGCACGCTGGCGCCGTTTCGGCTGGATCCGGAGCGCGCGGTGCCGTACCCGGAGATTCCGCCGCTGCTGGAAAGGCTGACGCGGGAGACCGATACGCGGCTGGTGATTGTGAGCGGGCGGCCGGTGGCGGCAGTGAGGCGACTGCTGGACATCCCCGGCGTGGAGATATGGGGCTGCCATGGGCTGGAACGGCTGACGGCGGACGGGAAGCTGGACCGGCCGGAGTTGCCCGCGGAAGGGATGCGGGCGCTGACGGAGGTTACGGAGCGGCTGATGAAGGATGGTCTGGAGCCGTTTGCGGAGCGGAAATTCGCCTCGATTGCGATTCACTGGCGGGGCAAGGAGAGCATGGCCAGGGGGCTCAGGCGACGGGTGCAGCGTTGCTGGCAGGCTGCGCCGCGCCGGTGCGGGCTTCGCATGGTGGAGTTCGACGGCGGAGTGGAGATTGTGCTGGGGGCCAAAACCAAGGGAGACGCGGTGCGGACGATCCTGGGGGAGATGGGGAGCGATGCGGCCGTGGCTTACCTGGGGGACGACACGACCGACGAAGACGCGTTTGAAGCGCTGAAGGGGATAGGCCTGAACGTTCTGGTGCGGGGGGAATATCGGGAAACGCTTGCCGATGCGTGGATCTGGCCGGAAGAGGTGGCGGAGTTTCTGAAAGCATGGATGGCGGCGGCGGGGGCGCGATAGGAACCTATTCGTCGGCGGCAGGGACGAGCCGGGAATGCGCTCCGAGGCGTCCTGCGACGCGATCCTGATTGCGGACGCGGGCGGCATCGACGAGCATTCTGCCGGCCCAGTTGTAGACGTTGAATTGCGCCAGGACGGAGCGCATGGAGCGCATGCGGTCCTGCTGTTCCTCAACGGGCATGGACAAAGCCGCATCGAGCGCCCCGCTGCTGGCTTCAATGTCATACGGGTTCACGATGAGGGCTTCCGTCAGCTCGCGGGCGGCCCCGGTGAATTCACTGAGCACCAGCACGCCGTGAAGGTCAGTGCGGGCGGCGACGAATTCCTTGGCCACCAGGTTCATGCCGTCCTGCAGGCTGCTTACGTAGCAGACGTCTGCGGCGCGAAAAAAACGAAAGACCTCAGGCGGCTCGTGGTGGGCCAGCAACAAGATGATGGGCTTGTAATCCTGGTTTCCGAATCGCTGGTTGATTCTGTCAGCAAGGCTGACCACGGTTTCATTAAGAGACTGGTATAGCTCGATTTTGGTGCGGCTGGGCGCCGCCAGTTGCGCCAGAGTGAAGCGGCCGCGATATCGAGGGTACCGCTCCAGAAGGCGCTCGACGGCGAGCAGCCTTTCCTCAATACCCTTGGTGTAGTCGAGGCGGTCAACGCCGACGCCGAGTAGCGCATTTTTCTTGAGGCCGCAATCGCGCCAGACCTGCGACCGGCACTCCTGGGGGGAGGGCGCGGTGTCAGCCCAATGATTGGGCCATTCAATGGAGATGGGATACGGGCGAACGAGAGTGCGCTGTCCCTGCACGATGACGGCGTTGTTTTCACGGTCGATGCGAGTTTCAAGGTAGCGATCGACGGAATCAAAGAAGTTGTTGCAGTAGAGCTGGGTATGGAAGCCGAGGATGCTGCTGCCGAGGAGGCCGTGGAGGATCTCATTGCGCCAGGGGCAGATTCCCATGCGCTCGGCATTGGGCCAGGGGATATGCCAGAAGGCGATGATGGTGGCCGAGGGCAGGCGCTTGCGGATCATGGCCGGGGCCAGCGCGAAGTGGTAGTCCTGCACCAGGATGATGGGGTCCGGCGAGTCAGTCTCACTGCAGACGGCGTCAGCGAATTTCTGGTTCACGGCACAATACTGACGCCAGTCCTCGGCGCGGAATATGGGCCGCGCATGAGCGACGTGACAGAGGGGCCAAAGGCCTTCATTGGAGAACCCGTAGTAGTAGCCTTGCTGCTCCTGCTCAGAAAGCCAGACGCGGCGAATCTGGTAAGACTCCTCGCCCGGGGGAACGCTGACGCGGTCATGCCGGTCGACGGTTTCGCGATCGGCACTTCCATTTCCATGCGCGACCCAGACCCCGGAGCAGGCGCGCATCACCGGTTCCAGCGCGGTGACGAGGCCGCTGGCGGGATGCTGGATTACGATTTGGCCGTCCGGGCCGCGCTGATGAATGTAGGGCTCGCGATTGCCGAGGATGACGATCTTCTCGCCGTGGAGGTGCTGATTGAGCGTGGCCTTGAGACGGGCCGCTGTCCACTGTCCGGGGGCATCTTCCTGTTCCGCCGCAATGCGCCCGATGAATTCGCGAACGTCGCTGAGAATTGGCTGGAATTCCCGGCTGTGCTTTCCGCCGCCGCGCAGGAGCTTGCGCAACTCGAGGGTCCAGTCAAGGCGCGCACCTCTGGCTACGATGAGCGGGACGCCGAATGCGGTGATGGCGAGAATGGCGAAGATGACAATGAGGAAAGTGCGCGCGCGGGCTTCGCGCCTTTCAATGTAATTGAGGTCCTGCACCATGATTACGAATCCCAGTTCTCCTTGTGAGGAGGGAATGGGCATGGCGCTGACCTGCACGAGCCCGGTGGGCAGGGAGGCCATGGTGCTCCATTCCTGGAATGTCGCCGCCCCTTCGCCGGGGGCCGGCTCGGCGGTGCGGACGCGCGGGCCGACTTCAGTGCAATCGAATTCCGGAGGAAAACCTGGCGTGGTGGCTCGAATGGTAAAGTCCGGGTTGCACGCGGTCACGGCCATCACGCGTTCCTCGCGCGCGATGGCGAGCATCAGGCCATTGAGTTCTCCCGAATTGTTCCACGCATTGGCCAGAGAATGACTGGCGCTCATGAGGACCAGGTGCGCCCGTGACGTTTCGTCCCGTTCGAACCATTCGCTGGCAGTAGTCTCGACCACACCCGAGGCCGCCCATGTAAGAAGCACCAGGCCCACGATCAATGCGAGGATGACTTGCGCGATTCTCGGCATTCTTTGGATAGACTACGCCCGCGCGCCTTTCTCGAATCGCAGAAAGCGCACAGGGCGCGTAGCCTTGCCGTCCGTTGAGGGTTTCATCGCGCCCTGGCGGGCGCGATGAAACCCGTGGTTTTTGATGGGGCTTACCCCGGGTTCCCGTGCTGCTTCGCAGCGCATCCACCCGGGGCTATTCTCGAACTGTCGCTGGGGGACGCTTTCCCGCTCATCGCGTTAAAA